>NZ_CP085154.1:3029872-3332859 GCF_022788695.1 Pseudosulfitobacter sp. DSM 107133
GAACAGATCAACCGTCGATTCAGGCGGGAAGAAATAGGCCAGCATCACGCTTGCCACGAACAGCAGGGTGATCAGCGGCACACCGCGAATGAATTCGATGAACACCACGCTGACCCATTTGATAAACGGCATCGACGATTGCCGCCCCAACGCCAGCGCGATGCCGATGGGCACCGACAGCGACACACAGGTTACACCCAGCATGAAGTTCAGCATATAGCCGCCCAGATCGCGGCTTGGCACCGCTTCCAGCATCGACGTGGGTCCGCTGGTCCATTCGACCAGATAGCCGCCGATGAACCATGTCACCGCTGCCGCCGCCACGCCGCCAAAGAAACCGCCGGCAAAGCTTTGGGTGACCAGACGGGCATAGACCAGATAGCCCACGACAACGCCAACAAAGGCAAAGACAGGCACCAGAACCGGACCGCCCCAGATCAGCCAATAGGCCAGAAACGGAAAGACTGCTGTAAAGGCCAACATCTTGCGCGGCAGATCAAAGAACAGCACAGGCGCCACCGCAACAAAGAACAGTGCAAAGGCCAGTGTCGGACGCCAGTACTGATCCGACGGGTATTTGAAGCCAAAGAACAGCTGCGACCAGCGGTCGACCAGAACAGCAAAACAGCCGCCTGTCTCACCCGCCAGAATCTCGCGGCATTCAGACAGGCTGCTGGCGTTCCACACCCCGTTCAACAACCACGGCAGCACCCCCGACAGCACCAGATAGATCACATAAAGCGATACCAGCGTCAGCAGGCCGTTGGCGGGCGTGGCAAACAGGTTCTCTCGGCCCCATTTATAGATGCCCCGTTCGGCCACGGGCGGCTCCGCCTGCGGCAAGGTTGTTTCACGCACGAAGCGGATGGATTCTGCATGTGTATCTGACATGGCTCAGCGCTCCTTCAGCTTCATGTTGTTGTTGTAGACGTTCATGAACGCCGAAATCAGCAACGAGATCGTCAGATAGAACAGCATCAACAGCAGCACGCATTCGATCGCGCGGCCTGTCTGGTTCAGGGTGATCCCGCCCAGCGTCGCCGTGATGTCGGCATAGCCCACCGCGATTGCCAGTGACGAGTTCTTGGTGATGTTCAGATACTGCGAAATCAGCGGCGGGATGATGACCCGCAGGGCTTGCGGCAGCACCACAAGGCCCATGACACGGCGCGGACGCAGGCCCAGGGCGGCGGCAGCTTCGGTCTGGCCCTTGGACACGGCCTGAATACCCGCACGGACGTTTTCCGCAATAAAGGCACCGGTATAGATCGACAGGGCAAACCACAGCGCAATCAGCGGACCGCCAACTTTCAGGCCACCCTGAAAGTTAAAGCCCTTGAGCGCAGGGTAATCCCAGGTCAGACCCAGTGCAAACAGCACCACGATGATCGGCACGAACCAGATACCAAGGTTCACCCACAGCGTATTGGGACGCAGGCCGGTGGCCGCCTGTTTGGCATTGGCCGACGCCGTGACGGCGCGCGTTCCAAACAGCGACCCCAGCAAAACCGCGATAACCAGCAACCAGTTCAGCGCGCCATTGCCCTCGGCACCGAAACCGCGTGTGAAATAGGGGCCGGGAATATAGACCCCGCGGTTGGTAAAGGCCGCAAGATCGAACAGCATCGTGCTGTCGGGGTTCTCGCCACGGAATGCGCTGGGTGCAGGCAGCACCGCTGTCATGATGGTGAAAATGATGATGATCCAGATCAGCACCGGAATGTTGCGGAAAATCTCGACGTAAAACGCCATCAACTTGCGCACCAGCCAGTTTGGCGACAGCCGCAGCACACCGGCCAGAACGCCAAAGATGGTGGCGGTGACACAGGCCAGAAAGGCCACCAGCAACGTGTTCAGAATGCCGACAACCGCCGCGCGCCAGTTGCTGGACTGGCTGGAATAGTCGATCAGCGTCTGGTTGATGTCATAGCCGGCGGTATTTCCCAGGAAGTCATAGGAAATATTCAGACCCGCAGCGCGCAGGTTGGCGGCGACATTCGAATATAGGTACAAAAAGCACAGCCCCAGAACGATGGCCGCAATCGCCTGCAACGTCAGCGAGCGATAGCGCGAATCGTACAGCAGCATAGATGGCCGGAACGCACCCTTGGGGGGGTCGGTGAGTGTTGTCATGAAACTGTTCCCTGTGTCCCGTGCCTGTGCATCTTTTGATGCTTCTTCCGGCCGGTTCATTTTGTCGTCTTTGTTCGGCAACTATGCCGGTTGCGCAAAGGGCGCGGGGGTGTCCCGCGCCCTTTGGCAGTTCAAATTAACGGAACGGAGGCGCGTACATCAGGCCGCCGTTCGTCCACTGTGCGTTCAGGCCACGGGCCAGACCGATGGGTGTTTCTTCGCCGATGTTCTTGGCAAAGATTTCACCATAGTTGCCGCCAACCGCGATGGCCTTGGCAGCCCAGTCCGCGTCAACGCCCATCATTTCACCCAGCGTACCTTCGGTGCCCAGAAGACGCTTGATCTCGGGGTTGTTGGTGCTGTTGCCGATTTCGCCGACATTGGCCGAGGTCACGCCCAGCTCTTCCGCAGCAATCAGGGCGTTCAGCGTCCAGCGCACAACGTCACCCCATTCATCATCGCCGTGACGGACCAACGGGCCCAGCGGCTCTTTCGAGATGATTTCAGGCAGCAGGATGTGGTCGCCGGGGTTTTCGAATGTGGCGCGTGAAGACGCCAGACCCGATGCGTCGGTTGTGTACACGTCACAGGCACCAGCCAGATACTGCTGTTGCGCTTCGGCGTTGGTTTCGATCGGCACCGGCTCGTAGCTGATGTTGTTGGTGCGGAAGAAGTCCGCCAGGTTCAGCTCGGTTGTTGTGCCGGTCTGGATGCAGACAGTCGCGCCGTCCAGATCCTTGGCTGACGAAACGCCCAGCGCCTTGGGCGCCATGAAGCCCTGACCGTCATAATAGTTGACGCCGACAAAGGTGAACTTCAGATCGACATCGCGCGAGAAGGTCCATGTGGTGTTGCGCGCCAGCATGTCGATTTCGCCCGACGCCAGCGCGGTAAAGCGTGTTTTGGCGGTCGTTGGAACAAATTCAACAGCGTCGCCGTCACCCAGAACAGCCGCAGCAACCGCGCGGCACAGATCCACGTCGAAACCTTCCCAGCGGCCGTCAGCGTTGGGCGCACCGAAACCGGCAAGACCGGTCACAACACCGCAGTTCAGCTTGCCGCGTGCCTTGACGTCATCAAGTGTTCCAGCTGCTGCTGCACCGGCCGCAAAGCCGGCGACTGTCAACGCGCTAAAAATTATCGTTTTTTTCATTTTTACCTCTTCCTGATTTTCCACCCCGTTCGGGTGACGCAACCGGCTTTTGCAGCCCGAAGCAATAACGAACAAGGGCAAGACCCTTGCTGATAGGCCCGAGTGTGGTCGGATTCAGCTTGCTACGTCAAGGGGAGGAAACGGGAAAACAAAGCATTAGAACCGACAGCGGCCCAAGTTTCTTGTGTGCAGCGGAATTAGCCCGCCCGATGGGCATCCACAAAGGATTTTGCGTGCAAAAACGAGGCCTTCTTGATCGCGGCTTCGGCGTCGGCCTCGTCGTCATTGCCCCAGAACTCGGCCTGCCACTCCTCGTCCAGACGTGACAGGTGCCACAATTCCGAGGCTTCCCTTGCGTCGTGCAAGGCTGCAAAACCGATAATCAGCGACCCCGACAGGCTGACAAGATCATGAAATCCGGTCAGTTCAAAGGCATCCAGCGCGTGTGTGCGCTGCGCCAAAGCCGCCAACGCCGACGGGTCTTGTGGCACATGCATGACCCCTTGCAGGGTCGCAAGCTTTACATTCAGCGCCACATGCGCCCAGTCCAGCAGCGGGTCCCAGCGTTCGGCCTGACGGGCCACCAGACCCTCGGGGCTGGCCGCGCGGTAACACAGCAGATCGGCGTCGCCATAGGCTGCCACCAGATCGGCCACCTCGGCGTGTTGCACGTGCACCTTGTCGATGGCCGCGTTGGCGCTGCGGGTGAACGGCATGGTGGTGGGGTCGACCGTGCCCTCCTGGGCGGCCCATTCATCGGCAATCGCCTGCGCCATTCTGCGCGACGGCACCACCAGCGGCGCCTTGGCCGGGGTTTTCACACCACGCCCGTCCAGTGCCACGCCAAAGCCGCCCTCGGCTTCGGTCACTTCGGACCTGGTCCAGAACTTCTTTTGCTTCCACTCGCTCATACGGGCAGGCTCCATTGTGTCGTGATCGTGCTGTGCAGGGCGTCAAAGTCCTGCACGATGTGGGTGGCTGCCGTGAGGGCAGCAGGCGCGTGATAGCCCCATGTGACGCCAATGCCCGCCACACCGGCGGCCTGCGCCATGTCCATGTCAAAGCTGGTGTCGCCCACCATCACCGCATTGGCCGCATCAACGCCCGCCTCGCTCAGGGCGGTGTGGATCATCGACGGATGCGGTTTCGACGGATGGAAATCGGCGCATTGGCGGGTGACGAACATCCGCTCCAGCCCGTGCGCCTCGATCAGCGCATCAAGGCCGCGTTTGGATTTGCCCGTGGCGACGCCCAGCAGGATGTCGTCGTGCTGGTGCAGCTTTTCCAAGGTCTCAAGCGCGCCCGCATACAGGGGCGAGGCCGCCGCCGCGCCGTGCGACAGGCGCATGTCCATGTAGCTGTCCTTGTACCCCTGCACCAACGCGCCATGTTGCGCACCGGACAGCGTGGGGGCCAGACGCGGCACTGCAACATCCAGCGACAGCCCCACGATGCCAAGAATCGCCTCGCGCGTGGGCACCGCGGCCCCCAGCGCCTGAAAGGCCGCCGTCATCGAGGCCACGATATGCCCCTGACTGTCGACCAGCGTGCCGTCCACGTCGAATATCACCAGCCGCAGCGGTGCCGTCATTGCAACGACTCAAAGGGGTCTTCTGCGGCCAGATCCTCGGTCCAGCCAAAGGTCTCCCAGCTGTGGGCCATGTGGTCGGGCAGTTCCGCCGTGATCGTGATCACCTTGCGGGTGTGGGGATGCTCGAACCGCATCATCCGCGCGTGCAGGTGCAGTTTTTTCGAGATGATCCCGCCCAGTTGTGCGCCCCAGCCGTCGCCCAGGTTTTCCTGACCCGAACCGCCGTATTTGCCGTCACCGACAATCGGGTGGCCCACTTCGGCCATATGCGCGCGCAGCTGGTGGGTGCGGCCTGTGATCGGCTCCAGTGCCACCCACGACGCGCGCGACCCCACGCGGAACAGCGTAGCATAGAGGCTGTGGGCCCGTTTCGCGCCCGGCGTGCTGTCCACGTCGCGCGGATGCACCGCGATCATCTTTTCGCCCTCGCCGCCCTTGCCGTGGCCACCGGCCTTGACCAGCCCGTAACGGACCTCGCCCAGATAGGGCGTGGGCACACCGGCGACGATGGCCCAGTAAATCTTGCGGGTTTCGCGGTGGCGCATCGACGCGGTCAGCGCCTTGGCCGCCAGCCGCGTGCGCGCCAGCAGCAGCACGCCCGACGTGTCGCGGTCCAGCCTGTGCACAAGGCGCGGCTTTTCCTCGGCATCGAAAATCAGCGCATCCGACAGCGCATCGACATGGCGATCCGCCTGCCCCGATCCACCCTGCACGGCCAGACCGGGGGGCTTGTTCAGCGCGATCACATGATCGTCGCGGTAGATCACACAGTTGCGGATCATCTTGGCATCGGCATCCGAAATCCGCGTGCGCTGGATCACCGGCGCGGCTTCGTCGGGCAGCGGCGGAATGCGCACGCTTTGCCCCGCCTCAAGACGGGTCGCGGATTTCACCCGCCCGCCTTCGACACGGATTTCACCCTTGCGGCAGAATTTCTCGATCATGCCCTGGCTGACCTGCGGAAAGCGTTTCTTCATCCAGCGGTCCAGGCGCTGGTCGGCCTCGTCCGGGGCCACGGTGACGGTTTGAACACGGCTCATACAAAAGCTCCTCGGGCAAGTATCATGCCCAGCATCAGGCCCAGCACCGAACACCCCACGGACAGGGTGACATAGGCCGCGGCAAGGCCGAACTGGCCCCGCTCGATCAGGCCGACGGTTTCCAGCGAAAAGGCGGAAAAAGTGGTGAACCCGCCCAGCAGCCCGGTCATCACCAGGGGCGACAGATGCGTCAGCCCCCGCTGCGCCGCAGCCACCACGAATACCCCCATCAGCACCGACCCGATGACATTCACCCCGATGATCGCAAGGGGGAATTGGGTCGCACCAACCACGCGCATCACGGCCACGCCAAACAAATAGCGCAGGCTGGCACCGATGGCACCGCCGAGGGCAACGAGGGTCAGGGTCGAGATCATGGCGCGTCCATCGCGCGGCCACGCGGAAGAGTCAAGTTTTCCTCGGCTTTCGCCTGCCGGAACGCTTTGGCAGGTCCGGCGCGGAGCCTGCATCCGCTCAGCGCGCCGTGTCAGGCAAACCCCGCACAGGTCCAGCCAGTCACCAAACCGCGCAGCGTCAGGCTTTGGCCGCGCGCACGGGGAACATGGACAGCCTTCGGAGCGGTCGCCCGCGCCAATCTACGTCTTCGGTGAGCCGGACACAGCGGACCTTTAGACCGCAAGAAAGTGTGGTAGTCTGTTATCAGTCAACTGCGAGGTTTGAAGATGTCAGAGCAATCAACCAGCATGTTTCACGATGGTCACCGTGCGTTGCAGGACAGGTTTGATGGCCGCCGAATGGCAGATGCATTGGAAAAGCATCGGCGGCTTCCCGAGTTTCGGGAGCAAGACGTCAGCTTCATAGAAAATGCAGAGTTCTTTTTCATTGCTACGGCATACGGACAAAGCGTGGACTGTTCCTTTCGGGGCGGAGCGCCCGGCTTCGTGCAAGTCACAGGTCCGACGCGACTTGAGTGGGCGGATTTTGATGGAAACTCGATGTATCGCAGCCTTGGCAATGCACTGAAATCACCGCGAATCGGACTTCTGTTCATTGAATTTGGCGCTCGGCCAAAGCGTCTGCGCGTCAATGGCAATTGCACTCTTGTCGACGGCCCAACGAAGGAAGGCCACAAGCTGACCGTGCGTGTCGACGCCGACGAGATCTTCCCAAACTGTCCGCGCTATATTCCCGATTTGACCAAAGCTGCTGCTTCCTCTTTCATACCGGACGAAACAGGGGCCAGCGCCAAACCCGAATGGAAAAACGCCGAGGACTTGCGCGATGCTCTTCCGGCAAAGGACCCGCACCGTCGATAACATTATAGAGGACCGGTGATGCAGGTTTATGTCACCCTGACCTCTTCTTTCGACCCTCGCCGCCCCTGCTAGGGTCTGGACCCATTCAGCCTGTCATCGGACCTCACCCTTCCCGCTTGGCCCGCAATTTAACGAAGTAATCCAGCCGCTTTTTCAGGTCCCTCTCGAACCCGCGTTCGACCGGATTGTAGAGAACCGGCCGCTTCATCCCGTCGGGGAAATAGTTCTGCCCTGAAAACCCGTCCTCGGCGTCGTGGTCATAGGCATAGCCCGAGCCGTAGCCCTGATCCTTCATCAGGCCGGTGGGCGCGTTCAGGATGTGTTTGGGCGGCATCATCGAGCCGGTCTTTTTCGCAGCCTGACGCGCGGCTTTGTAGGCGACGTAAGCGGCGTTCGATTTCGGTGCCAGCGCCAGATAGGTCAGCGCCTGCGCCAGCGCCAGTTCGCCCTCGGGACTGCCTAGCCGTTCATAGGTTTCCCAGCTTTGCAGGCACACGGCCTGGGCGTTGGGATCGGCCAGGCCGATGTCCTCGACCGCCATGCGGGTGATGCGCCGCGCCAGATAGCGGGGGTCTTCGCCGCCCTCCAGCATCCGCGCGAACCAGTAGAGCGCCGCATCGGGGTCGGACCCGCGCACCGATTTGTGCAAGGCCGAGATCAGGTTGTAGTGATGTTCGCCGCTTTTGTCATATTGCGCCGCGCGGCGCATCAGGCGGGTGGCCAGCGCGTCGGGACCAAGGTTGCCGTCAACCTTCCAGCCGCTGACCTGTTCAATCAGGTTCAGCAGCGCCCGCCCGTCCCCGTCCGCCATTTCCAGCAGCGCCTCGCGCGCGGGGCCGTCCAGCGGCAGGGCGCGGCCCAGCTCTTTCTCAGCGCGTTGCGCCAGCCGTTCAAGGTCTTTCAGCTCAAGCCGCTGCAACACCAGAACCTGCGAGCGGGACATAAGCGCGGCGTTCAGCTCGAAACTGGGGTTCTCGGTGGTGGCCCCCACCAACAGGATTGTGCCGTCTTCCATATGCGGCAGGAACCCATCCTGCTGCGCCTTGTTGAAACGGTGAATCTCGTCAACGAACAGCAATGTGCCCTGCCCGTTCTGGCGGCGTATGCGGGCGGATTCGAAAACCTTCTTCAGGTCCTGCACGCCGGTAAAGATCGCGCTGATCTGCACGAAATGCAGATCAGTTTCCCCCGCCAGCAACCGCGCGATGGTGGTCTTGCCCACGCCGGGCGGTCCCCAGAAGATCAACGAACTCAGGGTGTCCCCTGCCAGCATCACGCCCAGCGGCGCGTCGGGGCCAAGGATGTGATCCTGTCCGATCACCTCGTCCAGCCGCGCAGGACGCAGACGGTCCGCCAGCGGGCGGCCCTTGGTCGGCGCTTCCGGTCCGCCGGGGGTGTCAAACAGATCAGCCACCGCGCAACCGCAGTCCGGCACGACGCCCGTCACGGATCAGCCCGAAGGCATACCAGCGGCCCGAAGCCTCAAGCGTTTTCCGGAACGTTTCCGGATCGGTAATCGCCACATCGTTCAGCGTTTCGATGATGTCGCCGGGGCGCAGTCCCGAACGGGCGGCGGGGCCTTCCAGTTGCGTGACAACAACGCCCTCGGCCTCGATCGGCAGGTTCATTTCGGCAATCACCGCCGGATTGATGCGCGCCACGGTCAGGCCGGGAAAGCGCGACTGCGGTCCAAAGCTGTGCGGATCGCGGGGTGGCTCATCCGGTGCGGCCACCAGTTCCACCGCGATATCCTCTGCCTTGCCGTCACGCAGCCGCGTGATCTGCGAGGTCTTTCCAAGGCCCGCAACAGTCATGCGATAGACCATTTCCGACGGCGTGTTCACCGGCAACCCGTCGACGGCGGCGATCACGTCGCCGACCTCGAATCCTGCGGTCAGGAACGGGCTGCTGGGGTGCAGGCCCGACACCACGATACCGCTGACCGACGGCAGGTTCAGCGACTGCGCCATGTCGAAGTCGACCGGCTGGCCCGACATGCCCGCCCACGGACGGCCAAAGGAGGTGGCCCCCGCCCGCGCCTGTTCGACAAAGCTGTGCACCAGCCCCGCCGGAATCGCAAAGCCGATGCCGTTCGAGCCGCCCGATTTGCTGACGATGCGGGTGTTGATGCCGATCACGCGGCCGCCCATGTCCACCAGCGCCCCGCCCGAGTTGCCGGGGTTGATCGGCGCGTCGGTCTGGATGAAATACCCATGCCCCGCGCCCCCGGCCCCGCCCGACCGCGCGAGGCCAGACACGATGCCGCTGGACACGGTTTGCCCGACGCCAAAGGGGTTGCCGATGGCCAGCACCAGTTCGCCCACTTCGACGGTGGCGCTGTCGCGCAGGGTGACAAAGGGCAGATCATGCGCGCCGACCAGTTGCAGCACCGCCAGATCGCTGTCTTCGTCCGCCAGCAGCACGTCGGCGGCATATTCTGTGCGGTCGCTCAGCACCACGCGGATTTCGGTGGCCATGCCGACGACGTGATAGTTGGTGACCATCAGCCCGTCGGCACTGAGGATCACACCCGAGCCAAGCGAGCTTTGCACACGCGGCTCGCGCTGGCCCATACCCTCGAAGAAGCGGTCAAAGAATGGGTCGTTCATGAACGGGGTCTGGCGTCCCTCGGTCACCCATTTGGCATAGATGTTGACCACGGCGGGGGCCGCCTGTCGCACCACGGGGGCAAAGCTGAGCGAGATTTCGCCCTGGCTTTGCGGAACCTTGTCCATGGTCTGCGCCTGAGCGCCCAGGGCTGTGAAAACCAACGTAGCGGCAAGGATGAAACGTCTCATGGCACCTCCGGTTTGCTCTTGGGATATGCCCAGACGGGACGGCAATTGCAAGACGCGGGCGGTCTGGCGACGCCGCACGCGCATGACACGGCAATGTGCCGCCCCGCTCGGAACCAGCGCCCCGCCCCATCCGTTTGTCCAATGAAACTGTTCATGAAAGGACATACGAGATGGCAAAACTGGCAAAAGGCACATGGATCGTTGTGACAGACAGCGAAAAAGCACTGTTCATGCGCAATCTGACCGACCTGCAAGATCCGAATTTCGAGGTCACGGACACCGAGCAGCAGGACAACCCGTCAGACAGCGCGCAATCGGCCAATCGCCCCGGACGTATGCAGGATGGCGGGATGAACCAACGTTCGGCGCTGGATGACACCGACTGGCACGAACTGGCCAAGGACCGCTTTGCCAAGGACCTGTCCGACCTGCTGTACAAGGCGGCGCACAAGGGGCTGTTCGACAAGCTGGTGATCGTGGCCAGCCCGCAGGTGCTGGGCGTTCTGCGCGATGACATGCATGTGGAAGTGACCAGCAAGATCGTCGCGGAAATCCCCAAGACATTGACCAACCATCCCGTGCACGAGATTGAACAGATCGTGAAGCACGCGCTGGAAGCGGCTTAGGGTCTGGACCCATTAATCTTACGTTGTCAGTTTGACAGATTTTTCCGCTGACAAGCAGCATCTGTGCAAGAATAGTGGTTCTATTTCAAACAGATGCGCCGCAGGCTGCGGGAAAATCCGTCAAACCCGCAGGGCGGCAATTTCACTTCATTTCAGTGTCTTGGGCCGCTTGCAAATAGAACCACTATTGGCAGCACGACCCAAACCACTGAAATTTCGCGAAATTGCCGCTGACGACATAAGGTTAATGGGTCCAGACCCTAGGCGCGAAGGTCGTGCATCTTTGACGCGATGCGGCTGATTTTCGGAAACCCGCAAGGACTGCAATATTGGTCCTAACCGGCCCTTCGGAAGTTTTCTACCGAGGGGCCGCAGTGTGGACTTTGTGGCAATTCACCAAAGCCCGGAAGCAAGGCTCGAAGAGCTGCCGGGCAGCGCCCGACCGCCCCATGGGCGGGCGCTTCCTCACCGTCTTGCGCCTCTTCATCCCCACGCCAAAGCATAGAAATTAAGTGGCATCCACCCATGTGGTGATGCCCACCCGCGGTCAGGCGCCGCCCTGTGTGGTTAAGTCACTTTGGACTCGAAGCCGTCATTCTCTGCGCTTTGCGCGAACGTCCGGTTTCCGCTTTGTGTCAGTCAACAACCGAGCAACTGCCCACCAAACGCAAAACGCCGCCCCTGTTCAGGAGCGGCGTTTCGATGTCCAGACCCGCAGGTCCGACCAAAAATCAATCTTCGGCTTCGACTTCGACCAGACGCGCTTTGTCTGCGGCGCCTTTGGCGTCGCGGTCGCGGTCCACGAATTCGATGATCGCCATGGGCGCCATGTCACCGTAACGGAAACCGGCTTTCAACACGCGCACGTAACCACCTTGGCGGTCTTTGTAGCGCGGGCCCAGAACTGCGAACAGTTTCTCGACGAAAGCGTCTTGTTTCAGCTTGCTTGCGGCCTGACGACGGGCGTGCAGGTCACCGCGTTTCGCCAGCGTGATCATTTTCTCGATGATCGGCTTCAGCTCTTTCGCTTTGGGCAGGGTTGTCTTGATTTGCTCATGTTCGATGAGCGAGCCGGCCATGTTTGCCCACAGCGCCTTGCGGTGCTCGTGTGTGCGGTTCAGGCGGCGGTATCCACGTGCGTGACGCATGTTCGTTCTCCTAGATGTGCCCTCTACGGGCGGTTTTGCTTTGTCTGGCCCGCGATGCGTGTCTTGGGCTCTCCTTGGGGCTTGTGGCCCAGTCGTGGTCCGGGGCGGGGTCTCCCCCGCCTCGGGGTCGTCTTAGAAGGAATCTTCGAATTTCTTCGCCAGATCCTCGATGTTGTCTGGTGGCCAGTCCTCGACGTCCATGCCAAGGTGCAGACCCATGCCCGACAGCACTTCCTTGATTTCGTTCAAGGACTTGCGGCCAAAGTTCGGGGTGCGCAGCATTTCTGCTTCGGTTTTCTGGATCAGGTCGCCGATGTAGACGATGTTGTCGTTCTTCAGGCAGTTGGCCGAACGTACCGACAGTTCCAGCTCGTCCACTTTCTTCAGCAGAAGCGGGTTGAACTCGAGACCGTCGTCGTCGTCCTGACGCGAAGCCGATTCCGGCTCGTCGAAGTTGACGAAGATGCCCAGCTGGTCTTGCAGGATACGCGCGGCAAAGGCCACGGCGTCGTCCGGCGTCAGCGAGCCGTCTGTTTCGATCTTCATGGTCAGCTTGTCATAGTCCAGAACCTGACCTTCGCGCGTCGGCTGCACGTCATAGCTGACGCGTTTGACAGGCGAATAGATCGCGTCGATCGGGATCAGACCGATGGGCGCGTCTTCGGGTTTGTTCTTGTCGGCTGCGACATAGCCCTTGCCCGTGTTTACGGTCAGTTCCATGTACAGATCGGCACCGTCATCCAGGTGGCAGATCACATGTTCGCGGTTCAGAATCGCAATGCCCGCGCTTTCCGAGATGTCGCCGGCAGTGACAACGCCCGGACCTTTTGCCGAAATCGACAGGCGCTTGGGCCCTTCGACTTCCATGCTCAGGCTCACGCCCTTGAGGTTCAGGATGATGTCGGTCACGTCTTCGCGCACACCGGCCACCGAGGAAAACTCGTGCAGCACGTTGTCGATTTGCACCGATGTGATGGCCGCACCTTGCAGCGAGCTCATCAGCACGCGGCGCAGGGCGTTGCCCATTGTCAGACCAAAGCCGCGTTCCAGCGGTTCGGCGACAACTGTGGCCTGACGCGCCGGGTCGTTGCCCGGTTTCACGTCAAGCTGCTGAGGCTTGATCAGTTCAGCCCAATTCTTGTGGATCATGCGTCCCTCCATTCTTGTCTGTTCCCCATGTCCTTAAGGAGCAGACTCCCGAGGTTTCAAAAAAGCGGATCGGGGCCGCGTGCAGACACGCAGCCCCGAAGGTAAAAATCAGCTTAGACGCGGCGGCGTTTCGGCGGACGGCAGCCGTTGTGGGCCATCGGTGTCACGTCACGGATCGACGTGATGTTGAAACCGACAGCCGCCAGGGCGCGCAATGCGCTCTCACGACCCGAGCCGGGGCCTTGCACTTCGACTTCCAGCGTTTTCACGCCGTGGTCTTGTGCTTTTTTGCCTGCATCTTCGGCGGCCATCTGGGCAGCGTAAGGTGTCGATTTACGCGACCCTTTAAAGCCCATGGTGCCTGCGGACGACCATGCAATCGCGTTGCCTTGAACGTCCGAGATCAGGATCTTGGTGTTGTTGAAGGAAGAGTTCACATGCGCCACACCAGCGGCGATGTTCTTGCGCTCTTTTTTCTTTGTACGTGTCTTATCGCGTGCCATTGATCAGAGCCTCCCTTATTTCTTCTTACCGGCAATGGCCTTTGCGGGGCCTTTGCGAGTACGTGCGTTGGTGTGAGTACGCTGACCACGAACGGGCAGGTTGCGACGGTGACGCAGGCCACGGTAGCAGCCCAGGTCCATCAGGCGCTTGATGTTCATCTGCGTGTCACGACGCAGGTCACCTTCGACGGTGTAGTTTTCGTCGATGTGCTCGCGGATTTTCAGAACTTCGGCGTCGGACAGTTCGTTCACACGACGCGATGCGTCGATGCCAACTGCTTCGCAGATGGCTTTGGCCGAAGTGTTACCGATACCGGTGATATAGGTGAGGGCGATTGGGACCCGCTTTGCAGTGGGGATGTTAACGCCGGCGATACGTGCCACGTGTCATTTTCCTTTTCGTTGCGAGCCCGTAGTTCCGGGCCCTTTTTTCACAACATAAGCCCGAAGCATTTCTGCTACGGGCCGCCGCTGATCAGGTGATCTGTTCCTGTCGGGCGCGACCCGGTCGGAACACTGCGATTCTCTTTCGAGATAGGGCTAATTATGTGGCCTTTGGGGTGGGGTCAACCCCCCTGTGGATAAGGAAGCCGTGACCTTACCACAAAGGGCTGTGCGCGCCCGCAAATGGACATCGTGGCGTGCATGAAATGCCGCGTTATGTCTGCGTGCACAGCTTTGCCACGATATCGTGCCGGTTGCAAATTCCCTGCCCCCGGCAGCGGCGGCGGGGCGCTCAGGACACCGCATTCCAGCAAAAGGCCGCCACCCAAAGCCCCGCGCCAAAGCTCAGATGCGCCAGCAGGCTTTTCAGGCGCGCAAGGCCGGGCTGCGGCGTGCGCCGTGCGGCCAGCCCTGCCCCCATGCCCGGTTGCAGGATCAGGAACGGCGCCAGCACACTAAGCGCCCCGAACGTCAGGGCCACGTCAAACCGCAGCGGGTTCTGGTTCCCGACCAGCCACAACAGAATACAGGCGAACACCACGCCCGTCAGGTAGTGCAGGCCCCAGCCAGCCCAACGCTCGCCCGCAATGGACGGGCTGGCGGTGATCGGGTGATGGCGCAAACGCCCATGCAGCAGATAAATGCCCCAGCGCCCGACCAGCGCATAGTTCAGCGGCTGGAGGCCCAGCGTGTGTTTCAGAACAAGGGCAACAAGATCCATGAACAGCGTGGCGCCGGTTCCGATGATCAGGGCGTCGCGGAAAAGCTCAGCCATTGTTTTGCGCCTTTAGAACTGGTGATGTGTGGGGGTTGGTCATTGATCTCGTGCTCCGTTGACGTTTCGACAGGGCGCAAGCTGTACAAAGTCAAGTCGGCTTGAGGTCAAGGGGGAATTTAGGATCTGATCTTTGTGTAAGGAAAAAGAAGCGCAATACAGGTAAAAAGCGCCCGCCCGCCACGCCAATGGCGTACGGTTCGTGCTTGGCGCACCCTGGGTCCGCAGTTGGAAGCGTTTGCCTGCGCTACAGGCGCGTCAAAGCAGGAAAGGCAGCCAAACCGAACAGCGTTACCGCGATGATCCGTTTGATACCTGCTGTCCCTGCTCCAAGCTTAGGGTCTGGACCCTAGGTCACCGACTCATAAGTTCGCAACCAGATCCTGATTGACGCGAGTTGTATGGATGCGAGGAAATTATCATCGCGTTTGTCATATCTTGTTGCTACCGCGCGGAAGTTTTTGAGTTTGTTGAAGAAACGCTCCACTGCGTTGCGTGCTTTGTAACGCTCGCGATCATGCGCGATGACAGGATTGCGTTGCGGCATCGAAGGGATCACGGCTTGCGCCTTCTGTTTGGCGATCAAATCACGGATCGCGTTGCTGTCATAGGCGCGATCCGCCAGCACGCTGCAGCCTTCTTTCAGTCGATCCAACATCTGCTCTGCCGCGTGTCCATCATAGGCCTGCCCAGCCGTCAGCATGAGCCGGATCGGGCGGCCAAGCGCGTCCACCAAAGCGTGGATTTTCGTTGTCAGCCCGCCCCTTGAGCGACCCAGGCAATCGGATCGCCCCCTTTTTTAGGGCCATTTGCGCCCTGTTGGTGTACCCGGATGGAGGAGCTGTCAATCATTTGCACCTCACCCTCATATGCCTCTGATATTGCTTCAAGAATACGCGCCCAGTGACCCGCACGCCGCCAGCGGTTGAAGCGGTTCACACAGGTCGTATGCGGCCCGTATCGGGCAGGAATGTCTGCCCAGGGCGCACCAGTCCGCAAGCGCCAGAAGATGCCGTTCAAAACCCGCCGGTCATCCACACGCGGCTTGCCGCGCACCTTCGTCGGCAGCAACGGCTGGATCACCGACCATTCAAAATCTGTCAAATCAAAACGTGCCATTCTCACCTCCACATTTGCCGGAAAGTGAATCACGTTTTCTAAAGTCTGTGAATCCCTTTTATGGGTATGTGACCTAGGAAAGCGCCTTGTCGATGGCCGCTTTCACCTCGTCAATCTCACCCAGACCATTGATCTTGGTCAGCATGCCCTTGGCGTAATAATAGCCAATCAGCGGCGAGGTTTTCTTGTAATATTCCATCAGACGGGTTCTGAGGCTGTCCTCGTTGTCATCTGCGCGGCGGCGGAAATCAGAGGCGCCGCAATTGCTGCACTTGCCGTCGGCAGGCTGCGGTTTGGTGTTGTCGTTGTAAACCTCACCACAATCGCCACAAGTCGAGCGTGCCGTGATCCGCGCGACCAAAGCCTCGTCGTCCACTTCCATCTCGATCACGGCGTCCAGCATTTCGCCTTCGACCGCCAGCAGGTTGGTCAGCGCATCGGCCTGCGCCAGCGTGCGCGGGAAGCCGTCAAAGATGAACCCGTTCGCCTTGACCGTGTTCAGCTGCTCACGGATCAGACCGATCACGATATCATCCGTCACCAGCGCACCACGGGCCATCACGTCGGCCACGATGTCGCCCATCTTGGTGCCGCTTTCCTTGGCGGCGCGCAGCATGTCACCGGTGCTAAGCTGCACCATGCCATGCTCTTCAACCAGAAAGCGCGCTTGCGTTCCTTTGCCCGCCCCTGGCGGTCCAAGCAGAATAATATTCATCGACGCACGGGGCTCCGTTTCTTGCGGGGTTTTCCCCCTTTGCCTTTGCCACGCAGGTTCGATTTTTCAATCAGCCCTTCGTATTGGTGGGCCAGCAGGTGTGACTGTACTTGTTGAATGGTGTCCATGGTCACCGAAACGACGATCAGCACCGACGTACCGCCGAAGTAGAAAGGAATGGTAAACTGGCTGCGCAGGATTTCCGGCAGCAGACAGACCAGCGCCAGATAGGCCGCGCCCAGCACCAGAATGCGGTTGACCACATATTCCAGATAGTCGGCGGTTTTCTTGCCAGGACGGATACCGGGCACAAAGCCGTTCTGGTTCTTCAGGTTGTCGGCAACCTCGTCGGGCTTGAAGCTGACGTTGAAGGTGTAGAAATAGGCAAAGAACACAATCATCGCCACGAAGAACAGCAGGTACAGCGGCTGACCGGGTCCAAAGTTGGCCAGCAGCCAGCTCATCACCGGATTGGTCGAGTTGCCCGAAAAGGTGCTGATGGTCACCGGCAACAACAGCAGCGAGGACGCAAAGATCGCGGGAATAACGCCTGCGGGGTTGACCTTGACCGGCAAGTGCGACGAACCGCCGTCATAGACCTTCATGCCGACCTGACGGCGCGGGTACTGAATGTGGATCTTGCGCAGGGCGCGCTCCATGAAGACCACGAACATGATGGTCACGATCACCATAATTATCACGCCGACGATCACCGCAGGGCTGATGGCGCCGCTGCGGCCGCTGGCAAAGAACTGCGCCAGTGCTGCGGGCACTTCGGCGATGATGCCGACGAAAATGATCAGCGAAATGCCATTGCCGATGCCGCGCGAGGTGATCTGTTCGCCCAGCCACATCAGGAACATAGTGCCGCCGACCAGCGTAATCAGGCAGGCCATGCGGAAATACAGGCCCGGATCGGTGACCAGATCGCCCGCCTCAAGGCTGACCGCAAGGCCGTAAGCCTGCAAGGTCGCCAGCGCCACAGTGCCGTAGCGGGTGTACTGGTTGATCTTCTTGCGCCCCTGTTCGCCTTCTTTCTTGAGCTGCTCAAGCGAAGGCACCATCGAGGTCAGAAGCTGGATGATGATCGAGGCCGAAATATAGGGCATGATCCCAAGGGCAAAAATGCCCATCCGCCCCAGCGCGCCGCCGGTGAACATCGACACCATGCCGCCGATGCCCTGCCCTGCGCCTTCCATGAAGTCACGCAGCGCTGCGCCGTCGATACCCGGAACGGGAATAAACGTGCCCAGGCGATAGACAATCAGCAGGCCCAGCGTGAACAGGATTCGGTTGCGCAGGTCAGTGGCCTTGCCCAACGCAGACCAGCTGGTGTTGGCGGCCATGTTTTCGACGGCGGATACCATATATCGGCTCTTTCTGTTGCGAAAACGCCGCCCAGGCCGTTTTCCGGCGGGCGGCGTTAAGGAAAACTCAAGGCTATGTAAGCCAGCCAGAGCCGGCCCACAAGGTTCGAGTAGGGTTTACTCGGCCGCTGCCGTGGTTGTGACTGTCAGCGAACCGCCAGCTTTCTCCACTGCTTCAACCGCAGACTTGGACGCGCCGGTCACTTGCAGGTCCAGCTTCGAGGTCACTTCGCCCTTGGCCAGCACGCGGATGCCGTCCAGTTTGCGACGCACCAGACCCGACGCAATCAGAACGTCTTCGGTGATCGCGGCAGCGCCGTCGATTTTCTTGGCGTCGATGAATTTCTGGATCAGGCCCAGGTTCACAACCGCATAGGATTTGCGGTTCGGCTTGGTAAAGCCACGCTTGGGCAGACGTTGGTACAGGGGCATCTGGCCGCCTTCGTAGCCGTTGATCGCCACACCCGAACGGGATTTCTGACCTTTGATACCACGGCCACCCATCTTACCGGTACCCGAGCCCGGGCCACGGCCAACGCGCTTGCGTTTCTTGGTGGCACCTTCGTTATCGCGCAGTTCATTCAGTTTCATGTCGCTTCTCCTTTTGCCGGATGTGACCCCCAGCGACGGGAGCGGTCAAACGCGGCGTTTCATGATTCTTGTGAGCCGGATCGGTGGCCACTGGGGGCGTATAAGGGATGGGGCGCGATGGGGCAAGAGGGAGATGGCGGGCGCAAGGCCGCGACATACAGACACGCCAGATCGCTGCGCCGACACGGTGTCGGGGCAGTTCAGGGCGGTCTGTATCTGGGAATTCATTGGGGCCGGTAAAAAGGGCGGCGCCGCCAGATCGGATATGCGAGACAGGCTTGGGGGCCTGCACCCTGAACCGTTCAGTGTGGCCCTTGTCAGGGGCCTCTATCCTGTGGAAACCGCCGGGGTGTTCGCCCCTGCGGCCGGTGTTGCAACGCACCAAGGTTTACGCGGTGCAGGTTAATGTGCGGTGAGGGGTGCGCGCGGTGGCGCACCCGACACGCTTAGCGATGTGCAGTCTGACGCAGATAGTCAGAGCGGCTGGGAATGGGTTTTGCGTTCAAAGCGGCTTTGAAAGCAGATGTCAGAGCCATCAGGGCTGCGGCAGCAAGGGAGAACAGGGCGATACGAGCGTACATGACAAATATCCGTGAATGAGTGGTCGTGTTGAGGCCGACATAGCCCCGCGCCCCGCCCCGCACCACAGACGAGATGGCAATACCGTCCTGCGCGGAATGCATGGCTGTGGGGGGGGAGACTCTGAGAAGAGGAAGGGCACAAAAGCCCGGGGGCAAGGTGCGCAGCACCGCCCTCGTGTTGTGCCGCAAACAGCAAAACGCCCCGCGGTTTCCCACGGGGCGTCTGGCGTTCCATCTGTCGGGCATTACACCCTGTCAGATGTTCAGCCCTTTTCTTCGATGATCTCGACCATGTGCGGGATCGAGTTGATCATGCCGCGCACGGAAGGTGTGTCTTCCAGTTCGCGCACACGGTGCATCTTGTTCAGGCCCAGGCCGATCAGTGTTGCGCGCTGTTTTGCAGGGCGGCGGATCGGGGAACCGATTTGTTTGATGACGATAGTCTTGGCCATGCTTATGCCTCCTCAGCCACTTGAGCGGACGACTCGACGTTGTCTTCGCGCTTGGGCAGAATGTCAGCCACTTTTTTACCACGACGCTGGGCAACCGAACGAGGCGAAGCCTCTTTCTTCAGGCCGTCCATGGTGGCGCGGATCATGTTGTACGGGTTTTGCGAACCGATCGACTTGGACACAACGTCCTTGACGCCGAGCATTTCGAAAACGGCACGCATCGGACCACCGGCGATGATACCGGTACCTTCTGGTGCTGTGCGCATCACGACCTTGCCGGCGCCGTGGCGACCTTCCATGTCGTGGTGCAGGGTGCGGCCTTCGCGCAGTTGAACGCGGATCATCTGGCGCTTGGCTTGTTCGGTGGCTTTGCGAATGGCCTCGGGGACCTCTTTCGCTTTACCTTTGCCAAAGCCGACGCGGCCTTTTTGATCGCCAACAACCACAAGTGCGGCGAAGCCAAAGCGCTTACCACCCTTGACGGTTTTGCTGACGCGGTTGATCGCGACCAGACGGTCTGCGAATTCCGGTGTTTCTTCCCGGTCGCGGCGCGGGCCGCGGCGGTTTTCACGTTCTGCCATGAGAACATCCTTTTCATTGGTGGCTTGCGCCGAATGGGTCAATCCTGGTGGGACAAGGCATGATAGACCTGGCCCCCCGGATCATCGAAGCCGCCCCCCGCAAAGCAAGGGGCGACCTACATGGGTCTTAGATTTTCAAACCACCTTCACGCGCAGCGTCGGCCAGAGCCTTCACCTTGCCATGAAAGAGGAAGCCGCCGCGGTCGAAGTATGCTTCTTCCACGCCTGCTTTCTTCGCGCGCTCTGCAATCGCAGAACCGACCTTGGTGGCCGCGTCGATGTTGTTTTTGCCAACAACGCCGAGATCTTTCTCGAGGCTGGAAGCCGATGCCACTGTGACACCATTCACATCGTCGATCAGCTGAACGCTGATGTTCTTGTTCGAGCGGTGCACCGAAAGGCGCATGCGCCCTGCGTTCACGCGGCGAAGTTTGTTCCGGACGCGCAGGCGGCGCTTGAGGAACAGGGTCCGTTTGCTGTTTGCCATCTGTCTGGTCCTTACTTCTTCTTGCCTTCCTTGCGGAAGATATACTCGTCTTTGTATTTGATGCCTTTGCCTTTGTAGGGCTCGGGCTTCCGCCAGGCGCGAATGTTCGCTGCAACCTGACCGACGAGTTGTTCATCAATGCCTTCGACCACGATCTCGGTCTGCTTCGGCGCGGTCACTGTCACCCCTTCGGGCGGCAGATAGTCGACGTCGTGGGACAGGCCAAGGTTCAGACGCAGGGTGTTGCCCTGCATCTGGGCGCGGTAACCCACACCGTTGATCTCAAGCTCTTTCTTAAAGCCTTCGGACACGCCGGTGACCAGGTTCGCGACCATTGTGCGGCTCATGCCCCACTGCTGGCGCGCGCGCTTGGATTTGCCACGGGGCGTGATTTTCACGACGTTGTCTTCGACCGTCAGGGTCACATCATCCGTTGCCTTGAACGAACGTGTGCCTTTGGGGCCTTTGACTTCGATCGACTGGCCGCTGACCGTTGCGGAAACACCGCTGGGCAGGCTGACCGGTTTCTTACCAATACGAGACATGAAACCCTCCTTAGAATACGGTGCAAAGCACTTCGCCGCCAACATTGGCCGCCCGTGCGTTTGCATCCGACATCACACCCTTGGGGGTGGAGACAATCGACACGCCCAGGCCCTGACGGACAACGGGGATGTCATTGACGCCCATGTAGACGCGACGACCGGGTTTCGAAACCCGTTTCACTTCGCGAATGACGGGTTCGCCTTCGTAGTATTTCAGGCTGATTTCGATGGCCGGGTGGCCGTCAGCGCCTGTTTTTGCTTCGTAACCGCGAATATAGCCTTCGTCGGCCAGCACGTCCAAAACCCATGCACGCAGCTTGGAGGCTGGTGTCATGACTGTGGATTTGCCGCGCATCTGGCTGTTGCGGATGCGTGTCAGCATGTCTGCGATAGGATCGTTCATACCAAAGCCCTCCTTACCAGCTCGACTTGACCATGCCGGGGATCTGGCCGTTCGAGCCAAGGTCCCGCAGCGCGATCCGCGAAATTTTTAGTTTACGATAGTACGCGTGCGGACGGCCGGTCAGTTGGCACCGGTTGTGCAAACGTGTGGCCGAGCTGTTGCGCGGCAGTTTCGCCAGCTTCAGGGAAGCGCGAAAGCGGTCTTCCATCGGCTGGCTTTCGTCGTTGATGATCTCTTTCAGTGCGGCGCGCTTGGCGGCGTACTTCTTGACCAGGGCTTCGCGCTTTTTCTCGCGCTCGATCATGGATTTCTTAGCCATATCTAAATTCCTTCCCGCGCTTACGAATTGAAGGGCATGTTGAAAGCTTTCAACAGCGCCTTGGCTTCTGCGTCGGTTTTCGCCGTCGTGGCGATCACGATGTCCATGCCCCAGGTTTCGTCAACTTTATCAAAGTTGATTTCAGGGAACACGATGTGCTCTTTCATGCCCATGGCATAGTTGCCGCGGCCGTCGAAAGATTTGCCCGATACACCGCGAAAGTCGCGGACGCGGGGCATTGCAATTGTGATCAGACGATCGAGGAATTCGTACATGCGGTCGCCACGCAGGGTAACCTTGGCACCCAAGGGCATGTCCTCACGCACCCGGAAACCCGCGATGGATTTCTTGGCGACTGTGGTCAAAGCCTTTTGGCCTGCGATCGCGGTCAGATCTTCCTGAGCGGATTTGGCTTTCTTGCTGTCACGGACAGCTTCTGCACCACAACCGATGTTCAGGACGATTTTGTCCAGACGCGGGATCTGCATGTCGTTCTTATAGCCGAACTCTTCTTTCAGGGCAGCGCGGACTGCGTCGCGGTACTGCTCCTTCAGGCGGGGTGTGTATTTTGCGTCGTCAAGCATTAGATCACGTCCCCTGTTGTCTTGGCAAAGCGCACTTTCTTGTCGCCTTCCACTTTGAAACCCACGCGGGTGGGGTTGCCCTTGGCGTCCACCAGAGCAATGTTGCTCAGGTCAACCGGCATCGCCTTGGGGATGCGGCCGCCCTGGCTGGTCTGGCTTTGGCGTGTGGCGCGGATGGCGATGTTCAGACCGTCAACCACGGCTTTGTTCGACTTGGGGTCAACAGAGGCGATTGTGCCCTCTTTGCCCTTGTCCTTGCCGGTGAGCATGACGACCTTGTCGCCTTTTTTAAGCTTCGCAGCCATCAGAGCACCTCCGGAGCCAGCGAGATGATTTTCATGAAGTTCTTGGCGCGCAGTTCGCGAACAACCGGGCCAAAGATACGTGTACCGATGGGCTCGTTGTTGTTGTTCAGGATGACGGCGGCGTTGCGGTCGAAGCGGATGGCGGTGCCATCTTCACGACGAACTTCTTTGGCAGTGCGCACAACGACGGCCTTGCGGACGTCGCCTTTTTTCACACGGCCGCGCGGGATGGCTTCCTTGACCGACACGACAATGATGTCGCCGACGGATGCGTATTTACGCTTGGAACCACCCAGCACCTTGATGCACTGAACACGGCGTGCGCCGCTGTTGTCAGCAACATCCAGGTTGGTTTGCATCTGGATCATTTGGTTTCTCCCGACCTTTGGGGGGCGATGCGTGCCTGATCCCCAGGGTTTCGATTAATGTTGAGAGCGTGGCTCAGGCGTCAGCGCCTGCGTACACTTCCCAGCGTTTTGTCTTCGAGCGCGGTGCACATTCGATAATGCGGACTGTGTCACCGACCTTGAAGGCATTCTGTTCATCGTGCGCCCGGTATTTCTTGGACTTACGAATGGTCTTTTTCAAAACCGGGTGCGTAAAGCGGCGCTCTACGTTCACGGTGATGGTTTGTTCGTTTGCGTCGGAGGTCACGACGCCTTGCAGGATACGCTTGGGCATGTCGGCCGTCCTTATTCAGCTGTGGCTGCGGTGGCAGCTTTTTGGTTCAGGATCGTTTTCACACGCGCGGCGTTGCGGCGTGCGGTGCGGATCTGAGCAGGGTTTTCCAGTTGGCCTGTGGCCTGCTGAAAACGCAGGTTGAAGCTTTCTTTTTTCAGCTCGGCCAGCTTGTCGCGCAGCTGGTCCGGCGTCATGTCGCGCAGTTCTTGGGCGTTCATCCCATTTTCCTTTCAACATCACCAGTAGGCCCCTGAGGGGTGACCATGATTCTGGTGGAGTTCATGATGAAAGGTGCCAATACGCGGGATGCACCCGCATGGCAACCCCTATGGAGGATATGACGGGTGGAATGTCGTGTTGCGACCTGTGCGCGATTGATTCCGAAAGCGGCAAGCTGGTATCGCACTGTAAACAGATGCAACCAGCGAGACTGTCATGCCCCAGAAAACCGCCCTTGTCACCGGAGCCGCACGCGGCATCGGCCTTGCCACCACACGGCTGTTCATCGAACAGGGCTGGCGCGTGGCCATGGTGGACCGCGACGGCGATGAGCTGGCCAGTGTCGCCAAGGGTCTCAACGAAGCCTCGCCTTTCGTCTGTGACGTGTCGCACCCCGATGAGGTGGACCAGATGGTGACGGACGTGCGCGCCAGCTTTGGCCGCATCGACGCGGTGGTGAACAATGCAGGCGTGGCCGATTTCGGCCCCATCGCGGACACCGACTTTGCCCGCTGGCGGCGGGTGATGGAGACCAACCTGGACGGCGTGTTCCTGGTCTCGCAGGCCTGTATCCCCGCGCTGAAGGAAACACGCGGTGCGCTGCTGAACATCGCATCGATCTCGGGCCTGCGGGCGTCGACCCTGCGCGTGGCATATGGCACGTCAAAGGCCGCCGTGATCCATCTGACCAAACAACAGGCCGCAGAGCTGGGCGAATATGGCATCCGTGCCAATTGCGTCTGCCCCGGCCCCGTGCGCACCAAGCTGGCGATGGCCGTACACACCCAAGAGATCATCGACGCCTATCACGACGCGATCCCGCTGAACCGCTATGGATCAGAGAACGAGATTGCCGAAGTCATCACCTTTCTCTGCTCGGACAAGGCCAGCTATGTCACCGGGCAGGTTGTCGCCTCGGACGGCGGTTTTGACAGCACCGGCGTCGGCCTGCCTGCCTTGCGGTCCTGATCTTTACCGTAGACGTCAGACGGGCGGGTCGGCAGGCCGGAATTGCAACCTGCCGACCCGCCCCGCCAATCACATGCCAACCGCCATAGCAGGTTCCGGCGCCGTCAGGATGGTGATGTCATCCAGGGTCACGTCCAGGCTGTCGAGCCGAACCGACAGCTCGACCTGCGGCTGCGTGTCTGTCGCTGCGAAGGTCAGAACCAGGTTGGAATATTCGAATGTCTGCCCCCCGTAAGTGTAGGACACCTTATCAATCTCGTATGACTCAAGCGTCCGGTCCTCTTCGCTGAGGTCAACAATCAGGCTGTCTTCATCGGGATCGAAGTCTCTGAACGAATTGATCGAGTCCTTGACAACATCAGGCGCATCCTCGGCGCCGTAGTCGACAACATCCAGCTTCATCTCATACACATCGGCCCCCGCGCCGCCGGTCAGAAAGAAGCCGCCCCGCTCGCTGTCATAGATCGTCGGGGCTGCACCGGTTTCGACATATCCCACCAGATGATCGTCACCCTCACCGCCTTCCAGAACCGCTGTAGAGTCAATCAGCACCGTATCCCCGCGATAGATCAGTTCGTCGTCGCCCTCGCCACCAAACGCGTGGTCAGCCGATCCGGCATAAAGCGTATCGTCGCCCGCATCGCCGTTGATCGTGACACCCAGCCCCAGGCTTTCGATCAGATCGTTCCCGTCGCCCGCGTTGATCACCAGATGCATGTCGTTCAGGATTGTAACGCTGTCATCGCCCCCCAACAGGTCGATCTGCTGGGTCTCGTCAATCAACGCCTGCTCTTCCCGACTGTCGGCAACGGCGACCAGCGTGTCGGCACCCTCTGTGCCGGTGACGACTTCATCACCGTCCAGCGTCAGCGCGCCCCCTTCGACGGTGGGCGTTTCGGGATCGGTTGGCGTTTCAGGATCGACAGGATCTGTCGGCGTCTCTGGTGTTTCCGGTGTTTCGGGCTCGTTGTCGTCCGCGGCGTCGTCAGACCCGTCAATCGCCACCGCAAAAAGCCCGAAACCCAGCAGCGCCATCAATGCAAGTGCGCCCATCGTGAAATCCCTTTAAGCAAATGCGGCATTTCCAAGCCGGAAGCCGCTAAGATATGGATGATTGTTTTCAGAAAAATAACAATCATGACTAGAAAAAGGCTAGTCACGGGTGTGGGGCATGTCAACGCGGTTTGCGGGCGGCTGCAATCTGTGATGTGGATGGCGCAGGGTGGTCTTTGCTCCCCACTCGCCTCTGCAATTGTCCTGCGCTAAGGAACCGACATGTCCAGCATCAAATCCCTCTTCGTCACCCGCCTGTACCACGCCCTGTTGTCCGAACACGGCCCCGCCATAGATGCGGCCGAGATGGAGGCCTCGTGCTATGCCATTGCCGAGGATGACGAGGCCGGACAGGACTGGTGCGAGGAGAACGGGTTTCCGGGCTACACCTCTTATGCGTCGCTGACCGACCTGCCCTGGCGGTTCCCGATCTTTGCCGATCTGGTCAAGTCGCTGGACAAGCACGTGATGGCCTTTGCCGAGGACGCAGGCTTTGACCTGGACGGGCGCAAGCTGGTGCTGGAGGATCTGTGGATCAACATCCTGCCCGAGGGTGGCACCCATTCGGGGCACATCCACCCGCATTCGGTGGTGTCTGGCACCACCTATGTCGCCATGCCCGAAGGCGCCAGCGCCATCAAGTTCGAAGACCCGCGCCACGCCATGATGATGGCCGCCCCGCCCCGCGTGAAAGACGTGCGCGAAGAGATGAAGCCGTTCATCTATGTCGCCCCCGCCGTCGGTGACGTGCTGCTGTGGGAAAGCTGGCTGCGCCACGAGGTGCCGATGAACATGAGCGAGGATGAGCGGGTTTCGGTGTCGTTCAACTACCGCTGGGAGTGAGGCCGACCCGGCAAGCGTAAAGCTTACTTCTTCCTAGCGGCTTTACGCGCCTCTTCCTGTTCTTTCACCAGCGCCTTCTCTTCCTTGGTCAGCTTGTTGCCCCACTGGTTGTTGCTGAGGCCCAGATCGGTTGGCATCGGTTTGGTCTTGCCTTTCTTGATGCTGCCGCCCTTGTTCAGGAACTCGCGGATCAGGTCTTCGTCGGTATTGGGTTTGGGGACTTGTTTCATCGCGGTTGCCTTTGTCTCGGTAGCGGAACGTCGTCTAAGCGCCATGGTAAGAGGGTTTGGATGTGATGGCCAGACGTGGTGTGACGTCCGCGTCAGAGGGCAGCGCCCGACCGCGGGTGGGCATCACAACATCGGTGGATGCCATTTTATTTCTAGTCCTTGGGGTGAGGAAACTGGGGCGCGATACAGCTAGGAAGCGCCCGCCCATGGGGCGGTCGGGCGCTGCCCGGCGGCACTGCGTGCCTTGATTCCGGGCTTTGGTGCTTGGTGAAAAGCCTTTGCATCTAAAACAGAAAAAGGCCCCCGCCGATCACGCGACGGGGGCCTTTTATCTCTGTCGGCTGACTGCGCCCTTGGGCGCAATCTTTACCAGTCCTCGCGGACAACCACGCGGGTTTTGATCGGCAGTTTCATCGCGGCCAGGCGCAGGGCCTCGCGTGCGATGTCTTCGCCGACGCCGTCGATTTCAAACATCACACGGCCGGGTTTCACTTTGGCCGCCCAACGGTCGACCGAACCCTTACCTTTACCCATACGAACTTCGATGGGCTTGGCTGTGACGGGAACGTCCGGGAAAATCCGGATCCAGACACGGCCCTGGCGTTTCATGTGACGTGTCATCGCGCGGCGTGCCGCTTCGATTTGACGTGCTGTAACCCGCTCGGGCTCAATGGCTTTCAGACCATAGGTGCCGAAGTTCAGGTCAGACCCGCCCTTCGCCAGACCCTTGATGGAGCCTTTGAACTGTTTGCGGAACTTCGTGCGTTTTGGTTGAAGCATCTCTCTTCCCCTTTAGCGACGGCCACCAGCGCCACGGGGCGCAGGACCATCCTGGAGTTCTTGTGCTTTACGGTCACGCGCCTGCGGATCGTGCTCCATGATTTCACCTTTGAAGATCCAAGTCTTGATCCCGATGATACCATAAGCAGTTGTCGCTTCGACGTGGGCGTAATCGATGTCGGCCCGCAGGGTGTGCAAAGGCACGCGGCCTTCACGGTACCATTCGGTCCGCGCGATTTCGGCACCGCCCAGACGGCCGGCAACGTTCACGCGGATGCCCAGGGCACCCATACGCATGGCGTTCTGAACCGCACGTTTCATGGCACGACGGAAAGACACCCGGCGTTCCAGCTGCTGTGCGATGCTTTCGCCCACCAGTGCCGCGTCCAGTTCCGGCTTGCGCACTTCAACGATGTTCAGGTGCAGTTCGCTGTCGGTCAGGTTGGCCAGCTTCTTGCGCAGAACTTCGATGTCGGCGCCTTTTTTGCCGATGATCACACCGGGACGTGCCGTGTGGATCGTCACGCGGCACTTTTTGTGCGGGCGTTCGATGATCACGCGGGCGATACCGGCCTGCTTGCACTCTTCCTTGATGAAATCACGGATTTTCAGGTCTTCCAGCAGAAGGTTCCCGTAATCCTTGGTGTCGGCGTACCAGCGGCTGTCCCAGGTGCGGTTCACCTGAAGACGCATACCGATCGGATTGACTTTGTTACCCATCAGGCTTGCTCCTCGACTTGACGCACTTTGATCGTGATTTCGGCAAACGGCTTCATGATCTTGCCAAACCGGCCACGGGCGCGCGGACGACCGCGTTTCAGTGTCAGGTTCTTGCCAACCCACGCTTCTGCGACGATCAGTTCGTCAACATCCAGGTTGTGGTTGTTTTCGGCGTTCGCAATCGCGGACTGAAGGCATTTCTTCACGTCCTGTGCGATCCGCTTTTTCGAGAACGTCAGGTCGGTCAACGCCTTGTCGACTTTCTTGCCGCGGATCATCTGTGCAACCAGGTTCAGCTTCTGAGGGCTGGTGCGCAGCATGCGGGTTTTTGCCATGGCTTCGTTGTCGGCCACGCGGCGCGGATTCTTATCCTTGCTCATTTGCGTTTCGCCTTCTTGTCAGCGGCGTGACCGTAATAGGTACGCGTCGGGGAATATTCACCGAACTTCTGGCCGATCATATCTTCGGAGACGTTCACCGGGATATGCTTGTGGCCGTTGTACACGCCAAATGTGAGGCCCACGAACTGGGGCAGGATGGTGGAGCGACGCGACCAGATCTTGATCACTTCGTTGCGGCCGCCTTCACGCGACGCTTCGGCCTTTTTCAGGACGTAGCTGTCGACGAACGGGCCTTTCCATACGGAACGAGACATCTATTAGCGTCCCTTCTTCTTGGCGTGACGCGAGCGGATGATCAGCTTTTGCGACGCTTTGTTTTTGTTGCGGGTACGAGCACCCTTGGTCGGCTTGCCCCAAGGCGATACGGGGTGGCGACCACCCGATGTACGGCCTTCACCACCACCATGGGGGTGGTCGATCGGGTTCATAACGACACCACGCACGGACGGGCGGATGCCCTTGTGACGCATACGGCCAGCTTTACCAAAGTTCTGGTTGCTGTTGTCGGGGTTCGACACGGCACCGACGGTCGCCATGCATTCCTGACGCACCAGGCGCAGTTCGCCCGAGGACAGGCGGATCTGGGCGTAGCCACCATCGCGGCCCACGAACTGGGCGTAGGTGCCTGCGGCACGCGCGATCTGACCACCCTTGCCGGGCTTCATTTCGATGTTGTGGACGATTGTACCGATGGGCATGCCCGAGAAAGGCATTGCGTTACCGGGCTTGATGTCAGCCTTTTGGCTCGACACGATCTTGTCCGCCACTGCCAGACGCTGGGGCGCGAGGATATAGGCCTGTTCGCCGTCCTCGTATTGCACCAGTGCGATGAACGCGGTCCGGTTGGGGTCATATTCGATGCGAACGACTGTGGCCGCCACGTCAAATTTGTTACGCTTGAAATCGACGATCCGGTAGAGGCGTTTCGCCCCACCGCCTTTGCGGCGCATCGTGATCCGTCCGGTGTTGTTCCGTCCGCCATTCTTGGTCAGACCCTCTGTGAGGGCTTTGACCGGGCGGCCTTTCCAAAGCTCCGAACGGTCGATCAGTACCAGCCCGCGCTGGCCCGGCGTCGTCGGCTTATACGACTTAAGTGCCATGTTTGCTGTCTTCCGTTTTGCTTGTCAGCGACCGAAGTCGCCGTGGTTGTAGGGCCCCGAAGGTCCCCGTTTGGAGTGTTCTTTGGCCACAAGTTGAACCTGGGCCGAAAACAAAGGCAAAGCCCCGGACGAATCCGGGGCTGGTGCCGATGGGGTCGTTTAGGGGAGCGCGCGGTTGGGGTCAAGCGGTAAGGCTTGGGAATATGGGGTTTGGCGCCTTACCCGCTTAGCCCACCTTGCCCGCTCAGCCCGTCTTGCGCAGCAAGGGGCAGGCCGCCACCAAAGCGGCATAGTCGAAATCAATCGCGCGCGCATCAAAGTCAAAGGTGGCATCCAGCGTTTCGACGTCCAGCGGCAATGTCGTGATATCGACTGCCGTCGAATGGCGGACTTTGTTCACCGACAGGAAATAGTCGTAGAACTTGAATTCGCGCCCCTTCGGGCTGTCGGAATAGAGCCATGCATTGGGAATGCCGTAGGCATCGGCAATCACCAGACCGTGCAACGAGGAGGTGATGATACGCTGACAGCCCAGCATCGCATCAAGCACCGTTTCCACATCATCGGTGCCAAGGTCGATCAGACGCACGCCATCACCGACGCTGCGGCGCAGCCAGTCGGTGTCTGACCAGCGCAGCACAAGACCGATCTCATGGGTCTTGGGCACCTTCGGGCGGTGAAATAACGGCGTCAGCAGCGCCGGATCGCCGTAGACACGCGGACAGGCGCCGCCCTTGTCCAGCACCCGCGCCCGCGTCAGCGGACCGCGCACGGCATGATAGGTCGCGTGACGATTGATCTGGCGCGGTGGCTCCGGCCCGAACGACCCAGTCCCCCAGACAACGGTCTCGTCCCGCACCCGGTTCAGGATCGAGCCGATCGCGATATATGACGGGATCTCTCCGTTGTTCTGAAGCGTCTCAAGTCCGGTGATCTGGCGAAACAACCAGGGCGACAGCGCGTCACCGAAATTTGGGGTTTGGGGCCAGTGGATCAGGGGCACCTTGCCATCGACCATCAACAGGTTTTCATGGTCGACCTGATAGCCGTCAAAAGGGCTTGCACCGGTTACAGTTGTCATCAGCGCTGCTTTCCCTGCTTCGATTGAAGCAACATATCGCAACCGATTGCCTCGCGAAACAGTAGATCATCCCGCGCGCGTCCGGGACAAGGCGAAGCCGCCGGACGATCGTCGGCCCGCCCCACGGGTCGGCGATTTGGCCAGCGGTGCGCGGGCCGGTGAGAGTGGAGGTATGTGGCGGGGATAAAGTGACAACCTGCAACGTCGGAACGCCAACCCTCGGGCCGACAACCGTCCGGCTTGGATGTTGCCGCAAGCGCCCTGTCCTCAAGCAGACCACTCAAGATAGGCCAGCCAACACGCAATATTGAAAGTGATCATCTTCCAATGTCATTTGAAGCTTAAGGCTTCCACTGACACGCCGTCGATAGCGGCGCAATTCTCTGAGACAAACCTGAAATGTCGAAAACGAACTCAACTGGTCCCGTATAAGTGTTGTAGGCCACCACCATCTTATCCTTTCCTAACATTTTTTTGATAAAGGGGATTGCTCGCGAACCAGACCAAACACCTATCCCGTCACCGCCTCTCATAGTTTCCATCCACTGCTTTCGTATGGAGCCTTCATCCAGTTTATATTTTACATTTTGATCATCGGTTGTGTACCGATCAAACCCAATAAATAAGTTCGTGGAATTCTCCATGCATCTCACCCAAAGCGTCGCATGAATTGGCGAACCAATAGAATTACCTTCCGTATTTTGACTGGTGACAGAGAGCCAGACATCCTTTCGATCTTCGAGTGCGCTCTTTTCATCTGTGTAACGCCACTGCTTTCCAGAAGGGCCGACAACTGGCAGTTCTGCCGCCGGCTCAGCTTCGGCTGTCTTCGACACCTCTTCCACGCTGCCATCAAGCTCCGAAGAAGTGTAACCTGTTACAAGGTCGTAGCAGGTGAGCCTATTGTCTGAGCCTTTCATGGAATGACAACGACTAAACTCTTCAGTTTGTGCAAATGACGGGGAAACAGTACAAAGAGTGAAAATTATGGCGAATTTCATGATGGGTCCTCGCAATGGAATTTGCGAATAAAACCCGAATTACGCCGAAACTTTCAAGCGCTTTATGGCAGTTTGAGACCATTAGGCTCTAGCCACCCCCCAAACAGAAAAACCCCCGGCCACTTTCGCGGCCGGGGGTTTTCCCAATCAATACCGAACGACTTACAGCCCCGAGGACACGTCGATGGTGTTGCCCTCTTCGAGGGTCACATAGGCTTTTTTGACGTCCTTGCGACGGCCGGGCTGGCCGCGGAACCGCTTGGTCTTGCCTTTGGTGATGGACGTGTTCACGGCCTTCACCTTGACGCCAAAGACGGCCTCGACGGCCTCTTTGATCATCGGCTTGTTGCTGTCCATCGCCACTTCGAACACAACTGCGTTGGCTTCGGATGCCATGGTTGCTTTCTCGGTGATGATCGGCTTGCGGATCACGTCGTAGTGGTTTGCTTTGGCGCTCATTTCAAACGGGCCTCCAGTGCTTCGACACCTGCTTTGGTGAGCACGAGCGTGTCACTTTTCAGGATGTCATAGACGTTAGCGCCCATCGACGGCAGGATATCCAGACCTTCGATGTTGCGCGATGCGATCAGGAACTCTTCGTTGACCGAAGCTCCGTCAACCACCAGTGCGCGTTTCCAGCCAAGATCCTTGACCTGTTTGGCCAGAGCGGCGGTTTTACCGGCAGCTGTTGCCGCGTCGATGATAACCAGTTCGCCCGCTTTCATCTTGGCGCTGAGTGCGTGACGCAGGCCCAGTTTGCGGAACTTCTTGGTCAGCTCGTGGCCGTGCGAACGCGGGGTCGGACCCTTGTAGATACCACCTTTGCGGAAGATCGGCGCGTTGCGGTCACCGTGGCGTGCGCCGCCGGTGCCTTTTTGGCGATAGATCTTCTTGGTCGAATAGGAGGTTTCCGAGCGGGTCTTGACCTTGTGCGTGCCTTGCTGGGCGTTGTTACGCTGCCAGCGCACGACGCGGTGCAGGATGTCCGCGCGCGGCTCAAGACCGAACAGGGCCTCGTCCAGCTCTACCGATCCGGCTTTGCCGCCGTCCATTTGGATGACATCGAATTTCATGCGTCACCTTCTTTCTTGTCTTCGGCGTCCGAGTTGTCGGCGTCCGAACCTTCGGCTGCGATATCAGCTTCAGCGGCTTTCAGCGCTTCGGCTTCGGCTGCAGCTTGCTCTTCGGCCAGACGCTTTGCTTCTGCTTCTGCTTCGGCTGCTGCTGCGGCGGCGGCTTCTTCTGCGGCTTTGGCAGCTTCGTCAGCGGCCGAACGCAGGGCGGCGGGCAGGATTGCAGTGTCGGGGAACGGTTTCTTGACCGCGTCCTTGACTGTCACCCAACCACCTTTGGAACCGGGAACGGCGCCCTTGACCATGATCAGGCCACGGTCGCTGTCGGTGCGGATCACTTGCAGGTTTTGTGTGGTAACACGGGCAGCGCCCATGTGACCGGCCATTTTCTTGCCTTTGAAAACCTTGCCGGGATCCTGACACTGACCTGTCGAACCGTGCGAACGGTGCGAGATCGAAACACCGTGCGACGCACGCAGACCACCGAAGTTGTGACGCTTCATCGCACCGGCAAAACCTTTACCGATGGATGTGCCTGCCACGTCCACGTACTGACCTTCAAAGTAATGGTCGGCGATGATTTCCTCGCCCACGGCCAGCATGGCCTCGGGGTCAACACGGAATTCAGCAACCTTACGCTTGGGTTCAACCGAAGCGGCGGCAAAGTGGCCGCGCATCGCCTGGCTTGTGCGTTTGACTTTGGCTGTGCCCGCGCCGAGCTGAACAGCTGTGTAGCCGTCTTTCTCGGGTGTGCGTTGGGCAACAACCTGCAATTTGTCGAGCTGGAGAACGGTCACAGGAATCTGTTTGCCGTCTTCCATGAACAGCCGGGTCATGCCGACTTTTTTCGCGATAACGCCTGAGCGCAACATATGATTACCCTCCTACGCTTACGATTGCAGCTTGATCTCGACGTCCACACCAGCGGCCAGGTCGAGCTTCATCAGCGCGTCCACGGTCTGGGGAGTCGGATCAACGATGTCCAGCAGGCGCTTGTGCGTGCGGATCTCGAACTGGTCACGGGATTTCTTGTCAACGTGGGGGCCACGCAGAACGGTGAATTTCTCGATTTTGTTCGGCAGCGGAATGGGGCCGCGAACCGAAGCGCCTGTGCGCTTCGCGGTGTTGACGATTTCCTGTGTGGAAGCATCAAGCACCCGGTAGTCAAACGCCTTGAGGCGAATGCGGATGTTTTGGCTTTGTGCCATGTGCATATCCCTTGACTTGGGATTTCAACGGATTGGAGGAAGGACGCTCATCGTCCGCCCTCATCGCGTGTTGTGTAGAACCAAGAAGGGCACGCATAGGCGCACCCTTCTGATAATCTGGGCCGTTTACGGGGAGTCGGGTGCAAATGCAATGGGCATTTGACAAAAACTTGCCCGCGCAAAGGGGCAAACCGTTGTCCGATTTGCATCTGCCCGAGATAACGCTATATTAACCAATCAAAAGCAAGAAGAAAAACAACAAGATCGTTGAGCAGTTTCGCATGTTTGAAGTCCTGAGGAAAATCTGGGGTCACACCCTGGCGCCCATGTTGCAGCGCCCAAAGCGGTTGCAGGTTGCTGCGCTGTGCCACCGCGCCAAGGGCGACGGCACCGAAGAGGTGTTGCTGGTCACCAGCCGCGATTCCGGGCGCTGGATCATTCCAAAGGGCTGGCCGATCCGCGGCCTGAAATCCTCCGAGGCCGCCTTGCAGGAAGCCTGGGAAGAGGCCGGCGTGCGCAACAGCAAGGCCGAGGCCGCCCCGATCGGCACCTATACCTATGACAAACGCCAAAACGCGGGCTGGGACATGCCGGTGGAAACGCTGGTCTATTCGGTGGCCGTGAACGATCTGAGCGAAGTCTTTCCCGAATCCCACGAGCGCAAGCGCAAGTGGGTCTCGCCCAGCGACGCCGCCGAGATGGTCGCAGAACCCGAACTACAGATGATTTTGCGCCAGATGTAAGCCCACGCCAGCCGCGCCCGCCTTGATCGCGCGCGCCACTTAGGGCAAGTACGGTCAACTGCACAGGGGACCGTACACATGAGCGACACCGAAGGCGATCCACGCCACCTGGAAACACTGGACCGCGACCTTGCGCGCTTTTCCAATGCGGAACTGGCAGCGAACTATGTTGCGCGCCCGATGGTCAGCACCGGCATCGCGCTGGTTTTCGTGGTGATCGCGGGCCTTGCGGCGGCGCTGTTCTTTGGTCAGGCCAACAATTCGGTCATCGTTGTCGTGGCGGCCTGTCTGGGTGCCTATATGGCGCTGAACATCGGGGCGAACGACGTGGCCAACAACATGGGCCCTGCGGTGGGGGCCAATGCGCTGACCATGGGCGGGGCCATTGCCATTGCCGTGATCTTCGAAAGCGCAGGCGCCCTGCTGGCGGGGGGCGATGTGGTGTCGACCATCGCCAAGGGCATCATTGCCCCCGAAAGCATGGGCAACGCCACCACATTCATCTGGGCGATGATGGCGGCGCTGCTGTCTGCCGCGCTGTGGATCAATCTGGCCACATGGATCGGCGCGCCGGTGTCCACCACCCATTCGGTTGTGGGCGGTGTGATGGGCGCAGGCATTGCCGCCATCGGCTTTGCCGCGGTCAACTGGCCGACAATGGGCAAGATTGCCGCCAGCTGGGTGATCTCGCCGGTGCTGGGCGGCGCCGTTGCGGCACTGTTTCTGGCGTTGATCAAATCCCGTATCATCTACCGCGACGACAAGATCGCCGCGGCGCGCAAATGGGTGCCTGTGCTGGTCGGCATCATGGCGGGCACCTTTGCCACCTATCTCGCGCTTAAAGGTCTGGGCAAGGTCATCAAAATCGAGCTGCACTCGGCCGCTGTGATCGGACTGGTGATCGCTGTGCTGACATGGCTGGTGATGATTCCGGTGGTGCGCAAACAGTCCGAAGGGCTGGAGAACCGCAACAAGTCGCTCAAGGTGCTGTTCGGAATCCCGCTGATCGTCTCTGCGGCGCTGCTCAGCTTTGCGCATGGGGCCAATGATGTGGCCAATGCGGTGGGGCCGCTGGCGGCGATTGTGCAGGCCTCGGGCACCGGCAGCTTTACCGACGCCGTCAGCATTCCCTCATGGGTCATGATTATCGGGGCTTTTGGCATCTCGTTCGGTCTGTTCCTGTTCGGGCCGAAACTGATCCGCATGGTGGGTGGCCAGATCACCAAGCTGAACCCGATGCGCGCCTATTGCGTGGCGCTGTCTGCGGCGATCACGGTGATCGTGGCCAGCTGGCTGGGCCTGCCTGTCAGTTCGACCCACATCGCGGTGGGCGGTGTCTTCGGCGTCGGATTTTTCCGCGAATGGGACGCGGAACGGCGCATTCGTAAGGCCAAGCTGGCGATGCCGAACCGCGCCAATTATGCGCCCGAAGAGCGCCGCCGCCGCAAGCTGGTGCGCCGGTCGCATTTCCTGACCATCATTGCCGCATGGGTCATCACGGTGCCCGCCGCCGCAATTCTGTCGGCACTGCTGTTCTTTGGCATTCAGGGCATGGCCGGCTGACACGGCTTTTTCTGCCCGAACGCGGCACAATGCCCGAACCTGGCCACACCCCAAGCGGGCATTGGAAACAATGCCCGCGATTTTCAACAACTGATTTAAATTCAGAAACTTAGCCACCCCTCCGGGCGGCGAAAATCCTCCTATTGCGGGCATATTTCACACGCCCACTCGCGCCACTCTCGCCTTGCGTGTAATCTTGTGCCACGGACGCACCGCCAAACACCCTGCAGGGGGGGGCTTTGTCTGGCGGTGAACATCGAGCATGGCCGGGTCGCTACAGCCGACCTTTGGCCGAATGACGTGAACACGCATCGCCCGGCACAATGACCACAGGTGCCGGCATTCGCCTGAGGAGCCTATCCAATGACCACACAGGACCCGACACCCAACCGAACCGGCACCACATCGGGGCCGCTGGACAGGGATGAGATGAAAATGACCGCCGTTCCCGATATGGAACGCAGAATGGTCAGCTTTACCCCCGGCACCCAGATCTCCACCCGCAACGGCTTTGTCAGCGTCGAAGACCTTGCGGTCGGAGACGAGGTGATCACCCGCGAGCGTGGCTATCAGCCGATCCGCTGGATCGGCAGCTGCACCCTGACAGCCGCAGAGCTGAGACAGAACCCGCAGCTGCAACCGGTTCTGGTGCGCAAGGGCGCGATCGGCAAGGATCACCCGCTGCGCGACACGTTGCTCAGCCCCAACCAACGGGTTCTGCTGGCCAAAACGACCGACCAGCCCGAAGACGCGCCCGAAGGATTGGTCGCCATCAGTGCGCTGGTGGACCTTGACGGCATCGACCGCGTGGCGGCCTCGGATGTGACCTATGTGCATCTGGTGTTTGACCGTCACCCCGTGGTGCTGGGCGATGGCCTGTGGTCGGACAGCCTTCAGCCGGGCAATTCCAAAGCGGTGCCGATCAAAAGCGCCGGGGCCGGCACTGTGGTTGATCTGTTCCCCGAACTGACCCCGTCGCGCATCGACAGCGAAACGATCTTTGCCCAGGCGGCGGCGGAAAAGGAATACGCGCGCCATCTGTCAGCGCAACAGCACGGCTAGGCCCTGCCACACCCCGAAACACAAAAAGGCCGCAGCATATGCTGCGGCCTTTTCTTTGGAAGCGTCATGCGGGTCCGAAGACCCGCACAAGCGGCTTACTCGGTGATTTTCGACACCACGCCGGCGCCGACGGTGCGGCCGCCTTCACGGATCGCAAAGCGCAGGCCCTGCTCCATGGCGATCGGCGCGATCAGCTCGACGTCGAACTTCAGGTTGTCGCCGGGCATAACCATTTCCGTGCCTTCGGGCAGGTTCACGGTGCCGGTCACGTCGGTGGTGCGGAAGTAGAACTGCGGACGGTAGTTCGCGAAGAACGGCGTGTGACGGCCACCCTCATCCTTGGTCAGGATATAGGCTTCGGCTTCGAACTTGGTGTGCGGGTTCACCGAACCGGGTTTGCACAGAACCTGACCACGCTCAACGCCTTCACGGTCGATGCCGCGCAGCAGGGCGCCGATGTTGTCGCCGGCTTCACCACGATCCAGCAGTTTGCGGAACATTTCCACGCCTGTGCAGGTGGTTTTCTTGGTGTCGCGGATGCCGACGATTTCGATGTCGTCGCCCACGTTGATCACGCCACGTTCGATACGGCCGGTCACAACGGTACCACGACCCGAGATCGAGAACACGTCTTCGACGGGCATCAGGAACGGCTGGTCCACGGCACGCTCGGGTGTCGGGATGTATTCGTCAACAGCGGCCATCAGCTTCTTGATCGACTCTTCGCCAATCTCGGGGTCGCGGCCTTCCATGGCGGCCAGGGCCGAACCGGGGATGATCGGAATGTCGTCGCCGGGGTACTCATACGAGGACAGCAGCTCGCGGATTTCCATTTCCACCAGTTCCAGCAGTTCTTCGTCGTCCACCTGGTCCACTTTGTTCATGTAGACAACCATGTAGGGGATGCCCACCTGGCGGCCCAGCAGGATGTGCTCGCGCGTTTGCGGCATCGGGCCGTCGGCAGCGTTCACAACCAGGATCGCGCCGTCCATCTGCGCAGCACCGGTGATCATGTTCTTGACGTAGTCGGCGTGGCCGGGGCAGTCGACGTGCGCGTAGTGGCGGCTTTCGGTTTCATATTCGACGTGGGCGGTCGAAATGGTGATACCGCGGGCTTTTTCTTCGGGCGCGCCATCGATCTGGTCATAGGCTTTGAAGTCACCAAAGTATTTGGTGATCGCAGCTGTCAGCGTGGTTTTGCCGTGGTCAACGTGGCCGATTGTGCCGATGTTAACGTGTGGTTTGTTACGTTCAAACTTTGCCTTACCCATGGGGGAGGTCTCCTATTTGTCTTGGTTGGGAGGCGGGGTAACCCCTGCCCTACTTAAGTTGGGTAGGGCGGGGTTTCCCCCGCCATCCCGTTACGCGAATTTGGACTGGATCTCTTCCGAGATGTTGTGCGGCACAGCTTCGTAGTGGTCGAACTGCATGGTAAAGTTCGCACGGCCCGAAGACATCGAACGCAGGGTGTTGATGTAGCCGAACATGTTGGCCAGCGGCACGAATGCGTCGATCGCAATCGCGTTGCCGCGGGTATCCTGACCCTGAACCTGACCGCGACGCGATGTCAGGTCGCCGATGATGCCGCCGGTGTATTCTTCCGGTGTCACAACTTCGACTTTCATGATCGGTTCCAGCATCTTCGCACCGGCTTTGCGCATACCTTCACGCATACACATCCGCGCCGCGATTTCGAACGCCAGAACGCTCGAGTCAACGTCGTGGAACTTACCGTCGATCAGCGCAACCTTGAAGTCGATCACGGGGAAGCCGGCCAACGGGCCGCTGTCCATGACCGAACGGATGCCTTTTTCAACGCCCGGGATGTATTCCTTGGGCACCGAACCACCAACGATGCGGCTTTCGAACGAGAAGCCTTCGCCCGGCTCTGTCGGCGAAATGATCATTTTCACCTCGGCGAACTGACCCGAACCACCCGACTGTTTCTTGTGGGTGTAAGTGTGTTCGACTTCGTGACCGATGGTTTCACGATAGGCCACCTGCGGCGCACCGATGTTGGCCTCGACCTTGAATTCACGCTTGAGACGGTCAACCAGGATGTCCAGGTGAAGTTCGCCCATGCCTTTCATGATGGTCTGACCGGATTCGATATCGGTCTCGACACGGAAGGAGGGGTCTTCGGCGGCCAGACGTTGCAGGCCCATCGACATTTTTTCCTGGTCGGCTTTGGTCTTGGGCTCGACGGCGATCTCGATCACGGGATCGGGGAAGGTCATCGTTTCCAGAACAACAGGGTCGTTGACGGCGCAAAGCGTGTCACCGGTTGTGGTGTTCTTCAGACCGGCCAGCGCGATGATGTCGCCCGCGAACGCTTCGGTGATTTCTTCACGCTCGTTCGAGTGCATCATCATCATACGGCCAACACGTTCTTTGTTGCCCTTGGTCGAGTTCAACAGCGTGTCGCCCTTGTTCAGCACGCCCGAGTAGATGCGTGTGAAGGTCAGGGTGCCGACGAAGGGGTCGTTCATGATTTTGAACGCCAGCGCCGAGAACGCCATTGCATCATCCGCGCGACGCGGGATGTTACGTGTTTCTGTTTCGTCACCGGGTTTGAAGCCCATGTAATCGACAACGTCCATCGGCGACGGCAGATAGTCGATCACGGCGTTCAGCAGAGGCTGGACGCCTTTGTTCTTGAACGCGGAACCACACAGAACGGGGATGAATTTGATCCCCAGTGTACCGGCACGGATCAGGCGGCGCAGTGTCGGCACGTCGGGCTCTTCGCCTTCCAGATATGCTTCCATCGCGTCGTCGTCCATTTCGACGGCGATCTCGATCATTTTCGCGCGCCATTCGTCAGCCAGATCTTTCAGGCTGTCGCGGATCGGCTTCTTGACCCAGCTTGCGCCCAGATCTTCGCCTTCCCAGACCCACTCTTCCATGGTGACCAGGTCGACCATGCCTTCCAGCTCGGTCTCGGAACCGATCGGAATCTGGATCGGGCACGGTGTCGCGCCGGTGCGGTCCTGGATCATGCGCACGCAGTTGAAGAAATCTGCGCCGATCTTGTCCATCTTGTTGACGAACACGATACGCGGAACCTTGTAGCGGTCGGCCTGACGCCACACGGTTTCGGTTTGCGGCTCGACACCGGCGTTGGCGTCGAGAACGGCAACCGCACCATCGAGAACCGCCAGCGAACGTTCGACTTCAATGGTGAAGTCAACGTGGCCGGGGGTGTCGATGATGTTCATGCGGTGCTTGGGCGTGTCGGGTGTCTCACCGTCTTCGGTGCGTTCCCAGAACGTAGTGGTCGCAGCCGAGGTGATGGTGATCCCACGCTCTTGCTCTTGTTCCATCCAGTCCATGGTTGCGGCGCCGTCGTGCACCTCACCGATGTTGTGCGACTTGCCTGTATAGAACAGGATGCGTTCCGAACAGGTGGTTTTGCCGGCATCAATGTGTGCCATGATGCCGAAGTTGCGGTAGCGGTCGAGCGGATAATCGCGTGCCATTGGGCTGCTTCCTCAGAGATTGCGTCGGAGAACCGACGTATTACCAACGATAATGGCTGAACGCTTTGTTGGCGTCGGCCATCTTGTGTGTGTCTTCGCGCTTTTTCACCGCGGTGCCGCGGGACTGAACGGCATCCATCAGCTCGCCTGCAAGGCGCTCTTCCATGGTGTTTTCGTTCCGTGCGCGGCTGGCTTTGATCAACCAGCGGATCGCCAGGGCCTCGCGGCGCTCGGGGCGCACTTCGACGGGAACCTGGTATGTCGCACCACCAACGCGGCGCGAACGCACTTCGACGGAGGGTTTGATGTTTTCCAGCGCTTCGTGGAACACTTCCACGGGGGCGCGTTTGATTTTGCCTTCAACGCGCTCAAGTGCGTTGTAAACGATGCGCTCGGCGGTCGATTTCTTACCGTCCAGCATCAGGTTGTTCATGAATTTTGTCAGAACCTTATCGCCATACTTGGCGTCCGGCAGGACTTCGCGTTTTTCAGCAGCGTGACGACGTGACATCCTCAGCTTCCCTCTACGGTGGCCGCGCAGCTGTCATGATGACCGGGCTGGCAGCAATTTGATTTGTTTCGCAAGATGCGAGAGCGAATTTGGATCTGCCCCGCAGCCAGGCCGCGGTCAGACCGGTGCGCTTTCACCCGTGGCGGGCAAAAGCGCGAACCATTACTTCGGACGTTTCGCGCCGTATTTCGAACGACGTTGTTTCCGGTCCTTGACGCCTTGGGTGTCCAGAACGCCACGCAGAACGTGGTAACGGACACCGGGAAGGTCTTTTACACGGCCGCCACGGATCAGAACCACAGAGTGCTCCTGAAGGTTGTGGCCTTCGCCCGGGATGTAGCTGATGACTTCGAAACCGTTGGTCAGGCGGACCTTCGCAACGCGGCGCATCGCCGAGTTCGGTTTCTTGGGCGTTGTTGTATAAACGCGTGTGCAAACGCCGCGCTTTTGCGGGCATTCTTGCAGGTGCGTCGATTTCGAACGTCGGATTTTAGGCTGGCGCGGCTTGCGGATCAGCTGTTGGATCGTTGGCATTCCGGTTTTTTCCCCGTCTTACACATGTGCTGCGGGAAAATCCCGCGGTTTCAATTCAATTGTCCGCGCGTCCACGGACCTGTTCAGTTGCACCCCGAAAGATGCGGTATACGTTGCGCTTGGTGCGCGAATGCAGAAAAGACCGCGACGTTCCCGTACCGAGGCGAACGTTGCGGTGTGTTTCCAGAGGAACGGGTCCATAGGAGACCGGTTCGTGAGCACTTCAATTCTGATTTCGGGACGAGAGCAGGCCGCTCCCTCACCGAGATGTCGCGCGTATAGGGGGAGTCGCAGCGGGTGTCAACAGCACCGACCGACAGCAGCACCTTGCGCAGGCGCGCACGGCTTGTCATGGTCGGGCGGTATATCGAGCAAAGGGCATAGCAATGCAAGTGATCGGGCTGTGCCGGTTTTCCTACCCTGCAATTGGCGGCTTTCAGGTGGATCACCCCACGCTGGAAGAGCGGATTGCCTATCTCTATGCCCCCGCGCGGATGGAAGAACGCTTTGCCACCTTTGAAACCATCACCCTGCCCCCGCTGCGCGCGCAGACCGACCCCGACTTTACCTTTCTCGTAGTGATCGGGGACAGCCTGCCCGACCTGTACCGGCAACGGCTGGAGGCCCTGCTGGCCGATATTCCCCAGGCCATCATTGCCGCCTATCCGCCGCGCCGGCACCGCAAGATCATGCAGGATGCGATCAACGAGGTGCGTGCCTTTGACGGCGAACATTGCCTGCAATTCCGTATGGACGACGATGATGCCGTGGGCGTGCGCTATGTCGAACGCCTGCGCGAGGTGGCGCGGGATGTCAAAGGGCTGGCGAACAAGAACCGCTATCTGGCCATCGATTTCAACCAGGGCTTTCTCGCCCGCGCCTCCGCCAAGGGCATCGAGGCGACCGCGACCAAGCTGCCCTATACCACCGCCGGGCTGGCGCTGATGTTCAAACCGAAGATCATTCAAAGCGTGATGAACTTTGCCCATGTGAAGGTGGCGCAGAACATGCCAACAGTCACGATCACCAACGAAGACATGGTGCTGCGCGGGCACAATGATTTTAACGACAGCCGCCAGAAGAAGAACGTCAAGCCGGTGCCGCTGGAACTTCTGGACGCCGACGGCGAGGCGCATTTGCGCGCCGTGTTCAACATCGACGCCGATCATGTCCGGCAGTTGTATTCAGCGATTTAGGGTCTGGACCCTAGCAACTGACGTTCGCGGTACAGCGTGAACAGGCCCATGCCCACCACGATGCCCGCCCCCAGCAGGGTCAAAGGTGTTGGCCAGTCGCCAAACACCAGCCAGCCCAGCACCAGCGCCCAGATCAACCCCGTGTAACGGAACGGCGCGATAAAGGCGATGTCGCCGGTGCGCATCACCTGCACGCTGAAATAATAACCGCCAAAGATAAACACCGACGACGCCACCAGCAGTGCCCACAGGCGCGGTGTGACCGGCTGCCATGTCTCGCCCAGACTGAAAACCGCAAAGAACAGCAGCACCGCCACCGCCGCGCTGAGTGTGACGGTCAGGCCCGGCACGTCTGGCGACAGGCGCCGCGTCGCCAGATCGCGCACCGTCACCGACACCACTGCGGCCAGCCCGTAGAGCGACCAGACATTGAACCCCTCGGGCCCCGGCCGCACGATCAGCAACATGCCGACAAAGCCCACCCCGATGGCGACGGCCCGTCGCCAGCCCACGGCCTCGCGGAACACCAGGGCGCTGCCCAATGTCACGGTCAACGGAAGGGCCTGCAAGATCGCCGAGACATTCGCCAGCGGCATGTTCATCAGCGCCGTGATAAAGAAATAGGCCGCCGCGATTTCGCTGGCCGAGCGGATGCCGACAAGCATCCAGTCGCGCCACCGCAGATCAAAGCGCAATGCACCCAGATAACGCGCCAGCGCAAAGATCAGCAGCGTCGAAAAGATGCCCCGCAAGGTCAGCAACTGGCCCAGTGGCAACGCCCCGCCGGTCAGTTTGACCGCTGTGTCATTGAAGGTGAAACAGGCCATCGACGCCATCATCAACAGCGCGCCCAGGACATTCGGCGACATCAAAGGCCTTCCAGCATCTCGGGCGTCAGCCCGAAACCGTTGCGCAAGACGCGCTGAATCCCGCGCGGGCGCAAGCTGCCTTCGCGGCCCGACGGTTCGGCTGCTGAATCGTTGTCCTGATGCACCGAGCGGATGAACATCGGCGTGCCGACTTCGGTGTAGCAATCATAGAACTGCGTAAACTGGCGGTGGTTGCGGCGGAACACCGTGGCATGATCGCCCTTGCGCGCCACCAGCGTCAACCCGATCCCCAGCGGGGTCCGTTCAAAGCGTTCGGACAGCATCGGTTCGGCATTTGTGTTCAGGTAGAACCCGCGATTGAAGCCGATGACAAAGGGCGTATCGTCAGACCGCGCAGCCAGCAAGGCATCGGCCATCTTGCGGATGCGGGCCGTGGTCGTGCGGTGCATTCCGTCGTCGTCGTCCTGACGGAAAGTGGCGATATGGGTGGCATCGGGGTCATCGGGCAGCGCGAAATAGGCCTGTTTGACCGCCTGTACATGGGTCATCGGCGGCAGTGCCACGATCTGCGCAGGGGCAAACCCCGCCACCAGCTTTTCCAGACGTGTGCGCGCCGCATCAGGAAAGCTGTCTCCGATCAGGATGGCGGCGGAAAAATCGGTGTCGTCCTGCAAGGCCAGCGTGTGAAAAGCCAGCTTTTCAAACCATGCGAACCGGCGCTCCAGCCGGTCGGGATCATAAAGCATCGCCCGCGTTTTCTCGATGCCCTGACGGGAATTGGCAAAGCCGTTTTCCGACAGATAGGAAAACCGGATCAACCCTTTGATCTGTACTTTGCTTTCGTCCGCCATGCCGCGTCCTGTTCTGTTCCGAACTCACGCTAAGCGATGATCATGTAACGAAAAAGCCCCCTTGCGCATTTTCGGGACCCCGCGTGCCAGAACCGTGGCCGCCCTGCCCTGAAACGCAAAAAGCCCCCGGAACACCGGGGGCTTTCGCAAAGTCGTTTCCGTGCGATCAATCGCGGCTTTCGTCGTCCGAAATGATGGTGTTGAACACGTCGCCACCCACCACGTCGTCCTGAGCCCGCGGCTCGGGTGCGGCCAGGGCTGCTGCCTTCTCCGCCTCTTCGCGGCGCGCCTCGATCACGACGTTGTCGCGGTCTGTGGCGATCTTGCGCATCTGCTGTGTTGCACCACCGGTGCCCGCAGGGATCAGACGACCCACGATGACGTTCTCTTTCAGGCCGACCAGCTTGTCGCGTTTGCCCTGAACCGATGCTTCGGTCAGAACGCGTGTGGTTTCCTGGAACGACGCCGCCGAGATGAAGCTGCGGGTTTGCAAGCTTGCCTTGGTGATGCCCAACAAGATCGGTTCGCCCGTTGCGGGACGGCCTTTTTTGGAAATCGCCTTGGCGTTGGCCTGATCGAATTCCTGCTTGTCGACGTGTTCGCCCTTGAGCAGCGTGGTATCGCCGCTTTCCTGGATCTCCCACTTTTGCAGCATCTGGCGCACGATGACTTCGATGTGCTTGTCGTTGATCCGCACACCTTGGAGGCGGTAAACGTCCTGCACTTCGTCGATCATGTAGTCCGCCAGCGCCTCGACACCCATGATGGCAAGGATGTCGTGGGGGGCCGGGTTGCCGTCCATGATGTAATCGCCCTTCTGGACAAAGTCACCTTCGGCCACGGGAATGTGCTTGCCCTTGGGCACCATGTACTCGACCTTGTGATCCGGATCTTCCGAGCTTTCGATCGCGATGCGGCGCTTGTTCTTGTAGTCCTTGCCAAAGCGCACATAGCCGTCGATTTCCGCGATGATGGCGTGGTCTTTGGGGCGGCGTGCCTCAAACAGTTCGGCCACACGCGGCAGACCACCGGTGATGTCCTTGGTTTTGGACCCTTCACGCGGGATACGCGCGACGATTTCACCGGCCTTGATCTCCTGGCCGTCTTCGATCGACAGAACCGCATCCACAGACATCGGATAGGTTACCGGGTTGCCCGCATCGTTGCGGACCGGTTCGCCATCTTCACCCACAAGGATCACTTCCGGCTTCAGCTCGTTGCCCTTGGGGGCCGCGCGCCAGTCGATCACGATCTTCTGGGTCATGCCTGTCGCATCATCGGTCTCGTCCTTGACGGCGATACCGCTGACCAGATCGACAAATTTGGCTGTACCCGCTTTTTCCGCGATGATCGGCAGCGTGTAGGGATCCCATTCGAACAGCTTGGCCGAACGCGCGATGGTCTCGCCGTCCTTGACGAACAGTTTCGAACCATAGCCGACCTTGTGGCTGGCACGCTCTTCACCGTTTTCGTCGAGGATCGCCAGCTTCATGTTCCGGCCCATGACCATGGTTTCACCGGCTTCGTTTTCGATGGTGATACCGTTTTCGATCTGGACCTTACCAGCGTGGCTGCTTTCCAGGAAGGATTGCTGGCCGCCCTGCGCAACGCCGCCGATGTGGAATGTCCGCATCGTCAGCTGTGTGCCGGGTTCACCGATGGATTGGGCGGCGATGATGCCGACCGCTTCGCCGGTGTTGACGCGCGTACCGCGCGCAAGGTCACGACCGTAGCAGGTGGCGCAAACGCCCTCTTCCGCCTCGCAGGTCAATGGCGAACGAATGCGCATGGACGCAACCGCGTTTTCTTCAACGGCATCTGCCATGCGTTCGTCGATCAACGTGCCATGTGCGATCAGAACTTCGTCGGTGCCGGGTTTCAGCACGTCCTCGGCCGCGACACGGCCCAGAACACGCTCGGACAGCGACGACACGACTTCACCGTCGTTCACAGCCGCGACAGCCGTGATCGAGTTTTCGGTGCCGCAGTCGATCATGCGCACGATACAGTCTTGGGCCACGTCCACCAGACGACGGGTCAGGTAACCCGAGTTCGCTGTTTTCAACGCGGTGTCCGACAGACCTTTGCGGGCGCCGTGGGTCGAGTTGAAGTATTCAAGAACGGTCAGACCTTCCTTGAAGTTCGAGATGATCGGCGTTTCGATGATGTCGCCGTTCGGCTTCGCCATCAGACCGCGCATCCCGCCCAGCTGTTTCATCTGGGTGACCGAGCCACGCGCACCGGAGTGGGCCATCATGTAGACCGAGTTCGGCTCCATTTCGGCTCCGGTTTCGTCGATTTGCACCGCCGAAATCGCGCCCATCATGGCGTCGGTGACCTTGTCGTTACACTTCGACCAGGCGTCGACAACTTTGTTGTACTTTTCACCCTGAGTGATCAGGCCGTCCATGTACTGCTGTTCAAAGTCCTTCACCAGTTCGCGTGTCTCATCAACGATGGTCCACTTGGTTTCGGGGATCAGCATGTCGTCTTTACCGAACGAAATCCCGGCCTTGAACGCCTCGCGGAAGCCCATGGTCATGATCTGGTCACAGAAGATGACGCTCTCTTTCTGGCCGCAATACCGGTAAACGGTATCAATGATCTGCTGCACTTCTTTTTTGCGCAGAAGACGGTTGACCAGATCGAAGGGCGCCTTGGCGTTCAACGGCAGAAGCGCACCCAGACGGACACGGCCCGGCGTGGTTTCATAACGCTTCATGATTTCCTGACCGTCGTCGTCGATCTGCGGAATCCGTGCGGTGATCTTGGAGTGAAGGTGGATCACACCGGCGTCCAGCGCGTGCTGCACTTCGTCGATCGAGCCGAAGACCATGCCTTCGCCCTTCATGCCGGTGCGCTCCAGGGTCGTGTAGTACAGACCCAAGATCATATCCTGCGAGGGAACGATGATCGGCGCGCCGTTGGCAGGCGACAGAACGTTGTTGGTCGACATCATCAGAACGCGCGCTTCCAGCTGGGCTTCCAGCGAGAGAGGCACGTGAACCGCCATTTGGTCACCGTCAAAGTCGGCGTTAAAGGCCGAGCAGACCAGCGGGTGCAGCTGGATCGCCTTGCCTTCGATCAGGATCGGTTCGAACGCCTGAATGCCCAAACGGTGCAGCGTCGGCGCACGGTTCAGCATGACGGGGTGTTCGCGGATAACCTCGTCCAGGATGTCCCAAACCTCGGGGCGTTCCTTTTCAACCAGCTTCTTGGCCTGCTTCACGGTGGAGGACAGGCCCTTGGCTTCAAGGCGCGAATAGATGAACGGCTTGAACAGCTCCAACGCCATCTTCTTGGGCAGACCACATTGGTGAAGCTTCAGTTCGGGGCCGGTCACGATAACCGAACGGCCCGAAAAGTCGACGCGTTTGCCCAAAAGGTTCTGACGGAAGCGGCCTTGCTTCCCCTTCAGCATGTCCGACAGCGACTTCAGCGGGCGCTTGTTGGCTCCGGTGATGACGCGGCCACGACGGCCGTTGTCGAACAATGCGTCGACGGATTCCTGCAACATCCGCTTTTCGTTGCGCACGATGATGTCCGGTGCACGCAGTTCGATCAGACGCTTCAGACGGTTGTTCCGGTTGATCACGCGGCGGTACAGGTCGTTCAGATCCGACGTGGCAAAGCGGCCACCGTCCAGCGGCACCAGCGGGCGCAGTTCAGGCGGAATCACGGGGATCACGGTCAGAACCATCCACTCGGGGCGGTTGCCGGATTCCAGGAAGCTTTCCACGACTTTCAGACGCTTGATGATCTTCTTGGGCTTCAGTTCGCCTGTTGCCTCTTTCAGATCCGCACGCAGGTTGTCTGCTTCGGCTTCAAGGTCGATCATCGACAGCATTTCACGGATCGCTTCGGCGCCGATGTTGGCGGTGAAAGCGTCCATGCCGTATGCGTCCTGCGCGTCCATGAATTCTTCTTCGGTCAGCATCTGACCGTAAGTCAGGTCCGTCAGGCCGGGTTCGATGACAACGTAGTTTTCGAAATACAGCACGCGTTCCAGATCACGCAGTGTCATGTCCAGCATCAGGCCGATGCGCGAGGGCAGCGATTTCAGGAACCAGATATGCGCAACCGGCGAGGCCAGCTCGATGTGGCCCATCCGCTCGCGGCGGACCTTTTGCAGGGTAACTTCAACGCCGCATTTTTCGCAGACGACGCCGCGATACTTCATGCGTTTGTATTTGCCGCACAGGCATTCGTAATCTTTGATCGGGCCAAAGATGCGCGCGCAGAACAGGCCGTCACGCTCGGGCTTGAACGTGCGGTAGTTGATGGTTTCGGGTTTCTTGATCTCGCCGAACGACCACGACAGGATCCGCTCTGGCGACGCCAGCGAGACCTTGATTTCGTCGAACACCTTGGGGGGTGTGAGCGGGTTGAACGGGTTGTTTGTCAGTTCCTGGTTCATTTTCAAATCCTTGAAAGGGAGGCATTGGAAGAGGTGAACGGGAGGGCGGGAGTATTCCCGCCCGCCGCCGTTATTCGTCTTCCTCAGCGTCCAGGAGTTCCATGTTCAGGCCGAGGCCACGGACTTCTTTGACCAGAACGTTGAAGCTCTCCGGCACGCCGGCTTCAAAGTTGTCCTCGCCCTTGACGATGCTTTCATAGACTTTCGTCCGTCCGGCAACGTCGTCCGACTTGACTGTCAGCATTTCCTGCAGGGTGTAGGCGGCGCCGTAGGCTTCCAGAGCCCAGACTTCCATCTCACCAAAGCGCTGGCCACCGAATTGCGCCTTACCACCCAGCGGCTGCTGGGTGACCAGGCTGTACGGCCCGGTCGAACGCGCGTGGATTTTGTCGTCCACAAGGTGATGCAGTTTCAGCAGGTACTTCATGCCAACGGTCACGGGGCGGGCAAACTGCTCGCCTGTGCGACCGTCGAACAGGATCGACTGACCGGATGTGTCAAAGCCTGCGCGGCTGAGAGCGTTGTTCACGTCCGCCTCTTTTGCACCGTCAAAGACGGGCGTGGCGATCGGAACGCCGCGGGTCACGTTGCCCGCCGCTTCCAGCAGCACATCCTCTTCCATGTCCTTGATGCCCTCGTCGTAGACATCGTCGCCATAGGCCAGATGCATCGCTTCGCGCACCGGGGTCAGGTCACCCGACCGGCGGTATTCCTGCAATGCCTCGTCCACGTTGATGCCAAGGCCACGAGACGCCCAGCCCATGTGGGTTTCGAGAATCTGACCGACGTTCATGCGCGACGGCACGCCCAGCGGGTTCAGACAGAAGTCGACCGGCGTACCGTCCGCAAGGAACGGCATGTCCTCCATGGGAACCACTTTGGAGATAACCCCTTTGTTCCCGTGGCGGCCCGCCATCTTGTCGCCCGGTTGCAGCTTGCGCTTCACCGCGACAAAGACTTTGACCATCTTCATCACGCCCGGCGGCAGGTCGTCACCACGGCGCACTTTCTCGACCTTGTCCTCGAAACGGGCGTCCAGAGTGCGCTTTTGCACTTCGTACTGCTCGTTCAGAGCCTCGATCACCTGTGCCGACTGCTCGTCTTTCACGGCAATCTGCCACCATGCCGAACGCGGGTATGCGTCCAGCATGTCGGCGTCGACGGTGCTGCCGGCTTTCACGCCCTTGGGACCCTTGGCCACTTCCTTGCCCAGCAGCATGTCACCCAGACGGGCATAGATGTTGCGGTCAAGGATCGCGAGTTCGTCGTCGCGGTCACGGGCCAGGCTTTCGACTTCTTCACGCTCGATTTGCAGGGCGCGTTCGTCTTTTTCGACGCCGTGACGGTTGAACACGCGCACTTCGACGACTGTGCCGAAGTCACCCGGTTTCACACGCAAGCTGGTATCGCGGACGTCCGATGCTTTTTCACCAAAGATGGCGCGCAGCAGCTTTTCTTCCGGCGTCATCGGGCTTTCGCCCTTGGGTGTGATCTTGCCGACCAGAATATCGCCCGGTTCAACATCCGCGCCGATGTACACGATGCCAGCCTCGTCGAGGTTGCGCAGCGCTTCTTCACCGACGTTGGGGATGTCGCGGGTGATTTCCTCTGGCCCAAGCTTGGTGTCACGGGCGGCGACTTCGAATTCCTCGATATGGATCGAGGTAAAGACGTCATCGCGCGACACGCGCTCGGAAATCAGGATCGAGTCTTCGTAGTTGTAGCCGTTCCAGGGCATGAACGCGACGACCACGTTTTTACCCAGAGCCAGTTCGCCCATATCAGTGGACGGACCATCGGCAATCACTTCGCCCTTCTGAACGGTGTCACCCACTTTGACCAGCGGACGCTGGTTGATACAGGTGTTCTGGTTCGAACGCTGGAATTTGCGCATGCGGTAGATGTCCACACCCGCGTCGCCCAGCTCCAGATCGGACGTGGCACGCACAACGATCCGGGTCGCATCGACCTGGTCGATGATACCGGCCCGTTTCGCCATGATCGCAGCGCCGGAATCGCGCGCCACGACTTCTTCGATGCCGGTGCCGACCAGCGGCGCCTCGGCCCGCAGAAGCGGCACGGCCTGACGTTGCATGTTCGACCCCATCAGGGCGCGGTTGGCGTCGTCGTTTTCAAGGAACGGGATCAGCGATGCCGCGACCGAAACCAGCTGTTTCGGCGACACGTCGATCAGGTCGACGTTTTCGTTCGGGGACAGCGTGTAGTCGCCCGATTTCCGTGTCGACACCAGATCGTTCACAAAGCGCATGTTCTCGTCGAGGTTGGCGTTCGCCTGCGCCACCGTGTGACGCATTTCCTCGGTCGCGGACATGTAGTGCACTTCATCCGTCACCACCGAGTCCTTGACGACGCGGTAAGGTGTTTCGATAAAGCCGTATTTGTTCACGCGGGCAAAGGTGGCCAGCGAGTTGATCAGACCGATGTTCGGACCTTCGGGCGTTTCAATCGGACACATCCGGCCATAGTGGGTCGGGTGAACGTCACGCACCTCAAAACCGGCACGCTCGCGGGTCAGACCGCCCGGCCCAAGCGCCGACAGGCGGCGTTTGTGTGTCACTTCGGACAGCGGGTTGGTTTGGTCCATGAACTGCGACAGCTGCGACGAGCCGAAGAATTCGCGCACGGCAGCGGCCGCCGGTTTGGCGTTGATCAGATCCTGCGGCATCACGGTGTCGATTTCGACCGAGGACATACGTTCCTTGATCGCACGTTCCATGCGCAGCAGGCCGACGCGGTACTGGTTTTCCATCAGCTCGCCAACGGACCGCACACGGCGGTTGCCCAGGTGGTCAATGTCGTCGATGTCGCCACGGCCATCGCGCAGATCGACCAGCGCCTTGATGCAGGCCACGATGTCTTCGCGGCGCAGCGTGCGCTGGGTGTCGTCTGCGTCCAGATTCAGACGCATGTTCATTTTCACGCGGCCAACAGCCGACAGGTCGTAACGTTCGCTGTCAAAGAACAGCGTGTCGAACAGGTTGCTTGCCGCTTCGACGGTGGGCGGCTCGCCCGGACGCATCACGCGATAGATATCCATGAGCGCGGTGTCGCGGTTCATGTTCTTGTCGTTGTGCATCGTGTTGCGCATGTAGGGACCGACATTGATATTGTCGATGTCCAGCACGGGGATCTCGGTGATGCCTGCGTCGATCAGCTCTTTGGCTGTGCCGCCGATCAGATCGCCGTCTTTGTCATACTCAAGCGTCAGCTCGTCACCGGCTTCGATGTAGATCGCGCCGGTTTCCTCGTTGATCATGTCCTTGGCTGCGAATTTGCCAACGATGTGATCGAAGGGCACCAGCAGGTTTTCAACATCGCCTGCGTCAATCATCTGTTTGACCGCGCGGGGGGTGATTTTCTTGCCGGCTTCCGCAATCACTTCGCCCGAAGCTGCGTTCACCAGATCATATGTGGGACGGGTGCCGCGCACGCGGTCGGGGAAGAACGGCGTGACCCAGCCCTTGTTCTTCTCCAGCTTGAACGTGATCGTGTTATAGTAGGCGTCCATGATCGCCTCCTGGTCCAGACCCAGTGCATAAAGCAGGGTCGTGACAGGAAGCTTCCGACGGCGGTCGATGCGTGCGAACACGATGTCCTTGGCGTCGAATTCAAAGTCCAGCCAGCTGCCGCGGTAGGGAATGATGCGGCAGGCGAACAGCAGTTTGCCCGAAGAGTGGGTTTTGCCCTTGTCGTGGTCAAAAAACACGCCCGGCGAACGGTGCATCTGGGAAACGATCACACGTTCGGTGCCGTTCACGACAAAAGTGCCGTTCGGCGTCATCAGGGGCATGTCGCCCATGAACACGTCTTGTTCTTTGATGTCTTTGACCGATTTCGCGCCTGTGTCTTCGTCGACATCAAACACGATCAGGCGCAGCGTCACTTTCAACGGCGCGCTATAGGTCATGTCACGTTGCTGGCATTCCTCAACGTCGTATTTCGGCTTTTCCAGCTCGTATTTGACGTATTCAAGGATCGAGGTTTCATTGAAATCCTTGATCGGGAAAACCGATTGGAACACGCCCTGAATACCATCACCATCGGTGGGGGTTTCCGCGTCGCCGGAGTTCAGGAAAAGATCGTACGAGGATTTCTGGACCTCGATCAGGTTCGGCATTTCCAGCACTTCGCGGATTTTGCCGTAGTATTTACGAAGACGTTTCTGGCCAAGGAAGGATTGCGCCATGTGAACTGTCACCTTTCAGATTCTCTGCGAGCGCGCGCACCGTCGGGCCACGGTACACCGCCCAGTCGAGATGGTTGGGTTTCGGTCAATTCATGGCCCTCGTCCCACCGAGTGCCTCCCGACCTTTGAAACCACATCCTGGAAAACGCTTCATTCAGAAGCCCTTGCCAAGACAGGTTCGGCTGGACCCGGAAAACTCCGGGTCCAGCCTTGAATGCGACATGGGGCAAGCCCCATGCGGTTGGCTTACGCCAGTTCGACTTCAGCGCCAGCTGCTTCCAGCTTGGTTTTGATTTCTTCGGCTTCGTCTTTCGACACGCCTTCTTTGATCTTGCCACCGGCTTCGACCAGGTCTTTGGCTTCTTTCAGGCCCAGGCCTGTGATGCCGCGGACTTCTTTGATGACGTTGATTTTCGATGCGCCTGCGTTTTTCAGAACGACGTCGAATTCAGTCTTCTCTTCCTCGGCTGCGCCACCGGCGTCAGCAGGACCAGCCATCATCACAGCGCCACCAGCGGCGGGCTCGATGCCGTACTCGTCTTTGAGGATTGTTTTCAGTTCTTGTGCTTCCAGCAGGGTCAGACCAACGATGTCTTCTGCCAGTTTTTTCAGATCAGCCATGTTCAGCTCTTTCCGTTACGATATGTGTGTTCCAACGTGATGGGTCAACCACACGCCAGTATGACGTTGCTTTATGCAGCCGCCTTGTCCTCGATTGTGGACAAGATGGACGCGATGTTGCTTGCAGGCGCGCCAATGGCCCCGGCGATGTTGCTTGCAGGTGCGGCGATGCAGCCCACGATCGAAGCAATAAGCTCCTCGCGCGAAGGCATTTTCGACACAGCTGTAACACCAGCCCGGTCCAGAGCGTTCTCACCCATGGCACCGCCAAGGATCACGAATTTGTCGTGGTCTTTGGCGAAGTCCTCGGACACCTTGGCAGCAGCCACGGGATCTTCGGAGAAGGTCAGAACGGTCATACCCGTCAGGAGGTCACCGATGCTTTCGCACGGCTTTCCACCAAGGGCGATTTTGGCGAGCCTGTTTTTGGCAACACGCACTGCGCTTCCGTGCTCGGCGGCACGGGCACGCAGATCTTGCATGTTCGCAACTGTCAGACCGGCGTAGTGGGCAACCACAACGACGCCAGAGCTTTCGAAGATTTGGCCGAGTTCCTCGACCACTTTCTCTTTCTGGGCTCTATCCACAGTTTCACTCCAAGTATGGGGGTTTCCCCCCGGCTCAATTCAGCAACCCAAAGGGTCACCACTTAGGTCCGCTTCAGGGACCGAGGCCAAAATCACCGCGTTGCGGATCCTTTAAATCTCGTTTCCCATCTCAGGAAGGAATTATGAATGCGGCTGCATTCACCCTCCGTCTCGGACAGAACGGGGAAACCACAAAGGCGTCCCCGCCAACCCGCTTGCGCGGGATCTTGTGCGGGGCAAGGTTTCCCCTGCCCCGAAAAACTTACTCGGTAACCGCGTTGTCCACGTCAACCGACACGCCCGGGCCCATTGTGGAGCTGAGCGAGACCTTTTTCATGTAAGTACCTTTGGCACCGGCGGGACGCGCCTTGGCCACGGCACCAACAAAGGCGCGGATGTTTTCAGCCAGCTTGGCCGCGTCGAACGAAACCTTGCCAACGCCGGCGTGCACGACGCCCGCTTTTTCGGCCTTGAACTGGACTTCGCCGCCTTTGGCAGCTTTGACCGCGTCCGCCACATCCATGGTGACCGTGCCCACTTTGGGGTTCGGCATCAGGTTGCGGGGGCCCAGAACCTTACCCAGACGGCCGACGATCGGCATCATGTCGGGTGTTGCGATGCAGCGATCGAATTCGATCTTGCCGCCTTGCACGATTTCCATCAGGTCCTCGGCGCCAACGATGTCGGCTCCGGCTGCTTTGGCTTCGTCGGCCTTGGGACCACGGGCGAAAACAGCGACGCGCACGTCTTTGCCGGTGCCGTTGGGCAGGCCAACCACGCCACGCACCATTTGGTCCGCGTGACGGGGGTCAACACCCAGGTTCATCGAAATCTCGACGGTTTCGTCGAACTTGGCCTTGGCGTTGCCCTGGATCAGCGCAATTGCGTCTTCGACCGACAGGTTCTCTTTGCCAGCGAAAGCTGCGCGGGCGGCGGTGGTGCGTTTTCCGAACTTTGCCATCTTACTTCACCTCGATGCCCATAGAGCGGGCAGAGCCCAGGATGATCTGCATCGCCGCTTCGATCGAATTGGCGTTCAGGTCTTTCATCTTCGCTTCGGCGATTTCGCGGATCTGCTTGGTTGTCACAGTCCCGACGGTTTCACGGCTGGGCGTTTTCGCACCAGACTTCACCTTGGCCGCTTTTTTCAGGAAGTAGGACGCCGGGGGCGTCTTGATGTCCATGGTGAAGGACTTGTCCTGGTAATATGTGATCACGGTCGGGCACGGCGCACCGGGCTCCATGTCTGCTGTCTTGGCGTTGAACGCCTTGCAGAATTCCATGATGTTGATGCCGCGCTGACCCAGCGCCGGACCGACCGGCGGGGAGGGGTTTGCTTGACCGGCGGGCACTTGCAACTTCATAGTGCCGACGAGTTTCTTGGCCATGGGCCTTCTCCTGTTTCAACCCCCGCAGGACGCGTCCCTTGGGGCTTTGCGTTGTGTGGTCCGGTTTGGATGCCGCGGCACCCTCGCCTCCCACAATTCACACTCACATCTGTTTGGTGACCTGAGTGAATTCCAGTTCCACGGGCGTTTCGCGCCCGAAGATCGACACCGTCACCTTGAGGCGCTGCGCATCTTCATCAACTTCTTCGACCATGCCATCGAAATCCTCGAACGGACCGTCGTTCACCTTGACGCGCTCGCCCACTTCAAAGTGGATCAGAGTGCGCGGGCTGTCTTCGCCTTCCTGAACGCGGTTCAGGATCTGGTTTACCTCGGCGTCGCGCATCGGCATCGGGCGCCCTTGGGGGCCCAGGAAACCGGTGACGCGGTTGATCGAGCTGATCAGGTGATATCCGCGGTCGGACATCTCCATGTGGACCAGCACATAACCGGGCATAAAGCGACGCTCGGTCGTGACCTTCTTGCCGCGGCGCACCTCGATGACCTCTTCGGTCGGCACCAGAACTTCGTCGATCTCACCTTCGAGCTGCTGCTCGACGGCGGAGGTGCGAATTTGCTCGGCAATTTTCTTTTCGAAGTTCGAAAGAACACTGACCGAATACCACCGTTTCGCCATAAGCTCGTCTGCCTCTCTTGGTGCGACACGAAGACGTGTCAAATTCTTAATAATTTTCAGACACTTGGCCCGACTGACCTGAACAAAAAATCGGCGCGCAACACGAATCGCCGCACGCCCTCTGTCAGGTCAGGGTTGCCGTCTACTCCGACAATCGCAGAGTTTCAAGGCCTTGATCGGGTTTGTGGGGCTTTTGGCAAGGAACGGCTGACAGCGTTACGCTTAGCCGAACATCGTCAGAATTTGCTGCAAGCCGCCGCGGATCAGGATGTCGACCAGCGCAAAAAACACGGCAACCAGCGCCGCCATGATGAACACCATCACGGTGGTCAGCATGACCTCGCGCCGCGTCGGCCAAACGACCTTGCTGACTTCGGTGCGCACTTGCTGGATGAATTGCAGCGGATTGGTGGTGGCCATGACAGGCTCCTATCGGATTGGTCCGGCCCATGTAACGGGCTGCGGCTGCGAATTCAAGGCCCCTTGCAGGTGCCGGCCTCAGGCGGCGGCACCCTGATCGGGGGATTGGTCCTGCAAGCGTTGCAGACGCGTGGCCATGACGGCGTCGTGGCGGTCATCAGCCTCAAGCACCGATTGCAGGTCGGGCAGATACAGAGCATCGACCCAGCCATCGGGGAACAGGTCCAGCAGACTGTCCCAACGATAGGCAAACCCGTCGATCCATGCGGCCAGCCGCGCCCCGCGTTCGGGTGCGCGGGCGATGTACCACTTCAACAGGGCGACCGTGCCCGCCCACAGCCGGTCGGGCCCGAAGGCCAGAAACACGCCCAGAACCAGAAACAGGCCAAGCACCAGCGCCAGAACAACCCATGCAGGACGCAGCACCACGACCAGCGCAATGGCGGCCCAGATGATCTGGCGACGGCTGGGGCGAAAGCCGCGCAGGCGGGCGACAACACGATGCAAGGCGTCCTTTGCCCGCCCCTGCGTGGCGCGGCGTGCCGGCCCTGCTGTCACAGCCACATGTTCAACAGGTGTCGCTGCCATCTGCGCGCGTGGTGACGGCGCGCGGGGGGCTTCGGGGGTAACATTTTCATCGGTCACCAGATCACGGATCAGAGACAGCGTGTCGGGACCAAGATCCGCTTTGGCAGAATCGGACATGGGGGAACCTTTGGCAGACATTAACAAACCATGCCGACATAAAGGCAGAATGCGCAATGACGGCGGCGGCATTATGGCGAAACTGTGGCGCTGTTTCCGGCCGGCCCCGCGCTACTCGGGCAGGCCACTGGCCAGCAACGCACCCGCAACATCAGAGATATTTGCGAACTTTCCGGTGTGCAGCGTGAACTTGGACACGCGGAATCCGGGGTGCCGCCCGATCAGGTTCGCGGCTTCTGCCGTCGCCTCGGACTGTTGTCCAAGCCGATGCAACGCAACCGTCTTCAAGACCTGCAAGCCGACGATATTGGGATTTCGCAGCAATCCCCTTTCGGCATGACCAAGGGCGTTCGCGTTGTCGCCCAACCCGATATAACAATTGGTCAGCGCCATATATGTGCGAAAGACCAGCGGGTCCAGGTGGTTCAATCTCAGCGCTGTTTCGCCATAGGCGATACCTTTGGCCGGATCCCCAAAAAACGCTTCCAGCAGCGCACGCGACACCCAGGCCCAGGCAAAACTGGGGCACAGCTCGACAGCTTCGGCGACCAGCTCCTTGCCGCGTTCGATGTCATAGAAATGAAAGGCAATCGCATAACCCGCATAGGCGCGGGTTTCGACGTCGCACTGCGCACTGCCCAGCGCCGCGCGTGCCAAAGCGACGCCTTTCTCGCGCAGGGCATCCGACTCGTCGGCGGATTGCCATGCGACCCGCAGCGTGGTGCACCACGCCAGAACCGCCTTGGCACTGGCATAGTCGGGATAGGCCTGTATCACGCTTTCCAATATCTGCTCGGCCTCGGTGATTCTTGCACTGTTGAGGCACCCCAGCGCCGAGAGGAACAGCTCGTAAGCCGACCGGTCGGTGGGACGTTTGCGCATTGACCGCTGGATTTCGAGCGCCTGAAGCTGTGGCGCTATTGTTGTGGCAATCTTGCTGGTCACGACGTCCTGAAATTCAAAGATATCGTTCAGCTGGCCATCATAGCGGTCAGCCCAGATCTGGCGACGGTCCGAAGCGTCTGCCAGCTGTACCGAAACCCTGATCCGGTCGGTCGACCGCCGCAGGCTGCCCTCGACGATGTAGCGCACGCCAAGTTCTGCACCGATTTCGCGGATATCAACCACCAGCCCCTTGTAGGTGAATGCCGAATTGCGCGCGATGACAAACAGCCACGGCACCCCCGACAGCACAGTGGTCAGATCCTCGGCCAGACTGTCCGCCAGAAATTCGTCTTCATCCCCGTTCGAAAACACCTTGAACGGCAGGATCGCAATGGACGGTTTTTCCGGCAGTTCGGGATGCGCCAGACTTACAGGGTGCACGCCATCAGTCTCAAGCTGGTAAACCTGAACGGGTTTTTCGATGTTCTTGAGGGTTTTCAGGCCCAGATCCTTGAACGTCAGATCCAGACGCCGGTCGACGTCTTCGAACACTTTGGCCGAAATCAGAACCGATCCGGGCGCGGCCAGGCTTTCGAGACGGGCGGCAATATTCACCCCGTCACCAAAGATGTCCTCTGCTTCCTCAAGAATGTCTCCGGCATGAACGCCCATGCGAAACACGGCGCGTTCGGAAATGGCAATCTTGTGGTTCCGCTCCAGCGCGATCTTTTGCAGGATGGCAGCACATGCAACAGCATCAACGACCGAGCCGAATTCAGCCAGAAAGCCATCGCCCATCGTTTTGACCATCCGCCCGTGATGCAGCGCAATCTGCGGCTCGAATGCGCTGATATGCCCACGCACGGTGCGGACGGCCGTCATCTCGTCGCTTTGAACGAGGGCACCGTAATCAGATACATCCGCCGCCAGAATCGCCGCCAGTCGCCGTTTCACATGGTCCTCCGTCGGTCCGGGGCAACTCATGACGACTTACCCAATTCGACAGTTCATGTTCCGACCGTCAAAGGCAAGGCTGTTGACCATTCACCTTTTCCACAGGAACACATACAGCCGTGCGCCCGAAACAGGCGAAGCTTTGCAAAACTGTTCTGGAGGATGATGGCAGGGGCAGAAGGGTTCGAACCCTCGACCTACGGTTTTGGAGACCGTCGCTCTACCAGCTGAGCTATACCCCTACGCGATCGCTGCGTGATTACGCGGCACGCGGCTGCATTGCAAGAGTGTTTTCGGGTCTGGACCCATTAATGCCAGGGATCGTCAGGTGCGGTGCTGCGCCTGCATCAACGCGACACCGACCAGCAGCAGCGCAACACCGCTGGTCAGCGTGCGCAGGCTGTTCCACAACTGCCATGGCCCCGAATAGGCCGCCCAAATCTCGGCCGCCCGATCAGAGGGCAGGCTGACCAGGGCCAGCGCCTGGTTCATCGGAACATTCACCGCCATCGTCGCCACAACGGACGTCACGGAAAAAACCAAAGCCGCCGCCAGAATCACCCCTGCCCTGCGGTGGGCGGTGACAAAGGCCATAATCACCGTCGCCAGCAACACCAGCGGCGTGCCGAAAAAGCTGACTGCAAAGACGCCGTTGCGCACCGAGGCATTCATTGCCTGCATCGCGGCGATTGCAATCTCGGGGCGCGCGCCATCCAGCCCCCACATGGTCGAGCAGACCCATGCATAAAAGAACCCGAAGATCGCACCGGTTTCGAGCAGGCTGAGAAGCAGGAAGCTGCGGAATGTGAACAGCATTGGAAAAACCCTCTGAAGCAATGTCAGGTGATACGATGCGCCGGTGCGATTCCGTCGGTTATCCGCGCAAGGCGGCCAGATCCGCGCCGCAAATCGCGGCCTCATGCGCCAGAATGCGGTCGATGGGCCAGTCCCACCACGCGATATCCAGCAGCGCTGCCACGGTGTCTGCATCGAAACGCATCCGCATCACGCGGGACGGGTTGCCGCTGACAATCGCGTAATCCGGAACCTGCCCTGATACCACCGCACCGGCCCCGACAATCACGCCACAGCCGATCCGCGCCCCGGGCAGGATGCGCGCGCCCTGTCCGATCCACACATCATGGCCGATCACGGTATCAGGCCCCGCATCCGGCATCGACGGACGCCCCGCCATCTCACCGCCACCGAAAATGGCAAAGGGAAAGGACGAGAACCCGTCATAGCGGTGATTGGCCGAGGCTGTGATGAACTGCACGCCATCGGCAAACTGGCAGAACTTGCCGATGTGCAAGGCTTCGGGCGAGAAATCGTAAAGGTAGGGGGCCAGATGCCCGGCCCAGTCGGCGGGCGGCACATGGGCGCTGGCATAGGTGTAATCGCCCACGAAGATGCGCGGATGCGACAAGGCAGGTTTCAGGAACACGGTGCCAGGATGCGGCGTGCCATCGGGCAACATCACAGGGTGCATTTGTGTCGGGTCGGCAAAGGATCGTGTCATGCGTCATGATGTGCCAGCCCAAGGGGCGCTTGTCACCCGCCAATTGGCCCGCTGGGCAGCACCGGTTTACCAAGGCTTGAACTGCAAAGCGAAGGTGCGCAGAATCAAAGTCACCGTTTCAACCGCAGGAAAGGCGACCGATGCCATCTATTTTCGACCATGTGACGCTTGGCATTTGCGACATCCAGAAAGCACGACAATTCTATAATCATGTCATGCCCGCGCTGGGTCTGCCGCTGCTTTGGGAAAATGCGACCATGCTGACCTATGGCGTCAAAGACGGTGAGGATTTTGGCCTGCAACTTGACGAATCCTCTGCACGGCACGGCACCCATGTCGCCTTTCGCGCAGCGGATCGCGCCAGCGTCGACCGGTTTTATGCCCGCGCCCTAGAAGCGGGCGGGGTCGATGCAGGCCCGCCCGGATTGCGCCCGGAATACAGTGCCACATATTACGCGGCCTTCGTCACCGACCCCGATGGCAACCGTCTGGAAGCGGTCTGTCACAAGGATCCGGCAGCTACCTAATACGGCCCCCGCGATCTGGCCTTGCGCGTTCCGGTCAGTTTCATCATCGGCTCGGCCAGCCGCCCCGCAGCGCCCGTCCACGCATAGGCCAGCAGGCAGGGGTCCAGCTCTCCGGTGGTGATCCGGTGCTCGTCCCCCGGACGGTTCAAAATCAGCGACCCCGGCGCATAGACGGCCGTGTCGTTTTCCGACCAGGCGCCCGAGACCGAAATATAGCTTTCCTCGATGTCCTGATGGCTGTGCTGGGGATATGTGGTGGCGGGGGCGAACAGCACGAAGCCAAGGATCAGGCTGTCGGATTGCACCGGCCCCTTAGGCCCCAGAACCTCGCAATAGGCATATTTCTGCGCCAGCGCCCTGGGCAGTTTCTCATAGCCGTATTCCCACGTCAGATCGCCGCGCACCTCGCGCAGCGCCCGCGCCATGCCCTGCATTGAAGAGCGTTCGCCCAGATCGAGCGCGCGGGCGAAATGGGCGGTTACAGGTTTTGCCTCGTGCGGGCGCGCCACGACCACAGGGTTGGAGGCCACGCAGGCCGACAGCCTGTCACGCACCCGTTTGCGGTGGCTGCGGATCGACGGGCTGCCGCCCGCAGTGCCATTGCGATAGAGCACGTCAAATTCCCGCAGCAGATAGGTCCAGTTCGGACACTCACGCAGACGCAGGTCGACAGGGGGTGACGGTTCGCTCACTTGGCGCAATCCTTTTGTGTAGATCAACGGCGGTTTGGCTTTGCACCACAGAAACGATCTTTTGTACGGGTTTTGCAAGTCACTATGCGGCACACCCCGAAACACAAAAAGGCCGCAGCATATGCTGCGGCCTTTTCGATGGAAGCGTCATGCGGGTCCGAAGACCCGCACAAGCGGCTTACTCGGTGATTTTCGACACCACGCCGGCGCCGACGGTGCGGCCGCCTTCACGGATCGCAAAGCGCAGGCCCTGCTCCATGGCGATCGGCGCGATCAGCTCGACGTCGAACTTCAGGTTGTCGCCGGGCATAACCATTTCCGTGCCTTCGGGCAGGTTCACGGTGCCGGTCACGTCGGTGGTGCGGAAGTAGAACTGCGGACGGTAGTTCGCGAAGAACGGCGTGTGACGGCCACCCTCATCCTTGGTCAGGATATAGGCTTCGGCTTCGAACTTGGTGTGCGGGTTCACCGAACCGGGTTTGCACAGAACCTGACCACGCTCAACGCCTTCACGGTCGATGCCGCGCAGCAGGGCGCCGATGTTGTCGCCGGCTTCACCACGATCCAGCAGTTTGCGGAACATTTCCACGCCTGTGCAGGTGGTTTTCTTGGTGTCGCGGATGCCGACGATTTCGATGTCGTCGCCCACGTTGATCACGCCACGCTCGATACGGCCGGTCACAACGGTACCACGGCCCGAGATCGAGAACACGTCTTCGACGGGCATCAGGAACGGCTGGTCCACGGCACGCTCGGGTGTCGGGATGTATTCGTCAACAGCGGCCATCAGTTTCTTGATCGACTCTTCACCGATCTCGGGATCGCGGCCTTCCATGGCAGCCAGAGCCGAGCCGGGGATGATCGGAATGTCGTCGCCGGGGTACTCGTACGAGGACAGCAGCTCGCGGATTTCCATTTCCACCAGTTCCAGCAGTTCTTCGTCGTCCACCTGGTCCACTTTGTTCATGTAGACAACCATGTAGGGGATGCCCACCTGGCGGCCCAGCAGGATGTGCTCGCGCGTTTGCGGCATCGGGCCGTCGGCCGCGTTCACAACCAGGATCGCGCCGTCCATCTGCGCGGCACCGGTGATCATGTTCTTGACGTAGTCGGCGTGGCCGGGGCAGTCGACGTGCGCGTAGTGGCGGCTTTCGGTTTCATATTCGACGTGGGCGGTCGAAATGGTGATACCGCGGGCTTTCTCTTCGGGCGCGCCATCGATCTGGTCATAGGCTTTGAAGTCACCAAAGTATTTGGTGATCGCAGCTGTCAGCGTGGTTTTGCCGTGGTCAACGTGGCCGATTGTGCCGATGTTAACGTGTGGTTTGTTACGTTCAAACTTTGCCTTTGCCATGTCTCGGCACCCTTTTTGTTTGCGGAATCCATTTGGACCCAGATGTGTTCCGCGCGGCATGTATTGCCATTACGCAGGAAAATCAAGCGGTCTTCACCCTTTTGCCCCTGTGGGGATGTGCACAAAAGTCACGGGGGCTGGTCATTGCGCGCCTTATTCGGCGGCGACAGCCGCTGTGGCGACCGCAGCGCCGGGACGCCCCGACCCTGTGGTGACAAACCAGCCCTCTTCCTTCATTTGCTTGACCAGATACCGTTCGATCGCCTTGGCCGCATTCTGGGACAGCTGTTCCAACTGTTCCTCGGCGGACAGCGTATAGCCCGATCCCACGACCGTGCCGGTGCCAAAGGTTTCCAGAACGGTGATCGTATGCGGCTTGTCGGTCAGTTTCTTGCCGGCCGCATCGTCCCAGACCGTCAGATTGATGATCAGGATCGACTTGGGTGACAGGACCAGCGGCACGCCGGGGGCAGCCAGAACATAGCCTTCGACGGACACACCAAAGTGATAGTTGCTGTCACCGTCATAGCGATCAAACCGCTGGGCAATGGCGTCATGCACAGCCGTGGTCAGCTGTTCTTCGGTCGCATCGCGGCTGAGCGGACCCTTTTGTGCCTTGGGGGCGACAACGACGTTGTGCAGCAGGTTGAAATTGCCAAGCGGCACCGGTTTTTCATCCAGGTCCCTGGCGCCGCCACAGGCCGTCAGCAGGCCCAACACACATATCGTCATCACAAGCCGCAGCATTGCAGTCCCCCCAAAGGATTGTTTCGGCAAAGGCCTAGCGGATGATCGGCACAGGCGCAATTGGCCGCAGGTCGATTGCAGTGCGGGCAGATGCACATATATCATGGTGCAACAAGGAGCGCATGATGTCCGAAACGGTTCTGCCACAAGCCAGCCAAAGCCCCCTGCCCGGCCCCCGGCTGCCCGTGCGCGTGCCGCTGGTCAGCGAACCCTGGGGCCTGCTGAAAAGCCTGCAAGAAGCGCGGCGCAACGTGCTGTCGATCATCCCCGAGATTGCGACAACACAGCCGATGGTGTCCGGCAAGACCGGCAAACGCTGGCATATGGTCATGGACCCCGCTGCCATCCGCGAGATGTTGCTGGACCGTCTGGACCAGTACCCCAAATCGCTGGTGACCAAGAACCTGCTGAAACCGGCGATCGGAGACTCGCTGTTCATTGCCGAGGGCGCACACTGGCGCTGGCAGCGGCGCACGGCGGCACCGGTGTTTTCACATCGCAATGTTTCGGCGCTGGCACCGATCATGTCGGATGCAGCCGAACGGGCCTGCGAGAGGATCGCAGCGGCAGGGCCGCGCGCGGTCAACTTTCTGGACGAGATGGTGACGACCACATTCGATGTGATTGCCGATGTGACCTTTTCGGGGGGCGACACCTTTGACCGTGACGGCGTGCATGGAGCCATCGACGACTATATCGCCGAGGCGGGCAAGATTTCGCTGTTCGACATACTGGGCTTTCCGGACTGGGTGCCGCGCCCCGGTCGGTTGATGTCGGGCAAGGCGCTGAAAGAAATGAAGGCCGTCGCGGACAGGGCCATCGAAGACCGTGCCGCGCGCGGCACCAGCCCGGTGCCCGACCTGCTGGATCTGCTGCTGGCAGGGGAAGACCCGAAATCGGGACGCACCATGTCCACCGCAGAACTGCGCGACAACCTGCTGACCTTTATCGTGGCGGGGCACGAGACCACGGCGCTGACGCTGGCGTGGTCGATGTATCTGGTGGCCTTCGATCAGGATGTGCAGGACCGCGCCCGCGCCGAAGCGCAATCGGTGTTGCAGGGCCGTGCGGCGGGGGCCGACGATGTGGCGCACCTGCCCTATATCCGCCAGATCGTCGACGAGGCGCTGCGCCTGTATCCGCCTGCGGGCATCGTGTCGCGCACGGCGCTGAAAAAGGACACGCTGGGCGGACGCGAGATTTTGCCCGGCGATACGGTGATGATCCCGATCTATGCGCTGGGGCGCTCGAAACTGCTGTGGGAAGACGCCGACGCCTTTCGCCCCGCGCGTTTTGCCGACCGCAAGGCGATTGACCGCTATGCCTATTTGCCCTTTGGCGACGGTCCACGCATTTGCATCGGCGCTTCGTTCGCGTTGCAAGAGGCGGTGATTATTCTGGCGACGCTGTTGTCGCGGTTCCGTTTCAAGCCGGTGGCAGGGCGTGATCCCAAGCCGGTGATGATCCTGACCCTGCGGCCCGAAGGCGGGGTCTGGCTGACGGCGGAACCGGTATAATCTGGGGGCTCTGCCCCCGGCCGGTGGCCTCCCCCGGAGATTATCTGGCAAGATGAAGGATGGTCAGTCGCAGATCGCTTGCAGCGCTTTGAACTGGGGTGTTGTCAACAACGGGGTTGTCGGGCCCTGGGAGGCCGCGAAGGCGCGCGCGGCGTCGGCGCGGGCTTTGGTTTGCGGGTGGCTGGACATATAGACCGGCAGGTCGGGCATGATGCTTTCTATCTCGGCCAGACTGTCAAAGAAATCGGCAAAGCCCCGGGTGGTGACATCGGCGGTGTCCAGCATGGTCAGCGCATAGGTATCGGCCTTGGCTTCGGCCTCGCGGGTGTAGCTGGAATTCAGCATCCATTCGGCCATCGCCACGGCGACAGTACCACCGGCGAAATCGCCCAGCACCAGCCCCAAAAGCCCCGCCGATCCTGCGGCGCGCAAGGCACCGCGCGTGCTGTCGCGGTTTTCGACATGGGCAATTTCATGGGCCAGAACCGCGCCCACGGCCTCGGGCGTATCGGCGGCCTTGAGCAGGCCGCGCATCAGCACGATCTGCCCGCCGGGGGCGGCAAAGGCGTTGACCATCTCGTGGTTCATCACCGATACGTTCAGTTCGTATTCGACACCGGTGGGCGCGGTCAGCCTTTGTGTCAGCTCTGCCAGCGCCGCGTCGCCTTCGGGGCTGGAACAGATCAGCGCGCCGGCCTTTTCGCCGCCCATCATACGCTCCATCTGGCGGACCATGGATTTGCCCCATGCCACTTCGCGTTCTATCGGAATGATCAGGGCCATCGTCCCTGCCATCGCGGGCAGGATGACAAAAATCATCAAAGCCAATGCGCCCGCCGCCATTCCCACGCGGGTGACAACACGGCGGGCGGTGCCTGGTGCGATGTCGCGGCGGTTCAGATCGGGGCAGCTGCGCGTCAGGTCACGGACCATCTGCGTGTCGGACACCGTCAGGCGGGCGGTGGCGATCAGCCCGCTGTCGCAGGAATGATCTGCCCGCAGGCCGAGCACCAGTTGATCGGTGCGGGCCTGATCCGCCAGTGCGCGCAGGGCGTCAAGCGGCCAGTGTTGCACGCCCTCCGGCAGGTCGGGATGACGCAGGGTCAGCACCTGCGCGGACATGTCCAGCGACAGGGCAACGTCCAGGCGCAGCCCCGTTTCGCCGTCGAAATACCGCGCAGGTGTGTCCATTCAGATGGCCCCGCCGATATCCAGCGCGTCGGCAAAACCTTCGGCATCGGCACCGGGGTCAGCGGCACGCTGTTGGACGTGATCCAGATGTGGCGCGTTGGCCACCACCACGGATGACACCACATGGCCGATGATCCGCTGGGTGATCATGACCAGCGACAGCCCGCCCAGGGCAAGGATCAGCGCCACGTAGAGCACGGCGATCACGATGCTGCCCAGAATGCCGCCGGCGGCGTTGAAATCACCGGGCTCGGCGTAGCCGCCGAACAGCGCGCCCACTGAGGAAAAGCTGAGCCCGAAGGTGGCCATCAGCACCAGCCCCATGACCAGAATCCCGACGATGGTCGCGCCGATGATCGCCAGAATACCGGTCAACACGATGCCGATTACGCGGCCCGTGCGTGCATCCGAATCAAATGTCACCGCCCCGTCCAGCATCTTGGCACGGGTCAGTACGTTGAACGCGTAGATACGGTAATAGACGCCACCCACGATCAGCCAGATATAGCCGACGAGCACCGCGATCATTATCATCGACGGAACCCGCAAAAACGTGCCCAGCACGATGCCCATTACGATCAGAATCACGGCAAACAGCACATGTTTCAGCCCCGGATAGAGCGACTGCCACCGGCCAGCCTGTTCAAACCGTGCATCGCCGTACCATGTGCGGTCGGTCATGTATTTTTCCAGCCAGAAGGTCTGGCGCGGCAGCAGGATGCCCAGAGTGATGAGCGTCAGAAACCCGTGGCCCAGCGCCCGCCAGACATAGCCCCATGCGCCATTTTCCATACCAAAGCGCAGGCCGCGCCAGCGTGTGCGCGCCATTTTGTAGCGCCGCGCGCGATAGGTGGCGAACAGCAGCAGCGGCAGAACCGCCAGCAGGGTGATATAGATCGCCCCGACCTGCGCCAGCGCTTCGATGTCATTGCGCGGCTCGGTGAACAGGTTGAGACCAAAGTAGAACAACGCCATCTGGACGATGCCCAGATAGACCGCCAGCACCACGATGGCGAACAGGAAGCCCAGCAGCTTTTCCAGCCCGGTGCCGGTGTATTCAAAAGTGTCATCGCCCGCCGCCGTTGCGGACCAGATGTATTTGCGCAGGCGGGTCTTGGCCCAGAAACGGTAGATGCCCAGCGTAATCAGCGTCAGAAATGCGGTTTTGAAATAAAGCGAGAACAAAGGCCCCGCCTGGCCATGGTAATAGCCATCAATAGAAGTGCGCATTTTGTAAATAACCCTCGTTACAATCCAAATTATTCCATGCGCATGGTTTCAGCGCATTTTTCGCCAGCCGTCTGAATGAGACGACCTGCGGTTGCAAGAATAACTTTAGTTAAAACGATTGTCGCGGGGAAATCCGCGTGGCGCCATGCGGCCTGTGCCGGCACGTTTGCCGCGCCATTCGTCCAGTCCCACTTCGGTGCGGGTGCGTCCGGCAGGGTCAAGCCATGACAGACCCTCCGCCAGCGTAAAGGTGGTGGCATCGGACAGCCCGCCATCCTTGTACTTTTGCAAACGCACGCCTTTGCCACGGCCCATTTCCGGCAGTTCGTCCAGATCGAACACCAGAACCTTGCGATTCTCGCCCACAACGGCAACGGCGTCGCCGGTCACCCGTTTGCAGACCAGCGCCGACACATCGCCGCGCACGTTCAGCACCTGTTTGCCGCTGCGGGTCTGGGCGATCACATCGTTTTCGGGCACCACGAAACCGTCACCGGCGGTCGAGGCGACCAGCAAACGCGCATCGGGTTGGTGAATGAACAGATCGACAATCTGCGCCTCGTTCGGCAGATCGACCATCAGGCGCAGCGGTTCACCCATGCCGCGCCCGCCGGGCAGGTTGGCGGCGGACAGGGTGTAGAACCGCCCGTTCGATCCGAACACCAGCAACCGGTCTGTGGTTTCCGCGTGGAAGACAAAGCGCGGACCATCGCCATCCTTGAACTTCAGCTCGCGGTTCAGGTCGATGTGGCCGGTCATCGCGCGAATCCAGCCCATCTGGCTGCACACAACGGTGATCGGCTCGCGGTCGATCATCGCCTCCAGCGGCACGTCCTCGACCTGTCCGGCTTCGGCGAATGTGGTGCGCCGTGCGCCTGCATTCGGCGTGTCGCCAATCGACCAGTCCTTGCCGAACTGTTTCTTGGTCTCTTTCAGCTGGGCGCTGATCGCGTCCCATTGCAGGTGCGGATTTTCCAGCAGGTCATCAAGGCCCGCGCGCTCTTCCATCAATGCGGATTGCTCGCGCAGCAGCTCAAGCTCTTCAAGGCGGCGCAAGCTGCGCAGGCGCATGTTCAGGATCGCGTCGGCCTGCACCTCGGACAGCGACTCCTCGGTCGCGGGCGGAGGCGTCTGGTAGTCTTTCTCGTCCATCGCCCGCACATGATCGCGGCCCCAGTCCTCGCGCATCAGCGCGGCCTTGGGCTCGTCGTCATAGCGGATGATGTCGATCACGCGGTCGAGGTTCAGGAAGGCAACGATGAACCCTTCCAACACCTCCAGCCGGTGGTCGATTTTCTCCATGCGGTGACGGCTGCGCCGTTCCAGCACTTCGCGGCGGAAATCAAGGAAGGCACGCAGCACTTCCTTCATCGAGCAGACCTTGGGCGTGACGCCGTCGATCAGCACGTTCATGTTCATCGAGAACCGCACTTCGAGATCGGAGTTGCGGTACAGCATCCCCATCAGCACATCGGGATCGACGTTCTTCGAGCGCGGTTCCAGCACCAGCCGGATGTCATCGGCGCTTTCGTCGCGCACATCGCCCAGAATCGGGACCTTCTTGGTCTGGATGACCTCGGCCAGCTTCTCGATCAGCTTGGACTTCTGGACCTGATAGGGAATCTCGGTGACGACGATCTGCCATTGGCCACGGCCCAGATCCTCGACCTCGTAACGACAGCGCAGGCGAAAGCCGCCTTTGCCGGTGCGATAGTTCTCGGCAATGCTTTCGGGCGGCTCGACGATGATCCCGCCGGTGGGGAAATCGGGGCCTTTGACGAAATTCAGCAGCGTGTCGTCGCGCGCATCGGGCACCTTGATCAGGTGCAGACAGGCATCGCACAGCTCGGCAATGTTGTGCGGCGGAATGTTGGTGGCCATGCCCACGGCAATGCCCGACGACCCGTTGGCCAGCAGGTTGGGGAACTGTGCGGGCAGCACGACCGGCTCGGTCAGCGTGCCATCGTAGTTGTCGCGGAAATCAACGGCGTTTTCGTTCAGCCCGTCCAGCAGCGCCTCGGCCACGGCGGTCATGCGCGCCTCGGTATAGCGGCTGGCGGCGGGGTTGTCGCCGTCGATGTTGCCAAAGTTGCCCTGACCGTCAACCAGCGGGTAGCGGACGTTAAAGTCCTGCGCCAGACGCGCCATCGCATCATAAATCGCGGCATCGCCGTGCGGGTGATAGTTCCCCATCACGTCGCCCGAGATCTTGGCCGACTTGCGGAAGCCACCCTTGGACGACAGGCGCAATTCGCGCATCGCGAACAGGATTCGCCGATGCACCGGCTTCAGCCCGTCACGGGCATCAGGCAGCGCGCGGTGCATGATCGTGGACAGCGCATAGGTCAGATAACGATCCCCCAGCGCGCGGCGCAGCGGTTCGGACAGGTCCATGTTGGGGGGCTCGGTAATATCTGACATAGATGCTGTGTAGCCATGTGCCCCAAACGGGACAAGAGGGCAAAACGCCTGAAACAGGCCACGGAACTATTTGAACGGTTGCGGCGTTGCCTATCTGACACGCGCCAGACGCGGGGAAGAATTGGTTTCCTTTCTCACTGCGCGCTGTGGCGCAGTCTGATAAGATTGAGTCGACCCGATCAAAAGCTGCCGCAAATGACGGGTGTTACCTGGGGATTTTTATTATGGTTCGATTTATTGTATTGACCTTCGGCTTTTTGGGCTGGGCCTTTTATGAAATGAGTGGCGGGGCCGATTTCGACGCCGAAGCCTTGCGCATGTCACGCATTGACGCCGACCAGAGTGCGCCGGTGACAGCCACCACACCAAAGACGCTGTTGGCCGAAGTCGACACCAAAGACACCGGCGCTGCCGAGGTAACACGCGTTGCGCTGAACCTGACCACAACGCGCGATATTGTGGCCCCTGCCAAGCCGCTGCCCACCGCACCCGCACCCGCAAAATTCGACGGCGCAATCCTGAGCACCGCTTCGCTGGAAACCCCGGAGACACCCGAGATCATCCTCCCCAGCCTGATTCCCGCCGCAGAACCTGAAGCCCAAACAACGGCCGAACTGTTGGTGGACGAAGACAACGGTCTGCTGGATGTGCGTGCCGTCTCGGGCAGCCGCGTAAACATGCGCGACGGCCCGGGCACCTATTACGACGTGGTCAGCAATCTGACACGCGGGACGCTGGTCGAAATCCTGCAAGACCCCGGCAACGGCTGGGTCAAGCTGCGCCCGATGGATGGCGGCCCAGAGGGCTGGATGGCTGCGTCTTTGCTGACCAACAGCTGATTGCCAAAACCGCAGCCCCGTGACACACCTGCCAGCACAACAGCGCGGGCAGGCAGTACATGAAATCCATTCTGATCACCGGCTGTTCGTCAGGTATCGGCCATGCCGCCGCCCACGGGCTGCGCGCGCGCGGCTGGCGTGTTTTTGCGGCCTGCCGCCGCGCTGAGGATTGCGCACGATTGCAAGCCGAAGGGTTCGACAGCCCGCAAATCGACTATACCGACGAAACCAGCATCACCGCCGGACTGGCCGAAGTGCTGAACGCCACGGACGGCACGCTGGATGCGCTGTTCAACAACGGCGCCCACGCCACGCCCGGCGCTGTCGAAGATCTGCCCACCGACGCCCTGCGCGCGTTGTTCGAGGCGAATTTCTTTGGCTGGCACACGCTGACCCGCGCGGTGATCCCGGTGATGCGCGCCCAGGGGCACGGGCGGATCGTGCAATGTTCGTCTGTGCTGGGTTTCATCACGATGCCATGGCGTGGGGCTTACAACGCCTCGAAACACGCCATCGAAGGGCTGACCAGCACATTGCGTATCGAAATGCGCGATACGGATATCCGCATTTGCACGATCGAACCCGGCCCCGTCACCAGCCGCATCCGCGCCAATTCGGTCGCCCATTTCGAGCGCTGGATCGACTGGCGGTCATCGCCGCGCGCTGCACAGTACGAAACCAGCCTGATGAAACGGCTTTATGCCACTGACAGCGGGCCGGACACCTTTGCACTGCCGCCCGAGGCCGTGGTGAAAAAACTGATCCACGCCGTCGAAAGCTCCAGCCCCCGCCCGCGCTATTATGTGACTGTGCCGACGCATGTCATGGGGGTGATGAAACGCATATTGCCAACGCGCGCACTGGACTGGCTGCTGTCGCGGAACTAGTCTGCCGCGTCCAATTGGCGCAAGCGGGTTCGCTTTCGTCGCGCGGGCCGCTACATCTGTCGCAACAGACTTGAAAAGGAATAGGGCATGACCTCGGATCCACTGTTCATCTTGATCCTGCTGGCCTGTGCAGCCGTGGTTCTGGTGTTGGTCACCGGACTTGGCGGTTTTGCAAAAGGCAGCGGCTGGGCCTCGAAGAACTCGAACAAACTGATGCGGATGCGGATCATTGCGCAGTTTATCGCTGTCATTTTGATCGTAATCGCGGTGCTGTGGCGCCAATCCGGAGGTTGATATGGTTGTACTGAACAAGATTTACACGCGCACGGGCGACAAGGGCGAAACCGCCTTGGGCGATGGCACACGCGTGGCCAAACACGCCGCGCGGGTCAACGCCTATGGCACGTCGGACGAATTGAACGCCTTTGTCGGCGTGGCCCGGCTTGAGGCCACGGGCGACACCGACGCCGCCCTTGCCCGCATTCAGAACGACCTGTTCGACCTGGGCGCAGACCTGTGCCGCCCCGACATGGAAGGCGACGCCAAGGCGGAATACCCGCCCCTGCGCATGATCGACGCGCAGGTAAAACGGCTGGAAGCCGAGATTGACGTCATGAATGCCACCCTTGAGCCGCTGCGCAGCTTCGTGCTGCCCGGCGGGGCCGCGCTGGCTGCGCACCTGCATGTCTGCCGCACCGTCTCGCGCCGCGCCGAACGTCTGGCGGTGGACCTTGCGACGCAGGAACAGGTCAATCCGGCAGCGGTGAAATACCTGAACCGGCTGAGCGATTGGTTTTTTGTGGCCGCGCGGATTGCCAATAACTGTGGCAAGGATGACGTGTTGTGGGTGCCCGGTGCCAACCGCTGAGGCGCTAACATCGGGTTGGCGGCACCAAAACGCGGCGTCGCCAACCCATATTGTGACGGTTTTACCCTGTTTCCTGTGCGCAGGCTTGGGTAAACCCTGCGAAATGAATTGTGGGCTTGCCATCTGGTGAGTCGGATTTTGTCAAGGAAGGAACGCTCATGAAGGTATTGGTGCCTGTCAAACGCGTGATCGACTATAACGTGAAAGTCCGTGTAAAAGCGGATGGATCGGGTGTTGATCTTGCAAACGTGAAAATGTCGATGAACCCGTTCGACGAGATTGCCGTCGAACAGGCGATCCGTATGAAAGAGGCCGGTCAGGTCGAAGAAATCATCGCGGTGTCGATCGGCGTCAAGCAGGCGCAGGAAACCCTGCGCACGGCGCTGGCGATGGGTGCGGACCGGGCGATCCTGGTCATCGCAGCCGATGACGTTCATCAGGACATCGAACCGCTGACCGTTGCCAAGATCCTCAAGGCGATTGTCGACGAAGAGCAGCCCGGCCTTGTGCTGTGCGGCAAACAGGCGATCGACAACGACATGAACGCCACCGGCCAGATGCTGTCGGCCCTGCTGGGCTGGTCGCAAGGCACCTTCGCCTCCGAGGTCGAAATCTCGGGCGACAAGGCCAAGGTCACGCGCGAAGTGGACGGCGGTTTGCAAACCATTGAAATCAACATGCCGACCGTCATCACCGTCGACCTGCGCCTGAACGAGCCGCGCTATGCGTCGCTGCCCAACATCATGAAAGCGAAGAAAAAGCCGCTGGATGAGAAAACCGCAGCCGATTACGGCGTTGATACGGCGCTGCATCTGGAAGTGGTCAGCACCAAAGAGCCCGAAGCCCGCGCGGCTGGCGAAATCGTGGCAGACGTGGACGCACTGGTTGCGAAACTCAAAGAAAAGGGAGTGGTGTAATGGCTGTTCTGCTTCTTGCCGAAGTCAACAATGGCGAACTGGCGATGGACGCCACAGCCAAGGCTGTGACCGCCGCCAAATCGTTGGGTGATGTGACCGTTCTGTGCGCGGGCGGCTCGGCAGCTGCTGCGGGCGAAGCGGCTGCGAAAATCGACGGCGTGGCCAAGGTGCTGGTTGCCGAAGACGCATCGCTGGGCCACCGTCTGGCGGAATCCACAGCCGCGCTGATCGTGTCGCTGGCCGGTGATTACGAACACATCGTTGCCCCCGCCACCACCGACGCCAAAAACGTGATGCCCCGTGTCGCGGCGCTGCTGGACGTGATGATTATTTCCGACGCCTCCGGCGTTGTTGATGGCGACACGTTCGAACGCCCGATTTACGCAGGCAACGCGATCCAGACTGTTAAGTCGAAAGACGCAAAAAAGGTCATCACCTTCCGTACATCGACATTCGATGCGGCCGGTGAAGGCGGTTCCGCCTCGGTCGAAACCGTGTCGGCAGCCGCTGATCCCGGCCTGTCGTCCTGGGTCGAAGACAAGGTTGCCGCCAGCGACCGCCCCGAACTGACATCGGCTGGTGTCGTTGTGTCGGGTGGCCGTGGTGTCGGCTCGGAAGAAGACTTCAAGCTGATCGAAAAACTGGCCGACAAACTGGGCGCCGCCGTTGGCGCGTCGCGCGCGGCTGTGGACAGCGGCTATGCCCCGAACGACTGGCAGGTGGGCCAGACGGGCAAGGTGGTCGCCCCTGACCTTTATGTCGCGGTCGGCATCTCGGGTGCGATCCAGCACCTTGCGGGCATGAAAGACTCCAAAGTGATCGTTGCGATCAACAAGGACGAAGAAGCCCCGATCTTCCAGGTTGCGGACTACGGCCTTGTGGCTGACCTGTTCACGGCTGTGCCGGAACTGATCGAAAAACTGTAAACAGACGGGCCACGCCCCTCTGGACAGATAGAAAGGCCCGCCAGCGCATGGCGGGCCTTTTGCATATCAGACCGCGGTCAAGGCCGCCTGCCCCACCAGCCTGCGCAGCACAGGTTCCAGTGCTGCAGCCGCCTCCTGATGCGCCACAGGCCCCAGCATGGTTTCTGCTGCCTGACGTTCCATTTCCGAAAAAACCATGCCGTCAGTGCCCTGTTCCATCGCCTGTTCAGAAGCCTGTACTTCGACGATCTCGGTAACCTCGTTGCGCAGGGTTTCAATCATCTCGCGGGTCACGAACCACGGATCGTGGTTCATCCCGTTTTCGCGGTTGTCGGGATCGGCCTGCCCGAACCACAGCAACACGGTTTTCCCCGGAATGCGGGCCAGCAAATGGCGCATCCGTGCGATCCAGGCGCTTTGCAGTTCTTCGCGCACGGTGCGGAACCGTTCGGGCGACACCGTATTCAGATGGATCAGCATATGCTTGTTGAAATTGAACTCGGCAAAATCAACATCCCGAAAGATCGCTTCAAGCAGCCCCGAAGGTTTCAGGAAGCGGTCGTTCCGGCGCGGATGCACCGAATAGAACCGGTTCGTCATGTTTTGCGCGCTCAGCACTTGCAGCACTGTCACCTTGGCCCCCGCACCGATTTCGCTCAGTTGCGGGTCAGAGGCAAAAACCTCGACGCCCGCATTGGTGCAGCCCAGATTGACGCAAGGCATTCCCAGGCTCTCCTCAAGCAGGTCGGGGAACGGTCTGGCCAGAAACTTTCCATAGGTTTCTGTCCCGCCAAAGAAAGCGATATACGGCTTTTTCAGCGACTTGCGTGGCCCGCGAAACAGCACTTTGGACGTGCCATACCGGCACGGAAAATAGTTCAGGGCCCCTTGGCCCATAGCATCATAGGTCATTACACCCACCTCTCAATTTCACCCAACGCAGGGTATACCGGACAGGTCCTTAGAAATTGCTAACAGGGTGTGATCAAATCGCGCGGTTGTTCACACCTTGCAGCCAGAGGCGCGGCACGGATATGGTGCGCTAACACACAAGGGGCATTTCATGGACATCAAGACGGTCGGGATCGTAGGCGCGGGGCAAATGGGCAACGGGATTGCGCATGTGATGGCGTTGGCAGGCTATGACGTAATGATGACGGACATCAGCGACGATGCGCTGAAAGCAGCCGTCGCGCTGATCGACAGCAACATGGAACGGCAGGTCGCCCGCGACAAGATCACCGCCGAGGTCAAGGCCGAAGCCATGGCGCGAATCACCACAACGGTGACATTGACCGACCTTGGGCCAAGCGATCTGATCATCGAGGCGGCAACCGAACGCGAAACCGTCAAACAGGCGATTTTCGAAGACCTTCTGCCGCATCTGAAACCGGAAACCATCCTGACGTCGAACACCTCGTCCATTTCGATCACCCGTCTGGCCAGCCGCACGGACAGGCCCGAAAAATTCATGGGGTTCCATTTCATGAACCCGGTGCCGGTGATGCAACTGGTGGAGCTGATCCGCGGCATTGCCACCGACGCCGAAACCTATGACGCCTGCAAACAGGTGGTGGACAAACTGGGCAAGACCGCCGCCAGCGCCGAGGATTTCCCCGCCTTTATCGTCAACCGCATCCTGATGCCGATGATCAACGAGGCGGTCTATACGCTGTATGAAGGTGTGGGGAACGTGCAATCCATCGACAGCTCGATGAAGCTGGGCGCGAACCACCCCATGGGGCCGCTGGAGCTGGCGGATTTCATCGGTCTGGACACCTGTCTGGCGATCATGAACGTGCTGCACGACGGGCTGGCCGATACCAAATACCGCCCCTGCCCGCTGTTGACCAAATACGTTGAAGCCGGGTGGCTGGGGCGCAAGACACAGCGCGGGTTCTATGATTATCGGGGCGAGACACCTGTTCCGACGCGCTAAGGCGCTATTTGAAAATGCTCTGGGTTGGGGGCGCTGCCCCCGGCGCTTCGCGCCTCCCCCGGAGTTTTCTATGGCTTTTCGGGAAAAAACTGAAACAGACGGGATCACTTTTCGCGTTTGAGCCGCAGGCGAAAGGCAGCGAACAAGTGATTCAGGTCTTTCCCGAAACGCTTTGGCAAGATGAAGAAGCGGTCAGCCCTTGAGGTTCAGGGTGTGTTCCCGCAGCCACGCCATGAAGCCGCGCGGATCATCTGCCCAGCCCTTGAGGTCTTCGGGCGCGATCGGGTCACCAACGATAGGGCCCTGGGGTTTGTTCAGGGAATAGACGATTTCATGCAGCAGCAACCCCTGACGCAGCATCGGCGAGAGTTTGTTGGCAATCTGATAGGCGCGGCTGTTCTGGCCGGGGAACTTCATTGGCACGACCGTGGCACCTGACCGGCGGATCAGGGCGGCGGTGAACACGTTCCATTCCGCCTCGACCGCAGGGCCCCAATAGGTTTCGGACGCTGCGACCTGACCCGAAGGGAACAGGGCAACAACGCCGCCCTCCTTGAGGTGTTTCATCGCCTTGGCACGCATCTCGACGCCCTTGCGCTGCGCATCGGGATCGTGCGGAAAGGGCACAGGGATCATATAGCTGCCCGCAACCTCGTCGATGGCGGTCAGCAACGAGCGGGTCAGGATGCGATAGTCCGGGCGCACGCGGCCGATCAGGTCGCCAAAGATCATGCCATCAACCATCCCATGCGGATGGTTCGCCACCACGATCACGGGCCCCTCTTTGGGGATTCGATCCAGCTGGCTTTGGGGTGTGGTCAGTTCAATGCCCATCACATCCAGGCAGGCCCGCCAGAACGCCTGTCCCTGCGGTGCACCACGGCGTTCGAATTTGCGGATCAGACGCAGGATGGTCAGCTTGCCGGTAAAGGCTTCCATCAGACGGATAAAGCCGGCTTTCCAGGGATCGTCAAAGGTCGAGGCATAGGACAGGCTGCGGCGGTCATATTTGGTAAATGTGACCGTTTCGTCCTGTGCCTGCGTCACGCCTTTTACGCCCTGCGAGCTGTCAACCACGTCTGTGTTACCCTTTGTCATGCCGTGAAGTCTGAGGCCGCCGATGTCTCAGGCGCCTTCGCCAAACTTGTCCGCAACCAGTGCCGTCAGCGCTTCTGCCAGCGCTTCGGCGTCCGGTCCAGAGGTTTCAACGTCAATAAAGGTTCCTTTGGAGGCTGCCAACATCAAAAGGCCCATAATACTGTCGCCCGAGGCAGACATCCCGTCCTTGGCCACTTCTGCCTGGGCGTCAAAAGCCTCGACAACTTCAACGAGTTTGGCCGAGGCGCGGGCGTGCAGCCCTTTCTCGTTCACGATCTTCAAAGTGCATTTGGTCATACGTGGTTCGGGCTTTCTGCGCTGACGTTCTGGCTGTCGATATATTTTTTGCCAGCGTCCAGTGCTGCACGTACAGCATCGCCAACGGGTTTGTGACGGCTTTTGGCCAATTTGATCAGCATTGGCAAGTTTGCGCCGTACAAAATGCGCCGCCCCTGTGGCTGACATGCCAGCAGCGACAGATTGGAGGGCGAGCCGCCATAAAGATCGGTCACAACCACCACACCGTCGCCGTCATCGACCTCGTCGGCGGCGGCGCAGATCTCGGACTGTTTTTCGGCCCGGTTGTGATTGGCTTCGATCGCAATGGCGCGGACGCCCGATTGCGATCCGACAACATGTTCGATAGCAGCGAGATACTCTCGTGCCAGCCCACCATGTGCCACAATCACAATTCCGATCACTCTGCCCCGTCCTTTTTCCGGCGGTCTAATTCGCGATGCCTAATTGACACCTGCCAGCCCGCCTTCGCAAGGGCTGCCGCGCAGGTTTCCGCCATGGCAACCGACCGATGTTGCCCCCCGGTACACCCAAATGCGATCGAAAGGTGCGATTTCCCCTCTGCCGCGAAGGCTGGCAACAACCATAGCGCGAGATCGGTGGTTTTCGTGACAAATTCTGCATAGCGCGAATCTGTTGCAATGTGGTCTTGCACCAGCTTTTCGGTGCCATTGGCTGCGCGCAGCGTCGGGTCCCAATAGGGATTCTTCAGAAACCGGCAGTCAAACACCATATCCACGCTGCGCGGCAGTCCGCGTTTGTACGAAAAGCTTTCCACCGACACCGACAGATGCCCCTGTTCCCCCGGCGCGAACCATTCCTCGACAGCCGCGCGCAGCTGGTGAACGTTCAGCTGCGAGGTGTCGATCAGGATGTCGGCACGGGCACGCAGCGGGCCCAGCATGTCCAGCTCGCGGGCGATGCCTGCCTCGGGGCGGTCACCATCGGCCAACGGGTGCCTGCGGCGGGTCTCCGAGAACCGGCGCAGCAGCACGTCGGTGTCGCAATCAAGGTACAGCAGTTCTGGCACCAGCCCCGGAACGGCCGCAATCTGGCCAATGGCGTCCATCACCGCATTCACCGAAAAATCGCGTGTGCGCGGGTCGATACCCAAGGCCAAGGGCCGCGTGCTGGAGGGATCGTCCAGCAGGGGGCGTATCAGGCGCAGCGGCATGTTGTCGATGACTTCAAAGCCCAGATCCTCAAGCACGCGAATAGCACTGGACCGTCCGGCACCCGAAGGTCCGGTGATCAGCACAAGGCGGCGGTGGGTGCGTTCTGTGTCGGTCATTTGTCAGCGGCTCCACCAATAAGATACTGCACAATCGCAGCTGGCCAAGCAGCGGTATCGTATTTGTGAAGGCAGGGCAAAGCGACATCAAGCAGGTCAAACTGATGGCGTTCGGGCAGGCGCCGGGTTTCGCTCTGGTCAAGGTCAATAACAAGGGTCACGGGTGTCGGCCCCGCTGCCGTGGCCGACAGTATTCCCACCCCGCGTGCTTCGATCAGACCGCGCAATGTGTCGGGGGCATCTGCAACAATCTGTGCACCATCGCGTGTCAGAATGGTTCGGTCGTCGGACACAAGTACAGCGCCCAAGGCCATAAGCTGCAAGGCAAGCGAGGATTTCCCCGCCCCGGATGCGCCGGTGATGACAACGGCACGGCCCCGCACCGCCACTGTCGTGGCGTGCAGCGTGACCCGGGCCGCATCGGTTGTCATATCAAACCGGCAGACCCACGACGAAACGTGCGCCCAACGGTTCGCTGGTGATGTCAGCGTCGGTGGGGCGGATGTTTTCGGCCCAGATGACGCCACCATGCGCTTCGACGATCTGTTTGGAAATCGCCAGCCCAAGGCCCGAATTGTTGCCGAAATGCTCTTCGGGGCGCTGTGAATAGAAGCGTTTGAAGATTTTTGACAGCGCTTGATCGGGAATGCCCGGACCGGTGTCTTCGACCACGATCAGCACGCGGTTTTCTTTCTTGCGGGCCCAGACGCGGATGGCATCGCCATCTTCGCAGAAGGAAATCGCATTGGTGATCAGATTGACGAACACCTGCGCCAGCCGTGCCTCCAGCCCCTGGACTTCCAAAGGTTGGGCAGGCAGGTCCGTGATGAAATCAATGCCTTTTGATTTGGCATCCTCGCCCAGATACTCGCCCAGATTTCCCAGCATCTTGAGCAGATCAAAGGGCTCTTCCTCTTCTTTGACCAGCTCTGAATCCAGCCGCGAGGCATTGGAAATGTCGCTGACCAAACGGTCCAGGCGGCGCACATCGTGGTCAATTACGTCCAGCAGCTTGTCGCGCTGGTCCTCGCGCTTGATCAGGCGCAGCGTGCCCACAGCCGAGCGCAGGGAAGCCAGAGGGTTCTTGATCTCATGCGCGACGTCAGCGGCGAATTGTTCGTTTCCGTCGATACGGTTGTACAGGGCCGCGATCATGCCGCGCAGCGCCCCGGACAACCGCCCGATTTCATCCGGGCGCGCGGTCAGGTCGGGGATACGAATGCGGCCGGGATTGACCTTGCGCTGGTTGCGGTCGCGCCCCAGTTCGGCGGCGGCGGCCAGATCGGCCAGCGGGTTGGCAATGGTCGACGCCAGCACAAGGCTGAGGCCGACAGACACAAGGGTGGCAATCACGAACATCTGCAACACGCGCTCGCGCTCGCCGCGCACCAGCTTGTCGATTTCTCCGGCGGCCGATGTGATGCCGACCACGCCAACAGTATTGTTGCCCTGCCGAATCGGCGTGACGACGCTGAACAATGTGCCACCGGCGGTATCAAGGCTGTCGCGGACCTGTGTGCCGCCGGTCAGGCTGGCGGGCACCATCATGCGCAGTTGTTCTTCGACGGTGGGCGGGTTCTCAACAGGATCAGAAGCAAATGGCGCCGAGATTTTGGCCCACAGCCAGCTTAGCCCGTCGGTCAGAATGGTTCGGTCTTCGGTCTTGGGCTGGGCATCGGATGGCTGCACCGCCGCCCCTTCGATACTGGACACCAGGGCACCTGCCGGATCAAATACCAGCACTTCGATGCCACCGCGCAGATCAAGCCCCTGAAGGGTTGCTGCCACATCAACCCCGTCACCTGTCGCCAGGTTGACGGGTGCGCCGGCGGGCAGCTGGGCCTCGATCACATCTGCAATCAACTCGGCTTCGCTGACCATCGACGTGGCGCGCTGAACGGCCAGACTGTCGCGTGAGGAATTCAGATACAGAATGCCTGCCACCAGCACGTTCAACGCAATCAGGTTGAAGGTAATGATCTTGCGCGCCAGTGGCGAAGTGCGCAGCGAAAACAGTCCGCGCCGTTCGCGGCTTGCCCTGATTTCCTTGCCGGTTTCCGAACGGTCGGGCGCGACCCAGTCATCGCCCAGCACGACGTCATTGTCACGCGATGAAGGTGGCGCCATATCTCGCACGAAGTTCCTTTCGACCAGAGCCATTTGCCCGCATCACTCTTCGTTGTACCGGTAGCCGATCCCATACAGTGTCTCGATCGCCGAGAAGGAATCGTCTGCTGTCCGCATTTTCTTGCGCAACCGCTTGATGTGGCTGTCGATGGTCCGGTCATCAACATAGACCTGATCGTCATAGGCGACATCCATCAGCTGGTCGCGGGACTTGACGAAACCGGGGCGTTGGGCCAGCGCCTGCAACAGCAGGAATTCGGTGACGGTCAGGGACACATCATTGCCCTTCCAGCTGACCGAATGGCGCAGCGGATCCATGCGCAAGTCACCGCGCTCCATCACTTTGGTATCTTCGGTGTCGCCCACTTCATCCGTGGCAACAGCATCCTGACGGCGCAACAGTGCGCGGATACGTTCGACCAGCAAACGCTGGCTGAACGGCTTCTTGACATAATCGTCGGCGCCCATGCGCAGACCCAGAACTTCGTCAATCTCGTCGTCCTTGGACGTCAGGAAAATCACCGGCATCGACGTTTTCTGGCGCAACCGCTGCAACAGATCCATCCCGTCCATGCGGGGCATCTTGATATCCAGAACCGCCATATCCGGCAGCCCCTTGTTGAAGGCGTCCAATGCCGCCTGTCCGTCATTATACGTCTCGACTTCAAAACCTTCGGCTTCGAGAGTCATTGAAACCGACGTCAGGATGTTCCTGTCATCGTCCACCAATGCGATCTTCGACATTGCCTGTACCCTTTATGCTGCTCAATATTGTTTTTTACTCATACATCCAGATTTTGTTGGGTCGAATCAATCCTTAAGTGCGAATCAGTTGCCCAGTACGCCGCAATTGCGCCACAATTTGATTAGGAATGGCTAAATTGACGCACTTTCCCCCTATGCGGGAAGCGATGAAATAGCATGTAACGGGGCACATCGGCCAAAGATAGCGTTGATGGCGCTAACTGTGCCAAAGCGTCCTGTTCATGTTTGGAAACGTCATGTTATGAGGCGCACAGGCCATGACGGCCACGACGCTGACGCGCCTAACTTAGTACCATCCGCCCGTGGCGGCGACAGGGAGACGACACATGACATCTGGACGGGTCAACCCGAATTTCCGGCTTGAAGATCAAGGCATCGAGGAGCTGGGCAATGTCTATTACAACCTGATCGAGCCTGCGCTGGTCGAAACTGCACTTGCACGCGGCGAAGGCACTCTGGGTAAGGGCGGTTCGTTTCTGGTGACAACCGGCAAGTTCACCGGCCGCTCGCCCAAAGACAAACACGTCGTTAAAACGGCCAGCGTCGCTGACACCATCTGGTGGGAAAACAACGCTGAAATGTCCGAAGCCGGCTTTGACGCGCTTTACGCCGACATGCTTACCCACATGAAAGGCCGCGACTATTTCGTGCAGGACCTGATCGGCGGCGCCGACCCCGCCTATGCCATCAATGTGCGCATGGTGACCGAACTGGCATGGCATGGCCTGTTCATCCGCCACCTGTTGCGTCGCCCCGACCGCGAGGATCTGGACGATTTCACCGCCGATTTCACCATCATCAACTGCCCCTCGTTCCGGGCCGACCCGGCCAAGCATGACTGCAAGTCAGACACCGTCATCGCGCTGAATTTTGACCGCAAGATCATCCTTATCGGCGGCACGGAATACGCAGGCGAGAACAAGAAGTCGGTCTTTACCCTGCTGAACTACATGCTGCCCGCAAAAGGCGTGATGCCGATGCACTGCTCGGCCAACCACGCCACGGGCAACCCCGTCGACACGGCTGTCTTCTTCGGCCTCAGCGGCACCGGCAAGACGACCCTTTCGGCAGATCCGTCGCGCACGCTGATCGGCGATGACGAACACGGCTGGTCCGACCGCGGCACGTTCAACTTCGAAGGCGGCTGCTATGCCAAGACGATCAACCTGAGCGCCGAGGCAGAGCCGGAAATCTACGCCACGACCGAGAAATTCGGCACCGTAATCGAGAACATGGTCTTTGACGAAGAAACCAAGGACCTGGATTTTGCCGACGACAGCCTGACCGCGAACATGCGCTGCGCCTATCCGCTGCACTATATCTCGAACGCGTCGAAAACTGCATTGGGCGGCCACCCCAAGAACATCATCATGCTGACATGCGATGCCTTTGGTGTTCTGCCCCCCATCGCGCGCCTGACACCGGCACAGGCCATGTATCACTTCCTATCGGGCTTTACGTCCAAGGTGGCCGGTACAGAACGCGGCGTGACCGAGCCCGAGCCGACATTCTCGACCTGCTTTGGCGCCCCCTTCATGCCGCGCCGCCCTGAGGTTTACGGCAACCTGCTGCGCGAAAAGATCGCCCAGCATGGCGCAACCTGCTGGCTGGTCAACACCGGCTGGACCGGTGGTGCCTATGGCACAGGCAGCCGGATGCCGATCCGCGCCACCCGCTCGTTGCTGACAGCGGCGCTGGACGGAAGCCTGGGCAGCGCCAAGTTCCGCAAGGATCCCAACTTCGGCTTTGAAGTACCGGTCGCTGTGGACGGCGTGGCCGACATCCTGCTGGACCCGCGCCGCACATGGGACAACCCCGAAAGCTATGACCGTCAGGCCGCCAAGCTGGTGGAAATGTTCGCTTCGAACTTTGCCCAGTACCTGCCGCATATCGACGACGACGTGCGCGCTGCTGCCATCGGCTAAGGCCCGCGCCAGCGTGTCACGAAAGATCCAAGCCCCCGATGCCAGACCGGCACGGGGGCTTTTTCATGTCTCAGGATAACTCAGGCTGCGAGGTCCAGCGGCACATGGATGATGTGCTGGATATCCTCATGCCCCATATAGACCATATTGCCCTCGACCGGCTTGTTCTGGCCCGTAATCTTCCAGCTCAGACAAAACGGATCGACATGCATGTACCCCTCGCGCTCGGCCAGACCGCGCCGTGCAATCGAACGGGGCATGAAGCCAAAAACATAATCGGGCTGCCACTGCAACATGCTGGACAGAAAGGCAAAACGCGCCAGAATGTCAACGATACCGCGACCACGGTAATTGCCTTCGTCCGGGTTGATCCACATTTCACCGTGATAGCAGACCTGGCCGGAAATACGGCGCGCGCCCGGCCCTGATTTATACCACGAATCGTCCAGATCAATCGGCACGCCCGAAGGCGGATAGGCACGGAAATTGCGCTGCATGTAGTCGGCCAGCGTCTGACCTTGCAGGTCGATCAACCGCACCGCCTGCGTTTGCACAATCTTGCCTTGGGGGTTGCGTCCGACAGACCAGAACCCCCTGCCTGCACTTAAATCCGCATGTGCCGGATCAAAGGGCAGACTGACCGGCTGCTTGGGACGGTATTTGGAAATCAATGCTTTGTACTCGTTAAAATCGTCACCAACAGTCAGATACAGCTGGCGCTGTGCCAGCAGTTCTACTGTTTCGGTCAACAAACGCGACCCTTCGAAAACGTCGTGTATGCTCATCAGGATTCTCCCAGTTTGGCGCACGAACGGGCTGTATAACGAGAAACAGTTAAGACGATTATCACGTCCCGGCGAAACAGCCCTGCGCAATGACATACACCAGAATGTGATCATTTGCATGACCGACAACTGAATCCGTCAGCGGTCTCTTGCCATGGTGCAATCGCCAGGGACTGGTCCCTAGGGTCTGGACCCATTAATCTTACGTCGTCAGCGGAAAAATCTGTCAAACTGACAACGTAAGATTAATGGGTCCAGACCCTAAAGGCTCACGTGCATTTCCCACTCAGGGTCCATGGAATTCACAAAAGCCGGTGGCAGATCATCAATCTCCAACGCGTTGGTCCGCTCGATGATATTGACCAGGGCAAAACTGCCGTCCGGGAACCGTGCGCCCAGCAACAGCCGCGAATAACTCAGCGGGATAAGCGGCGTATCAGGTTTGCGTGCAACCGTGGTGTGGATATGGTCGAACCGCAGGGCATGGTTGGCGGCAATCTCGTGGAACGTGTCTTCCATAATCCCCCCGATCAGCGGCCCCCCCGGCAACGCTTCCAGCGTGCGCCCGATGGAACTGCTTTGCCATTCCCAGCCAAACCATGTCGCAAAGGAGGACTCGCGCCCCACGTCCACGCAGACCCATTGCCTTTCATTGGGACGAAAGACCATCGCATAGGGACGTATGGGCTGGAACGAAGGATGTTCGATGTTGCCGCTGGCCTCGGCCCAGCACCGCACGCTATCACGCATAAAGTCGGAGCTTTTTTCCCAAAGATCCGACAATGGCCGCTGTTGCAGGTAAAACCGCCAGTCGTCTTCTCTCTTGGAAATGCGCAACATGCCGTATTCAAAACCGACCTCCGAGGTCAGCCACGCATTCCCCCGCGACAAGAGCGTCTGCGCTTCGGGCAGGGCGCTGGCCCCACGTTCGGTCAGTTCGTAGCGGCGGTCCCTGATTCGAAACAGCGTGAATCCCTTGGCCTCTTCAAGGAAAGTGATATGCCTGCGCACCGTTTGTCGGGTGCTTCCCAGCTCTTCAACAGCCCGTGACAGGTTTAAATGCCGCGCCAACGTTGTAAAAGACCGCAGCATTTCAAACAGAAGCGGGTTGTGGTCCTGGGTCAAATTCGTAGGCCTGCGTGTGATTTGAGGTCCCCCCGTCACTCGCGAATACCCACATTGGTACATAAATCATCCAGTGATGCAATATAGATATACCCCAAATGTAAAAATCTAGGCACTTGATTACGGGGGCTAATTCCACGATCACTGACCCCATTACAACCGGAGGTACAATGACAGATGTCTCATCCCGTAGATATTCATGTTGGTCGTAAGCTTAAGCAGGCCCGCACGTTGCGGCGTATGTCGCAAACAGATGTTGCGCGTCACCTGAAACTTTCATTTCAGCAAATTCAAAAATACGAAATTGGCTCCAACCGCATCGCTGCAAGCCGCCTGTACGACTTGTCGCGTATCCTTGAGGTGCCCACTTCCTACTTCTTTGAAGGCTTGCAAGACCTTGCAGCCCCCACCGCCCGCGATCCCGGACTGGATATCGTAAGCGCCGTGGCTTCGATCGACGACGAGCAGATCAAATCCCGCATCGTCACCTTTATCGAAGATGTCTCGGGCCGCACTGTTTCCAAGACGGCCTGATCGCTAGGGTCCAGACCCTAACCCGCAAAAGCGCGACGCAGCAAATTCAACCCTGCCACCAGCAGAACGAACAGCGTCGCGCGGCGGAACATCACCTGATCAATCCGGTCCATGACCTGCCTGCCGCAGACCATGCCAAGCAAAGCAGGCAAAAGCATTGCCGCACTCAGCGGCCAGGTTGCGCTGTTCAGCACGCCCGATCCGATATGCGCCCCCAGCAGCGACACCGCACCCAGACCATAGATCACGCCCTGCGCGCGCATCTGTTCATGTTTCTGCGTGCCAAGTGCTGTCAGATACATCACGGTCGGCGGTCCCCAGATCCCCGAGATTCCGCCCAGAAATCCCGCCACCACACCAATCACCACTTCGAATCTGGCGCTTTGAGCGTTCATCGTCAGGGTCCACCCGACAATCTGCATCAGGGCAAAGGCCGTTACCGGCACGCCGATGATCACCAGCATCACCTGCATGGGCAGCACACTGACCAATTGGGCACTCAGGAACAGCACCACCGCCCCCACTGCCAGATAAATCCTGAACTTGGCAATCGACTGCCATGCCGCACGCGGCCCCTGTCGCAGCGCCTGCACACCGTTTGTGGCCAGCGTTGGCAGGATCAGCATGGCCAAGGCGAGATCAGGCGCCAGAAAGGACGACAGCCCCGATACAAAGATCATCGGCATGGCAAAGCCGACCACACCTTTGACAAAGCCCGCGAGCAGCGCGATTCCCAGGGCAAGAGACAGTTGGGCGGGTGTCAGAACAGACAGAAAAATATCCATGACGCAGCTATATCACCCCCGCAGCTTGCTGCATCTGCAAAAACACTGCGTAACTTTCGATCAAATTGACGCACATATACGCAAATAAGTTGCGCTGCACCTGCGAAGGCCCTATCTCATCCCGCAAGCAAACAAGGGGATGAAAGACATGGCGCATGATGGACAAGACATGACTTCGGCCACTCCGGTGATACTGAACGATCTTTTGACAGCAACCGCAGAGGCCATCGCACCGGTTGATGCGATTCTGGACACCGCCAAGGACAAGCTGCGCAACCTGCTGAGCGAAAACGGCCGTGTGTCGGCCACGCTGGTCGAGCAGAACCAGACCGCTGCACACGGGCTGGCCTGGTTGGCCACCTATGCGCAGGCGCTGCACGAGATGCACAAATGGGCCACGGCGCTGAACGAAAGCGGCCAGTTCGGTGAAGTCGAAAAGCTGATCCTGCAAATCGGTGTTGGCGAATATCTTGCACAGATCCAGGGCGGCATCCCGATGAACCAGGGCGAGGTCGTGCGCGCGCATGATCTGGGCCTGACCTCGGCCGATATGGCCGGACTGTCCGTCCCTGCCACGGAAAAACTGATTCTGACGGGCAACACCCAGGCCGCGCGCATCCGTCTGGTTGCCTTGATGCAGGAACGCAACGCCGAGATTACGGTGGGCGCCACCGGTCTGGACGACGAGCTGGAAATGATCCGCGAACAATTCCGCCGCTATGCGCTGGAAAAGGTCGAACCCTTTGCCCATGACTGGCACCTGAACGACCAGCTGATCCCGATGGAGGTGATTAACGAGCTGGCCGACATGGGAGTCTTTGGCCTGACCATTCCCGAAGAACACGGTGGCCTTGGCCTGTCCAAAGCGTCGATGTGCGTCGTCTCCGAAGAACTGTCGCGCGGCTATATCGGCGTCGGTTCACTGGGCACCCGTTCCGAAATCGCCGCCGAGCTGATCATCGCGGGCGGCACCGACGCGCAAAAAGCCAAATGGCTGCCCGCCATCGCCTCGGGCGAGACGCTGCCGACGGCGGTTTTCACCGAACCCAACACAGGATCGGACCTTGGTGCCCTGCGCACGCGTGCCGTCAAGGACGGCGACGACTACAAGATCACCGGCAACAAGACATGGATCACCCATGCGGCCCGCACACATGTGATGACGCTGCTGGCGCGGACCGACCCGAACACGACCGACTACAAGGGCCTGTCGATGTTCCTGGCCGAGAAAACGCCCGGTGACGACGCCAATCCCTTCCCCACCGAGGGCATGACCGGCGGCGAGATCGAAGTGCTGGGCTATCGCGGCATGAAGGAATACGAACTGGCCTTTGACGGCTTCCACGTCAAAGGCGAGAACCTGCTGGGCGGCGAAGAAGGCAAAGGCTTCAAGCAGCTGATGGAGACATTCGAATCGGCCCGCATCCAGACTGCTGCCCGCGCCATTGGTGTGGCCCAGTCGGCACTGGATATCGCGATGCAATATGCCCAGGACCGCAAACAGTTCGGCAAATCGCTGATCGAATTCCCCCGTGTGGCCAACAAGCTGGCGATGATGGCGGTCGAGATCATGATCGCGCGCCAGCTGACCTATTTCAGTGCCTTCGAAAAGGATCAGGGGCGGCGCTGCGATGTCGAGGCCGGCATGGCCAAGCTGTTGGGCGCGCGGGTGGCCTGGGCGGCGGCCGACAACGGCCTGCAAATCCACGGCGGCAACGGCTTTGCCCTGGAATACAAGATCAGCCGCGTGCTGTGCGATGCGCGAATCCTCAACATTTTCGAGGGTGCCGGCGAAATTCAGGCACAGGTCATCGCCCGCCGTTTGCTGGGCTAATCCCGCGCGGGCAGCCCGTTTCGCAGGCACAGTGCCCAAATCTGTCGCAGGCTCTCGCGCTTATGCTGCACTTGCAGCATATGTCGCTTGTGAGGGGGCCTGCGACGCTCTACACCGGAAGGTATGAAACACACCCGTCTCAACCGCGAGAAATGGATCAGCGCTGGCATCCTTGCCCTGCGCAGCGACGGTCCACCCGCGCTGCGGGCTGAACCGCTGGCCCGTCGCATGGGCACCACCAAGGGCTCGTTCTACTGGCATTTCACCGACGTCCCCGCCTTTCACGCGGCGCTGCTGGATCATTGGAAAACCCGGGCTTTTGCCGATGTGGTCGCACAGCTGGAATCCGATGGCGGCGCGGCTGACCGCCTTCAGGATTTCGGCAAACACGTTCTGGACGACACCACCGCCCCCGCCATCCGCTCGTGGGCGCAGGAACACAAGGACGCTGCCGACGCGCTGGCGCAGGTCGATGCCGAGCGTCTGACCTACATGGCGACGCTGTTGACGCAGCTGGGCCTCAAGAACCCTGATTTCGCCCGCGCCGCCTATGGGGCGCTGATCGGCATGCCGATGTTGCCCAAATCCAAACGGCACGATTCCGCCAATGCCTATACGGCGTTGATCGACCTTGTGCTGGCATTGCGCTAATCAGCGCCATGCGCATTGCCCTGATCTTCGCCCTGACCTTCGCCGTGTCCTGCAAAGCAGATGAAACCGCGCGCGCCTATGGCGCCGGTGACAGCACCTGGTCCCTTGTTGAAATCGACGGCCAGCCATTCGCGGCGACAGCCACGCTGCGCTTTCCCGAAACCGGCAAGATTGATGGACAGGGGCCCTGTAACGGCTTCTCCGGCACGATGTCGGTTCCCTACCCGTGGTTCAAGACCGGCCCCCTGCGCGCCACCCGCCGCGCCTGCCCGGCCCTTGCCGACGAAACCCGCTATTTCACCGCGCTGCAAGACATGACCCTGATCGAAGTGCTGGGCGATGTGATGATTCTGAAGAATGAAAAAGGCCGCGAAATGATGTTCAGAGCCGCCGACTGAACGCCTCGACAAACCGCGCCCGCGCCACGGGCAAGGCGCGGTGGCCCTGACCTGCGGCCAGATGCGCTTGCAGAAAATGCCCCGTGGTCTGCAACCCCTGCACAATCTCGCCGTCCGGCGCATCACCGCGCCCGCGCAGCACATCGGGCAAGGGTAACAACCGGTCCGCCCACTCCCCTGCTCCCTGTTCCGACACCGCCCGCCCCGACCTGGGCGAGACATACCGCAGCCCCTCGGTCCCCCCCGTGACCGCACAGGCCGACAGGTCCAGCCCGTACCCCATCTCTTCGAGCAGCGCCAATTCCCAGCGCAGATAGGCCAGCGGCCAGATATCAGTCTGCCCCATCAGGTCCAGCAAGGCCTCGGTCCGACGGTACAGCGGCGCGTGCACCTCGCGCTCGGGCAGGCAAAAGCACAGCAATGCCGTCACCGCGTTCAACCCCGCCAGCGACAGCCTGTCGCCCATCGCCTGCGCGGCGCGGCTGCGCACCGGCTCGACGGTGAAACTGCCAATATGATCTTCCAGCCGCGCACGCCACGCCACGTCAAGCTGTGCGCCCGGTTGCAGGATCGGTGCAATCTTGCGGCTGGTCCCACCGCGCACCACACCCGCATGACGGCCACGATCCTCGGTGAACACTTCGACAATCACAGATGTCTCGCCATGTTTGCGCGCGGCCAGCAAGATGCCTGTTCCCCGCCACTCCATGCTCAGGCCAGCCCGTCGTGATCCAGCAGATGTCGCCCCGCGCGGTCCTCGACCTCGACCACCCACAGGTCGGGATCGAACCCGCGCTGGCGTGCCACCGCGGCGTCCACGTCCGCCTCAGCCCCCTTGGCCAACTCGGCCCAGACCCGCGCGTCACTTTCCAGATCAAAACTGCGGTGAAACACCACCGCCTGCCCGTCCAGCGTGTTCAGCTTGACCAGCACCGCGCCGCCCGTGTCATCGCCATGGGCGACCACAAAAGCGGCAATGTCAAACAGCCGCAACCGCGTCAGATAGGCATCAACCCAGAACCGCGCCGTCAGACGGCTCATGGCTTCATCTTGCCAGATAAACTCCCCCCGGAGGGTCGTTCGGCCAAAGGTTCAAACGTTGCCATCTTTGAAATCCAGCCCCATCTGCGAATAACGCTCGGCCTCTTCCTGCCACTTCTCGCGCACCTTGACTTGCAGGAACAAATGCACACGGCGGCCCAGGAATTCTTCCAGCTCGGCGCGGCTGGCCTTGCTGACCGATTTGATCGTCTCGCCCTTGTTGCCAAGGACAATGCCCTTGTGACCGTCGCGGCTGACGTACACCACCTGGTCGATCCGCGCGGTTCCATCCTTGCGCTCTTCCCAGTTCTCGGTCTCGACCGTCAACTGATAGGGCAGCTCCTGATGCAGCCGCAGCGTCAGCTTTTCGCGGGTCATCTCGGCGGCGATCATACGCATCGGCAGATCGGCAATCTGGTCTTCGGGGTACAGCCACGGCCCCGCGGGCAGTTGCGCCCCCAGCCATGTACGCAACGCATCCACGCCAAAGCCTTTCTCAGCCGAAATCATGAAGGTTTCGACAAAGCCGTAGCGTTCGTTCAGATCCTTGGTCAGCCCCAACAGAACCTGCGATTCCACGCGGTCGATCTTGTTGATCGCCAGCGCCACCTTGCGGCCTTCGCCAACGGTCGCCAGCCCCTCCAGAATGCGCTCCACGCCCTCGCTCACGCCACGGTGCGCCTCGACCATCAGAACCACCACATCGGCGTCCGCAGCCCCGCCCCAGGCGGCGGCAACCATCGCACGGTCCAGCCGGCGGCGCGGCTGGAACAGGCCGGGAGTGTCGACAAAGACGATCTGTGCGTCACCCTCGATGGCGACACCGCGAATGCGCGCGCGGGTGGTCTGGACCTTGTGGGTGACGATCGACACCTTGGCCCCGACCATCCGGTTCAACAGGGTGGATTTGCCGGCGTTCGGCTCTCCGATCAGGGCGACGAAACCGGCGCGGGTGTTCATTGGGTCTTCTCCATTTGCGCCAGCAATGCGGCGGCGGCGGCCTGTTCGGCCAGACGTTTCGATTTGGCGGTGGCCTGCGCGCTGGCCCCTGTGGTCAGCTTCGCGGCAATTGTGAAAACGGGCGCATGATCCGGCCCCTCGCGGTGAACTTCGACATAGCGGGGTGGTTGCAGCCCCTGGGCCTGCGCCCATTCCTGCATCGCGGTCTTGGCGTCACGCGCATCTGCGTCAACCTCGTGAATGCGCTTGCCCCACAGCCGGATAACCAGCGCCTGCGCCACGTCAAAGCCTGCGTCCAGATAGACGGCAGCAATCACCGCCTCCATCGCATCGCCCAGCAGCGCCTCCTTGCGACGGCCGCCTGACAGCATTTCCGACCGGCCCAGCCGCAGCACAGCGCCCACGTCGATCTCGCGGGCCACATCGGCGCAGGTTTCCTTGCGCACCAGTGCGTTGAACCGCGGTGCCAGCTTGCCCTCGGCCGCATCGGTATCGGCCTCAAGCAAGGCCTGCGCCATCGCCAGCCCCAGCACCCGGTCGCCCAGAAACTCCAGCCGCTGGTTGTCGCCCCGTGTCGGCGACGACATCGACGCGTGTGTCACAGCCTCGGTCAGCAGCGTGGGATCGGCGAACTCGTGTCCGATACGGTGTTGAAAGTCTCTGAGCTCGCTCGAAATCTTCATCAAATCGCCTAGTAGATACCCTTGAGGAACCGGTCGCTGCGCCATGTCCAGAAGAACAGCATCGAACGGCCCGCAGACGAGAACATGATCCGGTCTGCCCGGCCAATCAGGTTTTCATAAGGCACGAAACCGACGCCACCGGCCAGTTGCGAAAACCGGCTGTCCGACGAGTTGTCGCGGTTGTCGCCCATGAAAAAGTAATGCCCTTCCGGCACCTGATAGATATTGGTGTTGTCCGATCCCTGATTGGCCATGTTCAGCACAGTATAGCTGACACCATTGGGCATCGTCTCGGTAAAACGCGACTTGGTGCAGGTGCCACCCTCGCCGACGGGCCCGTTTTCACAACGCGGCACCAGCCCTTGCGGCCCCTGCCGCTCCATCGGCTCCGAGAATGTACCGGCAGGCTCCTGCGGCAAGGGTTCGCCGTTCAGGATCACAATGCCGTTTTTCACCTGCACCGTATCACCCGGCAGTCCGATCAGCCGTTTGATGTAATCGCGCCCCGACACCGGATGGCGAAACACCACCACATCGCCATGTTCGGGCGTGCCGCCGAACAGGCGCGTGTTGTCGCCGCCAAAGACACCGCAAATATCCTCGGCGTCCACGTCGATGCCAATGCTGGGAATGACAATACTGGGGCAAGAGGCATAGGAATAGCCATAGACCATCTTGTTCACAAACAGGAAATCACCGATCAGCAACGTCTCTTTCATCGACCCGGAGGGAATCCAGAACGGCTGAAAGAACAGCGTGCGGAACACGCCTGCAATCAGCAGTGCATAGACGATTGTCTTGATCGTTTCGACGAATCCGTTACCGGATTTTTCCTTGGCAGCCATGGGACGCTCCTGCTTGGGTCAGGATGCTACATGCGGGTGCAGCGTCAGGGTGTCAAGGCGGGCCGCATGCGGCCAATACGTCACCCCGCTATGGGCCGCGCCTCGATCACCACAAAGGCCTGCGCCCAGGGGTGATCGTCGGTCAACGTGACGTGAATGATGGCCTCATGTCCCGCAGGGGTCATCTCGGCCAGCCGCTCGGCCGCCCATCCGGTGACATGCATCACCGGCTGGCCCGTGCGCAGGTTGCTGACCGCCATGTCGCGCCATGAAATGCCCATGCGCAGGCCGGTGCCCAAGGCCTTGGAACACGCCTCTTTGGCGGCCCAGCGTTTGGCATAGGTGCCGGCGACATCTTTACGCCGCTCGGATTTGGCCTGTTCGACATCGGTGAACACACGGTTGCGAAAGCGGTCGCCAAAACGGTCCAGCGTGCCCTGGATGCGCTCGATATTGGCCAGATCAGTGCCAATGCCCAGGATCATCGCCCCGATCCCCCGTCCTCGCAGACAGACAGCGCGCCAGATCTTCGCCGAGCAAAGCTCACGGCAACCGCCGCACTTCACTGCGCGCGCCAAGGGCAAAGAACACCCGCGCCACCAGCACATAAACAACGGCCATCGCAGCCACCATCACCGCCACGAAGCCAAAGCCCAGACTTGACAGATCGCCCAACATGTCAGGTGCGACCACCAGCACCACAGCCGCCAGCAGCATCGACAACATGACCCCGAACAGGGCAAACAGGCCCGCCATCTTCCACGCCTCCCGATTTTCGGGCCGCCGCCCTGTCGCACGCACGAAACGCGCGCCTTCGTTCAGCGTGGTCAGCATGATCGGGATCAACGAAATCCCGCCCGAACTCAGGTCAAATCCCAGATACTGGCGGATCAGAAAGATCAGCACCGGCAGGCCGATGCTCAGCCCCAGATAAAAGGTGGCAAACCGCGGGATGTTGAAACGATAGCTATCCACGGGCTTCGTCCATCAGGCGGCGCATCTCGGCAATGGCAGGCTGCAAACCGCGAAAGATCGCTTCGCCAATCAGGAAATGCCCGATGTTCAGTTCCATCACCTCGGGAAAGGCCGCCACCGGCTGCACCGTTTCATAGGTCAGCCCGTGGCCCACATGCACCTCCAGCCCCAGCCCGTGCGCGAATGCGGACATCTCGCGCAGCGCCTCCAGCTCGCGGTCGCGGTCGTCGAAACGGCCCTCGTGATGGGCGTCGCAATAGGCCCCGGAATGCAGTTCGATCACCTGCGCGCCAATGCGGTGCGCCGCCTCGATCTGACGCTGATCCGCCGCGATAAAGATCGACACGCGGCACCCGGCCTCGCGCAGCGGTGCGATGAAATGCGCCAGCTTGTTCTCTTCGCGCGCCACTTCCAGCCCGCCCTCGGTGGTGCGTTCCTCGCGCTTTTCCGGCACGATGCACACCGCATGGGGGCGATGGCGCAGGGCGATCTTCTGCATCTCTTCGGTCGCGGCCATTTCAAAGTTCAGGGGCACGTTCAACACCTCCATCAGCCCCTCGATGTCCGCATCCGAGATATGGCGGCGGTCTTCGCGCAAATGCGCCGTGATCCCGTCGCACCCGGCCTCCTGCGCAATCCGCGCCGCGCGCAACGGATCAGGGGTGTCGCCGCCACGGGCGTTGCGCACGGTGGCCACGTGATCGATGTTCACACCAAGACGAAGGGGGCCAGGGGCTGTCATAGGGTTTCTCCAGAAACTGTTTGCGCCGCAGACTAGTCGCAGAGCCGCCCAAGCGCGAGGGGTTCATTGTACCGATACATCCCCTTCATCTTGCCGGATAAACTCCGGGGGCGCGCCGCAAGGCGCGGGGGCAGCGCCCCCGTTATTCTTTGTCGGTGCGCGCTTCGGATTTGCTGGCCGCCTTGGCCGCCGCTTTCTCCGCAGCCTTGGCCTTCAGCGCCTCGAATTTGGCTTTGATCGCGCCCTTGCGCCGCTTCTGATAGGCCCGCAACAGCGGCACAGAGACGTAATAGGCAATGGTGCCACAGATAACGCCGGGAATAATGCCGCCCACAAGATAGGGAAAGAACACGTCATGAAAAAACCGGTCCAGCCCGGTCCAGTCGGTCGCATGGCCCTGTGCCACGGCAATCAGGTTGTCCCACAGGTCAGCCGCCGCGTCATAGAACTTGCCCCCGAATGAGCGGTGCTCGTCCGGGTCCATACGGGTGCCCAGCAGCCAGTGGCCGGTCTTCAGCGACGCTATACCAATCGGCACATAGGTCAGCGGATTGCCAAAGAACGTGGCCATCAGCGCCGCCAGCAGATTGCCGCGCATTGCCTTGCCAATCATCGCTGCCACCACAAAGTGCAGCCCGTAGAACGGCGTAAACGTCGTGAACACGCCCGCCCAGATGCCGCGCGCAATGCGTTCAGGCGTATCAGGCAGCCGCCGCACCCGGTGTTTGACGTAATGAAACGCCCGCGTCCAACCACCGCGCGGCCACAGCGCCTCGGCCAACGCGCGCAGGAACGGTTTGGGATCTCGACGTTTAAAGATCACCGGGTCTCAGTCCTTCCCGTTCGGGTTCAGTGTAAACGCGCCGGATCGGCAGCACCTTTTGTGACATCGCGGAAGCGTTCAATAGACGCAACCTCGCTTTCGGCCTCAAGTGTCAGCATCAGCGAATGCAAATGCTCCACGTCTCGCAGTTCAACATTTATCAGCAGCCGGTAAAAGTCCGGTTTCCGGTCCAAAAACTCCAAATCGGAAATATTTGCGCTGCTGTCGCCGATCAAGGTGCAGATCCGGCCCAAAATGCCCGCATTGTTGCCAATCGTCAGGTCCAGCGTCGCACCATAGACGGCCGGGTGGCTGCCATCGTGCCAGTGCAGGTCCAGCCAGCGGTCGGGCTGGTCGTCGAAATCCACCAGTCGCTGGCAGTCGATGGAATGCACCACAACGCCCTTGCCGCGATAGGTGATGCCCACGATCCTTTCGCCCGGCAAAGGCTGGCAACATGTCGCCCGCTCGAAACTCTGGCCCGGCGACAGACCGATCACCGCGCGGCGCTTGTCCACTTTTTTGCCCGCCTTGGGCGCCAGATCAGGGTAAATCGCCTGCACCACCTCGCGGCCCGTCAGCTCGGCACTGCCCAGCCGCGCCAGAACCTCGTCGCCCGATGCCAGCCGCAGGTGTTTGGCCACGGTGTCCAGCGCCTTGTCCGTCGCCTTGCGCCCCACGTTCGAGAATGCCGAACGCGCCAGCTCCTGCCCCAGCTTGATGAAACGCTCGCGGTCGGCCTCGCGCAGGGACCGGCGCACCGCCGACTTGGCCTTGCCCGTTGTCGCGATTTCCAGCCATGTGACTTGCGGCGTCTGCCCTTCGGCGGTGATGATCTCCACCGACTGGCCGTTCTTGACCCGTGTCCACAAGGGCACCCGCATTCCGTCCACCTTGGCCCCGACGCAGGCGTTGCCGATACGGGTGTGGATCGCATAGGCGAAATCAATCGGCGTCGCCCCGCGCGGCAGCTTCACCACATCGCCCTTGGGCGTAAAGCAGAACACCTGATCCGAATACATCTCAAGCTTGACCGCTTCGAGAAAATCGTCGTGATCGTCCTCGTCGTTGAACTGCTCGGTCAGCCCCGCGATCCACTTGACCGGATCAACCGCAAAGGGGTTCTGCGACCGCACCCCATCCCGATAGGACCAATGCGCCGCCACGCCGCTTTCTGCCACGTCGTGCATCTGGCGGGTGCGGATCTGCACCTCGACCCGTTTGCCGTCGCGCCCCGAAACCGTGGTGTGGATCGACCGATAGCCGTTGGTCTTGGGCTGGCTGATGTAATCCTTGAACCGCCCCGGCACCGCCCGCCAGCGCTGGTGGATCGTGCCAAGCGCGCGATAACAATCCTCTTCGCTTTCGGTAATCAGACGAAAACCATAGATATCCGACAGCCGCGAAAAGGTCAGATCCTTTTCCTGCATCTTGCGCCAGATCGAAAACGGCTTTTTCGCACGGCCAAAAACGTCGGCCTCGATCCCGGTCTTTTCCAGCTCTTTGCGCATGTCGTTGGTGATCCGCTGGATCACGTCGCCGGTTTCGCGTTGCAGGGTGACAAAGCGGCGGATGATCGACGCACGCGCCTCGGGGTTGAGCACCCGAAAGGCCAGATCCTCCAGCTCTTCGCGCATCCACTGCATCCCCATCCGGCCTGCAAGCGGCGCGAAAATATCCATCGTCTCGCGTGCCTTTTGCACCTGTTTGTCAACGCGCATGGATTTGATCGTGCGCATATTGTGCAGACGGTCGGCCAGTTTGACCAGAATCACCCGCATGTCCTTGGACATGGCCATGAACAGCTTGCGGAAATTCTCGGCCTGCTTGGTTTCCAGCGAGCTGAGTTGCAGGTTTGTCAGCTTGGTGACGCCATCGACCAGCGTGGCAACATCGTCGCCAAACAGCTCTGATACGGTCTTGTACGAGGCTTTGGTGTCTTCGATCGTGTCATGCAACAGCGCGGTGATGATCGTGGCATCATCCAGCTGCTGTTCGGTCAGGATCGCGGCGACCGCCACGGGATGCGTGAAATACGGCTCGCCCGAGTGGCGAAACTGCCCCTCGTGCATCTTGCCGCCATAGTCATAGGCGGCACGAATGAGTTTTTCGTTTGTCTTCGGATTATAGTTGCGGACCAGTGCGATCAGGTCATCGGCAGATATCATTTGGTCCGCACCTTAAGGCGTTAGCCCTGCCCCTGAGCCGCCATCAACTGACGCAGCAGCATCTCTTCGGTCATGCTGTCTTCGTCGGGTTTGTCAGCTGTTTCCTGACCCATCAAAAGCGCCATTGCGTCTTCTTCGGGCTCATCAACTTCGATCTGGTTCTGGTTGCTTTCGATCATCCGCTCGCGCAGGTCGTCGGCAGCCTGGGTTTCTTCTGCTATTTCACGCAGGGAAACGACGGGGTTCTTGTCGTTGTCACGATCCACAGTCACAGCCGAGCCCGCCGAAATTTCGCGTGCCCGATGTGCGGCAAGCATCACCAGCTCAAAGCGGTTGGGAACCTTATCTACACAGTCTTCGACGGTTACGCGGGCCATTTGGGTGCTCCTGCAGAGAACAATAATATCAGAAGACGTGTATTTAGGCGCATCTGCACCTGATGACAAGGCGAAAACAGGTGCCAAAGCGACGCAGCACCCGCCGCTACAGCGCCCTGACCTCCGCACGCAGGACGGGATCCAGCGCATCGCGCATCTGTAGCACGCTTAACCCGGACACCGGATGCACCCAATCGGGAGCGACTTCCGCCAGGGGCACCAGCACAAAGGCACGGTCCTGCATGCGCGGGTGTGGCAGGATCAACCGGTCCGGCGCTTCTTTCATCTGCCGCTCCAGCGGCAGGTCACGCCAGCGCCGATAGCCGGGCAGGTCCGGCAGTACCCGATCCCCGACCGCAATCAGATCCAGATCAAGTGTACGCTGCCCCCAGCGCTGCACACGGGCGCGCCCCAGTTCGGCCTCGATCCGGTGCAACTGCGCAATAATCTCTTGTGGCGTTGCATTCCATTCAAGCGCGAGAGCCGCATTGACATAGTCCGGACCAGCCCCTGCGGGAAAGCAAGGCGTGTTGTAAAATTGACTTGTCGCACGAATCACTGCCCCTGCTTTTTCAACACACGCATAGGCTGTTTTCAGCGTTTCGACGGGAGTTCCGGCGGAAGACCGCTCGTTTGACCCCACGGCAATCAGTATATCTGACCGGAATTGCATCAGGTGAATACCCCTTTTGACGCCTTGGGTGCCTTGCGGCATACTCAAAAATACTTATTTTCGCGCGGTACACTCTGTCTTAACTCAACAAGACACTCACGGAAACAGGCAGACAGGGTGATTTTCGAAAGGACGTTTTATGTTTTATAAGGACGAACGGCTTGCGCTGTTCATCGATGGGTCCAATTTGTATGCGGCTGCGAAGGCATTGGGCTTCGACATCGATTACAAACTGTTGCGTCAAGAGTTCATGCGTCGTGGGAAACTGCTGCGCGCATTTTACTACACCGCCTTGCTCGAGAATGACGAGTATTCGCCCATTCGCCCTCTGGTTGACTGGCTGAACTACAACGGTTTCACCATGGTGACCAAACCCGCCAAAGAATACACGGATTCGATGGGGCGGCGTAAGGTCAAGGGCAACATGGATATCGAGCTGGCGGTCGACGCAATGGAGCTTGCTCCGCGTGTGGATCACATTGTGCTGTTTTCCGGCGATGGTGATTTTCGCCCGCTGATCGAAAGCCTGCAACGTCAGGGCGTTCGCGTGTCGGTTGTATCGACCATCCGCAGCCAACCGCCGATGATTTCGGACGATCTGCGCCGTCAGGCCGACAACTTCATCGAACTGGACGAGCTGAAAGACGTTATCGGCCGCCCACCCCGCGATGAAGACTTTGCACCACGCCAGAACGCGGTAGCAAACGAACGCTAAGCGACGCAAAGGCGCCGCTTGTTTCTGACCGACTGCGCTGCCATCTGGCGCGTGGCTCAATGCTGAATGGCCGGACCTCTCGTGCAAGAGGTCCGGTTTTTCTTGAAATAAATTTTTTCGTCTTATGTTATCTTACACATTTTAGTGAAAACACCGCAGAACACGACCCCCCGAATAAGGGGGGGGTGCAGGGGTAGATGCAGAGTAAAATAGCGGCCATTGATAAGGCCAAAGATATCCAGACACTTTGGGCACTGACGCTTGAAGGACTCGCCGAAAGCGGCATTGATCACGTCATTTACTTGACGGTGAACAGCGACTTCGGTGCGCCGTTCGCGTTGACCAACCGGCCCGACATCTACGCGACGTTGCAACCGCAGGAGGATCCGTTTCTGGCGCATTGCTGTCGCAGCTACGCCATCAGCTTTACGGGCTACGAATTCCTGTCTGAACACGCCTACCTGCCCGACACAGCCAGGGATTTCATCAAAGACGCCGCCGCACATGGTTTTTTGTCGGGGCTTGGCATTCCCATGCGCCTGGAAGGATCGCAGCGCTTTGGCGGCTTCAACCTTGGCACCGGCCTGTCGAGCGCCCAGTTCAATGACCGCATCGCCCCCAAGGCCGAAGCCTTGCGATTTTTCTGCCTGATCGCCCACCGCAGGATCGAAGAGCTGGCCCGCGAACAGGACATCCAACCGGATCCAGCCTTTCGCGACCTCAAGGTCGCGCCAGGGTTCGCGGTGACCGCAGACCTCAGCGCGCGCGAAAGTGAGCTGATCTATCTGGTCGCCAGCGGGCTGAGCCGCAAGGAATGTGCCCGGATGTGCGAAATCTCGCCGCATACGGTTTCGGACTACCTCAAGTCCGCTTATCGCAAACTGGGCGTGAAAAACCGCGCCGAAGCCGCGCAACTGATCTGGCGCAAAGGCGACTGAGCCGCGCCCACAGGGTTTACGCGGCCCGCCCGACATCCTACCTGTCTGATATCGCCATGCCGGAGCCTGATATGCCGACCAAACCGCCCCTGACCCTGTTCCTTGCCGCCCCGCGCGGGTTTTGTGCAGGTGTCGACCGTGCCATCAAGATCGTGGAAATGGCGCTCGAAAAATGGGGCGCGCCCGTCTATGTGCGCCACGAAATCGTGCACAACCGCTTTGTCGTCGACGGGCTGCGCGACAAGGGGGCCATCTTTGTCGAAGAGCTGGACGAATGCCCCGACGACCGGCCCGTTATCTTCTCGGCCCACGGCGTCCCCAAGGCCATCCCCGCCGCGGCCGAGCACCGGCAGATGGTCTATGTCGATGCCACCTGCCCGCTGGTCAGCAAGGTCCACATCGAAGCAGAACGCCATTCCGAGGCGGGCTTGCAAATGATCATGATCGGCCACGCCGGACACCCCGAAACCGTAGGCACCATGGGGCAATTGCCCGAAGGTGAGGTGCTGCTGGTGGAAACCCCCGATGACGTTGCCCGCGTCACGGTGCGCGACCCTGCGCGACTGGCCTATGTCACGCAAACCACCCTAAGCGTGGATGACACCGCTGACATCGTCGCAGCGCTCAAGGCGCGCTTTCCCACCATCGTCGGCCCCCACAAGGAAGACATCTGCTATGCCACCACCAACCGGCAGGAAGCAGTCAAGGCCATCGCGCCGAAATGCGATGCCATGCTGGTTGTCGGCGCACCCAATTCGTCAAACTCGCGTCGTCTGGTCGAGGTCGGCGCACGCGCAGGCTGCGATTACGCGCAACTGGTGCAACGGGCCGCCGACATCGACTGGCGCAGCCTTGAAGGAATCGCCTCAATCGGCGTCACCGCCGGTGCATCCGCCCCCGAAGTGTTGATAAACGAGGTGATCGACGCGCTGAAAGCCCGCTTTGACGTGACCACCGAACTGGTGGAAACCGCCGTGGAAAACGTCGAATTCAAAGTCCCCCGCGTGCTGCGCACCCCCGCCTGAGGAGAGAGATATGCCCAAGACCAGCGGCCTCGATCACCTTGGTCTTGCCGTGCGTGATCTGGACACGACCACGGGGTTTTTCGTCAAATGTCTGGGCTGGCTGCAAACTGCCCAGGATCTGACCTATCCGCGCAACACCGTCACCGACGGCAGCCTGCGTCTGACCCTGTGGCAAGCGGACAAATCCGCCCGCGCCTTTGACCGGCACACCCAGATCGGCCTGCATCATCTGGCGCTGTCCGTCCCCGACCATGCCAGCCTGATCGCCACCGCCGAACTGGTCGCGGGCTGGCCCGGCGTGACGGTCGAATTCATGCCCGAACCCATGGGCGACGGCCCCCGACAGCACATGATGTTCGCAGAACCCGGCGGGCTGCGTCTTGAGCTGGTCTGGAACGGCGACTGACCTTCTCCCACTGTCTGACAGGACCGATGCCCCGATGATGCAAATCCCCCGCGCACCTTTCATACTGGGCCTGTTGGGCCTGATCCCCTTTGTCTGGGGCGCTGCCACCGGATTGAACGCCGATCTGGCCGACTGGTGCCTGCGCACGCTGGGCGCACGTTTTGTCGGCCCCTACATCCAGCTGTTTTACGGCGCGGTGATCCTGTCGTTCATGTCCGGCGTGCTGTGGGGGTTCGCCACCAAGGCACAAGGCGCACAAGCCGCAACAGGCTATGCCCTGTCGACCATTCCCGCACTCTGGGCCTTTTTGATGACAGGCAACGGACCCCAAGCGGCGGGGCTGAACCTGATGATCGGCTTTGCGGGTCTGCTGCTGCTGGATTTCGCATTCTGGCGCTGGGGGCTGGCGCCCGCGTGGTGGATGTCGCTGCGGCTGCTGCTGACCGGCATCGTTCTGATCTGTCTGGCCATCGGGGTCTTCGCATGAGTGACAAGACCACATTGGATGTCTACGCGGCCAAAGCCGCAGATTACGCCACCATGACCGACCACGAAGACCCGCAACTGACCGACTTCATCGCCACCCTTGGCACGGGTCGCGTGCTGGATCTGGGCTGCGGCCCGGGGCGCGCTGCCGGACGGATGGCGCAGGCAGGCTTTGACGTGGTCGCCATGGACGCTGTTCCCGAAATGGTGGCCATGGCCGCGCAACACCCCGGCGTGACAGCGCAGCTTGGCACCTTCGACGACATCAGCAGCCAGTTTGACGGCATCTGGGCCAACTTCAGCCTGCTGCACGCCCCGCGCGCCGACATGCCACGCCATCTGGCGGCGCTCAAGGCGGCCCTGCGGGTGGGCGGGCTTTTCCACATCGGCATGAAGCTGGGCACCGGATCGGCCCGCGACAGCATCGGCAGGCTGTACACCTATTATTCCGAAGACGAACTGGCCGGCCTGCTGACCAGCGCGGGGTTTACCATCGACGCCCGCGTATTCGGGCGCGACAAGGGGCTGGACGGCACCTATGCCAACTGGCTATGTCTGCGCGCTCATGGCTGATTTATTTGCATATACCGATGGCGCGTGCAGCGGCAATCCCGGCCCGGGAGGCTGGGGGGCCTTGATGCGCGCAATGGACAACGGCGCGGTCGTCAAGGAACGCGAGTTGAAAGGCGGCGAGGCCGCGACCACCAACAACCGCATGGAACTGCTGGCTGCGATCAACGCGCTCGAGGCGCTGGAGCGCCCCAGCAAAATCACCGTGGTGACTGACAGCAACTATGTCAAAAACGGCATCACCGCGTGGATCTTCGGCTGGAAGAAAAACGGCTGGAAGAACGCCGCGAAAAAGCCGGTGGCCAATGCCGAACTGTGGCAGCGTCTGGATCAGGCGCAGGCCCGCCACGACGTGACCTGGAAATGGGTCAAGGGCCACGCAGGCCACCCCGAGAACGAACGCGCCGATGCGCTGGCGCGCGCGGGTATGGCCCCCTTCAAGACCAAGTCGAAATGAAGCTGGTCGCCTGCCCCGTGGCCCTGCACCCCGACGGAGCCCCCCGTCGTCTGGCCATCGCGACGCATCCGCAGCCTGCACTGGTCCACGCCGACATCGCCCCCGACGCCCGCCCCGAAAACACCGCCGCACAGGCACTTTATGCCATCGGCGGGCTGGAAACACGCGCCGCGCTGCTGCTGGGCACCTCTGACGACATCATCGCGGGCGAACGTTGGCATTTCGCCCTGTGCCGCACGGTGCCACCCGTGCGCGCCCAATGGCAGAACGCAGGCCCCGACGGAACCCTGCTACGCTTTGGCTGGCTGGCGCTGGACGACCCCCTGCCCGACGGCCTGACCGCGCCTCACGACCGCGCCATCGACTGGATCAAGGCCGCGCTATGAGCTGGCTGGCGCTTCTCGATTTCGGCTCGGTCATGATCTTTGCCCTGACCGGCGCGCTGGTCGCCAGCCGCGCCCAGATGGACCCCGTGGGGTTTCTGTTCATCGCCTGCCTGACCGCCATGGGTGGCGGCACCCTGCGCGACGTGCTGCTGGATCGCAATCCGGTGTTCTGGATCGCCCAACCCACCTATATCGCCGTCGCATGTGGGGCGGCCATCGTGGTGTTCTTCACCGCGCACCTGCTGGAAAGCCGCCTGCGCACGCTTGTCTGGCTCGACAGCTTCGCCCTTGCCATCGCCGTACCCGCAGGGGCGGGTGTGGCGCTTGACCTTGGCGCGCCTGCGCCCATCGTGATCCTGATGGGCATGATCACCGGCTGCATGGGCGGGTTGATGCGCGACGTGGTGGTGGGCGACGTGCCCGTGGTGTTGAAACTGGGCGAACTTTACGTCTCGGCGGCCTTTGGCGGTGCGCTGGCGCTGTGGTTCACTTCGGCTTACATCGCACCGGGCCTGCCTGCACTGGCCGCAGGGGCGGCTGTTACATGGGCCTTGCGCGCAGGCTCGCTGGCCTTTGGCTGGCACTTGCCCACCTACCGCTCGACCCCGCCAAAATCCTGAACCCGGTTATTTCTCTGATTTAGAAAATCCTCCCCGAAGGGCCGGCCCGCTACCTGCGCCAATGGGTCGGGACAATAATCAACGCCCCGATGCTGGACACAATCGCGTTCAGTCCCGCGCTGTTGAAGCCAAAGCCGAACATCAGCCGCACAAAGTAGAACAGAAACGCCCCGCCGATGCAGATGATGATGCTTTGCAAAATACCGTTGCGGGTGAACCCCGAGCGTTCAGAGACATAGCCGACGATCCCCGCAATCACCACGGTGCCGATCAGAACGGGAAACATCGCGTGCTCCTACAACTGTGTGCCTGCGGGCAAAGCGTTGCCGCGCAGGAACTCTGACGCATCCTGCGCCCCGCGCCCGGCCTTTTGCAAGCGGGTCAGTTGCACGGCACCCGAACCACATGCCACCCTCAGCGCATCATCCAGCACCACACCCGCATCGCCCTGCCCCTCGGCCAGACGGCTGCCCAGCACCTTGATGCGCACAGCGTCACGTTCAAACCAAGCCCCCGGAAACGGCGAAAGCCCGCGAATTTGCCGGTCGACCTCGACCGCATCGCGTGACCAGTCCAGCGCCGCTTCGGCCTTGTCGATCTTGTGGGCATAGGTCACGCCGTCCTCGGGCTGTGCCTGCGGGTGCAACCCGTCCAACTGCGCCAGCGCCTGCACAACAGCCGCAGCGCCCAGCGCGCTCAGCCGGTCGTGCAATTGCGCGGTTGTCTCGCTCATGCCAATCGGTGTCGCTTCGCGCAGCAGCACGGGGCCAGTGTCCAGCCCCGCCTCCATCTGCATGATGCACACGCCGGTTTCAGCGTCTCCCGCCATGATCGCGCGATGAATCGGCGCCGCCCCGCGCCAGCGCGGCAACAGGCTGGCGTGAATGTTCAGACAACCGCGCGCAGGTGCGTCCAGAATGGCCTGCGGCAGGATCAGCCCATAGGCCACGACCACCGCCACCTCCGCCTGCAGGGCCGCGAATTCCGCCTGCGCCTCGGCAGATTTCAACGACACCGGATGGCGCACTTCCAGCCCCAACGCCCCGGCGCGGGCATGGACCGGCGTCGGGCGGTCCTTCTTGCCCCGCCCCGCAGGACGCGGCGGCTGGCAATAAACGGCGGCAATTTCGTGACCCGCTTCAACCAGCGCGTCCAGCACCGGCACCGAAAAATCGGGCGTGCCCATAAAGATGATGCGCATCCTGTGTCCTTTCCTGACGGGCAGCCGATCAGCGGGATTTGCGCGCCTTGCGGATCAGCATATCGCGTTTCACACGGCCCAGATTGTCGAAATACATCCGCCCCGCCAGATGGTCGATCTGGTGCTGGACCGACCGCGCCTCAAGCCCGGTAAAATCGCGCCGGTCAATCACCCCCTGCGCGTTCAGAAACCGCACGGTGACCGCCTTGGGTCGGGTGATCTCGGCGTGCACACCGGGCAGGTTGGGCGAGGCTTCGGTGCCCGCCTCGACCTCGTCCGAAGCCATCAGAACCGTCGGGTTCGCCAGCAGAATCCGGCGGCTGCGGTCGGGCGTGGCATCAACCACCGCCACTTGCAGCATCACTCCGATCTGCGGCGCGGCCAGCCCCACACCGGGCATCGCGTCCATCGTCTCGACCATATCGGCCCACAGCGCGTGAATCTCGTCCGTGATCTCGTCCACTGGCGCCGCCGCCGTGCGCAGACGCTTGTCAGGCCAGGACAGGAACGGGCGCAGGGTCATGATTTCTCGCGGGCCAGTTCGCGTTTCAGCTTGGTCATCTTGCGGGTGATCATCTGGCGCTTCAGCGGCTTTAGATAGTCGATGAACAGCTTGCCATCCAGATGGTCGATCTCGTGCTGCACGCAGGTGGCCCACAGCCCGCCCATCTCTTCGGTCTGCTCTTTGCCGTCACGGTCGATCCAGCGCACCTGCACGTCGGCAGGGCGGGTCACGTCGGCAAAATGCTCGGGGATCGACAGGCAGCCTTCTTCATAGACATTCATCTCGTCCGAAACCGCGATGATTTCAGGGTTGAACATAATCATCGGCCGGGGAGCCTCGCCCTCGGCCTTGACGCAGTCCAGCACAATAACCCGTTCCAATACGCCCACCTGAGGGGCCGCCAGCCCGATGCCCGGCGCATCATACATTGTGGCCAGCATGTCGTCGGCCAGCGTGCGCAATTCGTCCGTCAGATCAGTGACGGGCGTGCAAAGCTTTTTCAGCCGTGGATCGGGGTGCAAAAGGATAGGGCGTTTCATGGCAGGTCATGTAGGGCAACTCAGGCTGCGGTGCAACGCCCCCTTGCGCTCGGCTGTGCGCACGTTAGCAATGCTTTCGTAATCACAGGAGAGTCCCTTATGAGTTTTGACGACATCATCGACCGCCGCGGCACCCATTGCGCAAAATGGGACATGATGGAGCCGACATATGGCGTCTCGCCCGATGATGGTCTGGCGATGTGGGTCGCAGACATGGACTTTGCCGCCCCCCAATGCATCGTCGACGCACTACAGGCGCGGGTCGATCACGGCATGTTCGGCTATTTCGGCGACGACAGCGCCTATCGCGGCGCGATCCGGTGGTGGATGAAGGAGCGTCACGGCTGGGACATCGACACCGACTGGATCTTTACCACCCACGGGCTGGTGAACGGCGCGGCCATGTGCATCGACACCTATACCCAACCGGGCGACGGTGTGGTCATGTTCACGCCGATCTATCACGCCTTTGCGCGTGTGATCAACGCCGCCGACCGGCGCGTGGTTGAATGCCAGATGGCCCTGAACGACGGCCGCTATGAACTGGATTTCGACGCATGGGACGCGCAGCTGGACGGCAGTGAAAAGCTGCTGATCCTGTGCAGCCCGCACAACCCCGGTGGCCGGGTCTGGACACAGGCCGAGCTGGAAGGCGTGGCAGCGTTCGCCAAACGGCATGACCTGATCATCGTATCGGACGAGATCCACCACGATCTTGTGATGCCCGGCAACACCCACATCCCGATGGCCAGGATCGACGGCGTCGCAGACCGGCTGGTGATGATGTCCGCCACGACCAAGACGTTCTCGATCGCGGGGGCGCATGTGGGCAATGTGATCATCCAGGACGCAGACCTGCGCGCGCGCTTTGCCAAACGTATGGGCGCACTGGGGCTGTCACCCAACGCATTCGGGCTGTTCATGGCCACAGCCGCCTATTCGCCCGAAGGCGCTGCATGGGTTGACGATGTGATGGACTATATCGCTGGCAACGCGCGTATCTTTGACGCGGGCGTGAACGCGATTCCGGGGCTGAAGGCGATGCCGCTCGAAGCGACTTACCTCAGCTGGGTGGACTTTGCAGGCACCGGCATGGACCGCGCGGAGATCACCCGCCGGATCGAGAAAGATGCGCGGATTGCCACCAACTACGGCCCGACATTCGGCAAGGGCGGCGAGACATTCATGCGCTTCAACATCGCCACACAACGCAGCCGCGTCGAAGAGGCGGTCAAGCGGTTGACCGCGGCCTTTGGCGACTTGCAGTAAACGCGACAAAGCGCAGCGCCCGACCGCAAGGTGGGCGCTGCAACGTTTTCATTCCGCATTATTTCAGCGTTTTGGCCTGTGGTGCCGTGTACCTTGGTCCGGTCTCGTCTGACCTCCATCTGCGCCACAGCACCCAAACCGTCAGCCCCAGCACCAGACACTCTGCCACCGGTCCTGCCAGCCAGATACCGACCTCGCCCCAGACCAGCGGCAACAACAGCGTCAGCGGCAGCCCGAACAGATAGGTGCGCGACAGCCCCAACAGCCCCGCACGCGGGGCGTCTCCGATGGCCTGAAAATGCGTCGCCACTATCATCAGCGGCCCGAACATGAACATCGTCGCCGTGGTGATCGGCAGGATCCGCGCCACCTGTGCGACGATCTGCGGATCATCGACAAAAACCGCCCCCAGCCCCGGCGCGCCCAACAGATACAGCACCTGCACGCCCAGCCCATAGACCAGGCCCAGACCCACAGCCATGCGCAGCGCGGCCTGCACCCGCACCCCCTGCCCCGCGCCAAAGGCATTGGCGGTGATCGTCTGGAACGCCATCGACAGCCCCAACAGTGGCAGAAATGCAAAGGTCATCAGGCGCGTGATGATGCCAAAGGCCCCCGAGATGGCATTGAACTGCGTACCACCCCAGATCTGGATCGCACCCAGCGTCACCGCCGCTGACAGCGACAGCCCCAGATACCCCAGGCTTGACGGAGCGCCCAGCGCCAGAAGCCGCCCCCAATAGGTCGGGTACAGCGGCCACACCTGCGGCGGTGGCTGGCGACGGCGCAACGCCAGAACCGCAGCCCCCGCGCAGACCTGCGACAGCAGCGTGCCAATCGCAGACCCCGCCACGCCCCAGCCCATCCCGACCACCAACAGCGCATCAAAGCCGATGTTCAGCAGCGCCGCCGACAGCATGATCGCCGCCATCGCGCCCATGCGGCCTTCGGCGCGCAGGGCATCAACCCCGATCCCGACAAGGAACCCAAGCGGCGCGCCATAAACAAGGATCGCGATATACAGATGACCGGTGGCCGCCAGACCGGCATCCCCCGCCGCCACGCGCAGCGCAGCGGCACCACCAAACAGGGCAAACAGCGCCATCAACGCCACGCTGACCACCAGCGCCAGTTGCAGCGCACTGCCCAGAATGGCACGGGCGCGCGCACTGTCACCCGCGCCCAGCGCCTGGGCATAGATGGCCGAGAACCCGTTGGCCACCAGCGTCGAAAGCGCCGCCAGCATCATATACAGCGGAAACATCAGCGTCACCGCAATCACCGCATGCGCGCCGACATAGACGCCCAGAAAATAGGCATCAACCACGGCAAAGGCACCGTTGACCCCCATCACCAGAATGATGGGCGCCGCCGTGCGCAGAAACAGCGGCAACAACGGGCCGCTCAGGAAAATATTGGAAGCGGGCGTATGCGTCATGGCGCACCCGCAAAGGACAGATAGAACATCTTGAGCCTCTTTCGGTCTCAGATGCGGTATCGGGAAGGGGCTCGCGTTGCCGTCAGACCGCATGTGTACCAAAAAGGGACCAGATGTCGGTTCCCGAACTTCACCATCAATGCGAGCGGCAGGGGTCGGACCCTTGCCTGCAAGTAGCCGCGCCGCAACGATGCGTCAAGCGTGCAGATCACATATCGACGGCAGGGCGGTCCATCAGCAGCGCTACGGGCGCGTCGGGTGACTTTTCGAAATCCAGCGCAGGTTTGTCCGCAACGGCGGTGGCGCGCTTGAATTCATAGATCATCTCGCCCGCCTCTTCGTCGGTGGCGACGATCAGACACTGGAACAGGTGGATGGCCCCGTCATACAGATCGACATAGCCGCGCAAATAGGGCGCGGTTGCCGCGTCGACCGAAAACCCGGTCTTCCACATGCGCAGCACCGGATGGGTCACCCCGTCAATGTTCACACGCAGGCGCGACGCCTTTTTCAGGCTGGCCAAACGGGCGCTGTCCAGACCGGCCTGAACCTCTTTGGGCAGATATGTCGTCATGGTCGTCCCCAGTTCTATCAAGATAAAACTTGGCCTAACTCTAACCAGCTTCAAGTGAATTTATCATGAAGCCCCAATTGCTGCACTGCGGCTGTTGCAGAAATGTGCGCCTGCGCAGAGCGGCTGCGCGGCGGCGGCAATGGGCCTTTGGCCTGCGCCGCCCTAGGTTTGTCCCAAGCAGCAAAGGAGAATGGCATGGGTTTGCTTGTTGACGGTGAATGGCACGACCAGTGGTACGACACGAAATCGTCGGGTGGGAAATTTGAACGCGCCCAAGCCAGGTTTCGCAACTGGATCACCGCAGACGGCACGGCGGGCCCTTCGGGCGCGGGCGGTTTCGCCGCCGAATCGGGCCGCTATCACCTGTACGTCGCGCTGGCCTGCCCCTGGGCCCATCGCACGCTGATCTTCCGCGCGCTCAAAGGGTTAACCGATCACATCAGCGTTTCGGTCGTGCATCCCGACATGCTGGGCGACGGCTGGTCCTTTGACTCCGATTACGACGGCGTAACCGGCGACACCCTGTACGGCCTGCCCTTTGCCCGCGACATCTACACCCGCGCCGACCCGAAATTCTCGGGGCGCGTGACAGTACCGATCCTGTGGGACAAACAGCGCGAAACCATCGTCAGCAACGAAAGCGCCGAAATCATCCGCATGTTGAACAGCGCGTTCAACGAGATCACCGGCAACACCGACGATTACTGGCCGTCCGAACTGCGCTCCGCCATCGAACCCGTCAACGACCGCATCTATGACACGTTGAACAACGGTGTGTACAAATCCGGCTTTGCCACCACACAGCAAGCCTATGACGATGCCGTGCACCCGCTGTTTGACACGCTGGGCTGGCTGGAAGACAGGCTGGGCCAGAACCGCTATCTGATGGGCGAGCAGATCACCGAGGCCGACTGGCGGCTGTTCACCACGCTGGTGCGCTTTGACAAGGTGTATCACACCCATTTCAAATGCAACCGCGCACGGATTACCGACTATCCCAACCTGTGGGCCTATACGCGCGAGCTGTACCAATGGGACGGCGTGGCCGAAACGGTCCATTTCGATCATATCGTGCGCCACTATTATTACAGCCACGAGACCATCAACCCGCACCGGATCATCCCGATCAATCCCGACCCCGATTTCGACGCGCCCCACGGGCGTGGCCAGGGTCTCTAGGCAGACCTTCGCGGGTGCCGCGAACCGTAATGTTCGACCATCGCGGCAAGATCTTCGGGCGGGGTTCCGCTTTGGACAAAGGCACAGGCGTTCTGGGCATGGGCAAAAATCGACCCGTCTGAAAAGAACGTCGTGTTGGTGACAAAGATGACCTGCACATCAGGGCAGCGGTAGCTGGCAAAATCGGACACGGCCAGCGCGCTGCCCTCCACCTGCACCAGATCAAGAATAATGATCTCGGGGCAATCCTCGGCAATCACGCGTATGGCGTCTTCTTGCGTGTGCGACACCCGCACATGCATACCTGACCGGACCAGATGTCTGCGCCACAGCTCTGCCAGCGCGGGTTCGCTTTCAACGATCAATACGTTCATATCCCTGCCACTTTGAATGCCGCACCCTCGATTTTAGAAGGGCGCCCAATTTATTAACAATTGGTTAATCGTCGGAACCAATCCCTAACAAGTCGGAAAATCGCTCAAAACCGGCTTGTTTCCGCCGCCGGACCCGTGTGATTAGAGCGATAAGCGGCCCAAATGGTCAAAGGACATCATCGTGGCACAAAACCGGGATCACGGCGGAAATCTGGACGCGGCGGTGGCCCGCTTTGGCGGCGCGCGCGCCAACTGGGTCGATCTGTCGACAGGTATCAATCCGGTGCCCTATCCGGTGCCCCGGATTGGCCCCGATGCATGGAACGCCCTGCCCGACGCCAGCGCCACCGCGCAGATCGAAGCCGCCGCGCGCACATTCTGGAAGGTGCCCGAGGGTGCCGATGTTCTGGCAGCGCCCGGCGCGTCGGCCCTGATTGCCCAGATCCCACGGCTGGCCAAGGCCGGCAGCGTTGCCATCGCAGGCCCGACCTATAACGAACACGCCGCCGCCTTTCAGGCGCATGGCTGGGATGTGGGCCCGCAAGGAACGGCACAGGTATTGGTCCATCCCAACAACCCCGACGGACGGCTGTGGACCACCACCGACCTGCAAGCCAGCCTGCGCGTGATCGATGAAAGCTTTTGCGACGTAACGCCCGACGCTTCGCTGATCGCGCAGGCCAAGACCCCCGGCACCGTGATCCTGAAAAGCTTTGGCAAATTCTGGGGGCTGGCAGGGCTGCGTCTGGGCTTTGCCATTGGCGACCCTGCACTGATCGGCGCACTGCGCGCCATGCTGGGGCCATGGCCCGTGTCGGGCATTGCCCTGGCCACAGGCACCGCCGCCCTGTCAGACCCCGACTGGGCCGCGCAAACCCGCGCGCGGCTTGCACAGGATGCGGTGCGGCTGGACGATATCATGAAAGCCAAAGGGGCCACCGTGGTCGGCGGCACCGACCTGTTCCGCCTGTACAACGTTGACGATGCAACCGCATGGCGCGACCGTCTGGCCGCCGCCCATATCTGGAGCCGCGTCTTTCCCTATTCGGGCACATGGCTGCGCCTTGGCCTGCCCGCCCCCGACCGTTGGGCACAGATCGAGGCCGCCTGATGGACACCGCCCCCCTGCTGATCCTGGCCCTGCTGCTGGACGCCGCATTGGGCGAACCGAAATGGCTGTGGGCGCACCTGCCGCATCCTGCGGTGCTGATGGGGCGCGCGGTCAGCGCCCTCGACCAGCGGCTGAACACTGGTCACAACCGCAAATGGCGGGGCATTTTTGCTGTCGTGCTGCTGGTGCTGGGGGGCGGAGCCATCGGCGCAGCCCTGTCCCTGTTCGGCCCCGTCATCATCACCCTCGCCGCCGCGATCCTGCTGGCGCAGCGATCACTGGTGCAACATGTCAGCGCCGTAGCAGACGGCCTGCGCATGTCGCTGCAACAGGGACGCCGCAACGTGGCGATGATCGTCAGCCGCGACACTCGCGACATGGACGCCAGCGCCACCGCCCGCGCCGCCATCGAAAGCGCCGCAGAAAACCTCAGCGACGGTGTTATCGCCCCCGCCTTCTGGTTCCTGATCGGCGGCCTGCCGGGGCTGGTGATCTACAAGATGGTGAACACAGCCGACAGCATGATCGGCTACCGCACCGAGAAATACCTGCACTTCGGCTGGGCCGCTGCGCGTCTGGACGATGTGCTGAACTGGATACCGGCCCGCCTGACCGCCCTGATGATCGCGGGGCTGTCCGGCGGCCTGAACCAGTGGTCTGACATCACCGCCGATGCCCGCCGCCACCGCAGCCCCAATGCAGGCTGGCCCGAGGCCGCAATGGCCCGCGCCCTTGATATCGCGCTGGCCGGCCCGCGCAGCTATGACGGCACAATCCAGCCGCTGGCATGGGTCAACGCAGGCGGACGCGTGCCGCTGACAGCAGCAGACATTGACGCCGCCTGTGCGATACTGTGGAAGACATGGGGAGTGTTTCTGGGCCTTGCCGCCCTTCTTTCCTTGTTCTGAACTGGACCCGATATGCTGCGCCTTGCCACTTTCGCCCTTGCTCTGACCCTGCCTGTAACGGCCTTTGCCCAATGCGGCGGCTCTTTTGCCGACTTCAAGGCGGGGCTGAAAGCCGAAGCCGTCAGCATGGGCATCCCCGCCGCATCCGCCGATGCGTTCCTGTCGGGTGTGCGTCAGGACCCTGCCGTGCTCAAGGCCGATCAGGCGCAAGGCGTGTTCCAGAAACCCTTTATCGAGTTTTCGCGCCGCCTGATCTCGTCCCAGCGACTTGAAAAGGGCAAGCAACTGGCACAGCAATACGACAGCGTCTTTGACAACATCGAAGCAACCTATGGCGTCGACCGCACCGTGCTGCTGGCCTTCTGGGCATTCGAGACGGATTACGGCGCGTTTCAGGGAGATTTCAACACCGCCAACGCGCTGGCGACGCTGGCGCACGACTGCCGCCGCCCCGACCTGTTCCGCCCTCAGGTGCTGGCCGCGATGCAACTGCACGCCGCCGACGACTTTGATCCGCGCACAACCACGGGCGCATGGGCAGGCGAGATCGGCATGGTGCAAATGCTGCCCATGGACATCATCGAAAACGGTGTGGATGCAGACGGCGACGGCCATGTCAGCCTGAAAACCTCCGCCCCCGACGCGCTGACCTCGGGCGGCAAGATGCTGCACCATCTGGGCTGGCAGGCGGGGCAGCCGTGGCTGCAAGAGGTCAACGTGCCCGCCGCGATGGACTGGTCGCAAAGCGGGCTGGACACGGTCAAATCCACCGCCGACTGGCAGGCGCTTGGCGTCGAGGCACGCAACGGCACACTGGCCGACCTGCCCGCCTCGCTGATCCTGCCGCAGGGCCACAAGGGGCCGGCCTTCCTCGCCTATCCCAATTTCAACGTCTATTTCGAATGGAACCAGTCGTTCACCTATGTGCTGACGGCGGCCTATTTCGCCACCCGTCTGGGCGGCGCACCCGTCTATGATGCCGGCACCCCCGAAGCCGGACTGGACAGCACCCAGATGAAGCAATTGCAACAACGTCTGAAAGACAGGGGCTATGATGTCGGCAAGATCGACGGCATTCTGGGGTCAGGCACCCGCACCGCAGTGCAGGCCGAACAAAAGCGTCTTGGCCTGCCCGCCGACGCTTGGCCGACCCCTGCACTGCTGAACCAACTTTGAAAGACACGCAAATGGCCCTTACCAAAACCAGCGCCCAGATGGTCGCAGATGCCCGCGCCCGTATCGAGGAAATCGAAACCGCCGACCTGATCGCAATGGTCGACGACCCCGGCGTGCAAATCGTCGACCTGCGCGACCCGCGCGAACGCGAGCGCACCGGTTACATCCCCGGCAGCTTTCACTGCCCGCGCGGCATGCTGGAATTCTGGGTGGACCCCGACAGCCCCTATTTCAAAGAGATCTTTGCCGAAGACCGCAAATTCGTGTTCCACTGCGCCTCGGGTTGGCGCTCGGCGATTTCGGTCGATACGTTAAATGACATGGGATTCAAAGCGGCCCATCTGAAAAACGGTTTCTCGGAATGGGTGAAACTGGGCGGACCCGTTGAAACCAAGGGATGATTCCGGTCTTGCCCCCTGAATAGGCAAAAATCCGCGCTACATCAAATGACATAAGGAACCGAAATTACTACGAAATTTCAGGAACCACTCTCGATCCCCGGTGTTCTGCTGACATCAAGTCAACACGATCAGGAGGATCACATGAAACACTTTCTAGCAACCACCGCAGCCGCCGCTCTTCTGGCAACCTCAGCCTATGCACAGACGGCGCCGGCGCAATCGCCCTTTGTTGATTCAGCCGCTGAATCCGTCGCAGATGCGCAAACCGTGCGCGCCTCGAACCTGATTGGCAAATCGGTCTATGTGACCGCAACAGACGTGACCACCCAAGAGATCGACACAGACGCAATTGACTGGGAGCGCGTCGGCGAGGTGGATGACCTTGTCATAAGCCCCAACGGCGAAATCAACGCTGTTCTGCTCGACATCGGGGGCTTCCTTGGCCTGGGTGAACGCACTGTGGCGCTGAGTGTCGACCAGCTGAAACTGGTCAGCGGTATGAACGACGGCGACGACTATTACGTCGTGTTCAACGGCAATGCCGCCGCGCTGGAAAACGCACCTGAATATGATGTGGCCGCGATTGGTGCCTGGGCCGATGACAGCCAGGCTGATGGAAGTCCGGTCGCAACAGATACGGCAGCGACGGAGATGGAAAAAGCAACCGATCCTGCGATGACGGACACGGACAGCGCAGCAGCCGAACCCGATGTGAGCACGGGCGATCCGGCGATGGCCGACACAGACACGGCAGCGACCGGCGACACGACGGCGGACACATCCATGGAGACGGCCGAAGCTGACAGCACGATGTCGGCCGAAGACCAGGAAATCTATTCCGCAGCGCCTCCGGCCGTCTCGGTTGACGGCTGGACCCAGGTTCAGCTGGACGAGCTGACAACAGAAGACCTGACAGGTGCAGTGGTCTTCGACGCCCAGATGGAAAACATCGGTGAAGTCGGGGAACTGTTCGTTTCGGCTGACGGCCAACTGACAGGGGCCGAGCTGGACATCGGCGGATTTCTGGGCATTGGCGAGGACCACGTTCGTGTGGGCATGGACAGCCTGAACATCCAGCGCGACATGGAAGTCGGTGACGTCCGCGTCTACGTCGACCTGACCGAGGAAAGCCTGAAAGCGATGAAAGAAACCAAGTAAGCTTTGCTTGCCGCGCCGTCTATCGCCCGTCCCTTTCGGGGCGGGCGTTTTCGTGTTCAAGGTGGTGAATGTCAGGTGACTTTGATTTTCGCTTCACACCATTGCTCCAACGCAGACAACCGGACATTCGGGCAGGCCGCAGCGAAAGACAGGATCGAGCCCTGAATGATCTACCCACACAGGGCAGTGCCCGACCGCGGGTGGGCATCGCTACGCAGGCGGGGGCCACTTAATTTCAATGTTTTGGCGTGTGGCTAAAGAACTGCAATACGGTGAGAAAGCGCCCGCCCATGGGGCGGTCGGGCGCTGCCCGGCGGTGCTACGCACCTTGATTCCGGGCTTTGGTGGATGGGTTTGCGCCCGCCCGTCACGCCAGAGGCGTGCCGACTGTAGATGGCGCACCTTTGGTGCGACGGGCGGTCGGGCGCTGCCCGGCGGCACTACGTGCCTTGTCTCAGACTTTCCGTGGCTCTTCTGCGAAGGTGGAGCCGGTGCCAGCCACCTTTTGGATCGCAGGCACCGGCGACGGGTGGATCGTCTGCGGCCAGGTCTTCGAGGACCGTAATCAAGTGAGATCGCCCGTCGTCTTCGCATGAGGCCTGAACGGATACGCAGCAGCTCACAGGCTCTGCACGACAAGCAAAGGACATGACGAAGATGATCAACGATACCATCGGCATCGACATCTCGAAAGCGCATCTTGACGCGCACCGGCTCAGCACCGCAACCCACGCCCGGTTCGACAATACCGCGACAGGCCTGCGCGCCTTCGAGCGCTGGTTGGGGCAGACAACGCCGGAGCGCGTGGTCTTCGAGCCCACCGGCCCCTACCACCGACGCCTCGAGAGCCATTTCTCAGGCCGCCTGCCGCTCGTCAAGGTGAACCCGCTGCAGGCCCGCCGCTTCGCGCAGGCCCACGGCACACGCGCTAAGACCGACGCGGTCGATGCCCGCATGCTCGCGCTCATGGGGCGCGCGCTGGAGCTGGTTCCGGACCAGCCAACCGACCCCAAACAGCGTGAAATCAAGGAGTTGCATGTCGCCCGCACCGGGCTGGTGCGGGATCGTACCGCGCTGATGAACCGCCTTGGCACGCAACAGCTCGACGTGACCCGCCGCCTGACCCGGGCACGCCTGCGTCAGGTCAACCACCAGATCGACAGGCTTAACGCCGAAATCGAACGGCGAAACCGCGATTGCCCGGAACGCGCCAGGGCAATCGGCATTCTCACCTCGATCCCCGGGATCGGTGCCATCACCGCACGGGCGCTGCTCAGCGAATGCCCCGAGATCGGCACTCTGGGGTCAAAGCAGATCGCGGCGCTCGCAGGTCTCGCGCCGATCACGTGTCAGTCCGGTCAGTGGAGCGGAAAGGCCCACATCCAGGGCGGGCGCAGGCTCCTGCGCGAGAGCCTGTTCATGCCCGCCCTCGTCGCCATGAAGCGAAACCCCGATCTGAGCCAGAAATACGATGCCCTCAGAGCCGCCGGAAAACCCCACAAGGTCGCGCTCGCCGTCCTCATGCGAAAACTCCTGATCCTCGCAAACACTCTCATAAGCGAAAACAGAGAATGGACACCAAAACACCCTTGACCAAGACGGATACTTGATTCCGGGCTTTGGTGGATGGGGTTGGCGTTTGAGCGCGTTGCGACGGGTGGCTCATCGAGCCTTGACTTCAGGCTTTGGTGAATGGCCACAAAGTCCCGCTTAGCAGACATTTTCACGCCCCGCGGTCCAACTCCGGTTCGGGGCAGAACTGCCTGACATCTGAACCAATATTGTGTGACGCGCGCGCCCCAAGAAGGTCCGCTAAACCGCCGCACCACACCAAAGCCGCACAACCCTCCACGCAGACCTCAAGCGACCAGCTTCGCCGCCTTTTTCAGATCGACCGAGACAAGCTGGCTGACCCCCTGTTCACCCATGGTCACCCCGAACAGCCGGTCCATCCGCGCCATCGTCACAGCGTGGTGGGTGATGATCAGGAACCGCGTGTCGGTCTGGCGGCACATCTCGTCCAACAAATCGCAGAACCGCGTCACGTTGGCATCGTCCAGCGGCGCGTCGACCTCGTCCAGCACACAGATCGGCGCGGGGTTGGCCAGGAACACCGCAAAGATCAGCGCCATCGCCGTCAGCGTCTGTTCGCCACCCGACAACAGGCTGAGCGTCGAAAGTTTCTTGCCCGGCGGCTGGCACATGATTTCCAGACCGGCCTCAAGCGGATCATCCGATTCCACCATCACCAGATTGGCCTCGCCGCCGCCAAACAGGTGGGTAAAGAGCAACGAGAAATTGCTGTTCACCTGCTCGAACGCCGTCAGCAGCCGTTCGCGGCCTTCGCGGTTCAGGCTGGCAATGCCCGACCGCAACGTCTTGATCGCCTCTTCCAGATCGGCCTTTTCGCTGACCAGCGTGTCATGCTCTTCCTGCACCTCGCGCGCGTCTTCCTCGGCGCGCAGGTTCACCGCGCCCAGGGCTTCGCGCTGGCGCTTCAGACGGTTCACATCCGCCTCCAACGCGTCCGAGCGGGGCATCTGGCCGGGATCCATATCCAGCGCGGTCAGCAACTGGTTCGGGGTTTGCTGTTGTTCCTCGGCAATGCGCTCTGCCGCCGCCTGCACCGTCTCGCGCGCGGCTTCGGCGCGGGCTTCGCTGGCCGCACGCGCCTCGCGCGCTTCGGATGCTGCACGCTCTGCCTCGCGCTCGGCCACAGTCGCTTCGCGCAGCACGCCCTCGGCCACGCTCAGCGCATCGGTGGCGGCGGCCTTGCGGTCCTCGCCCTCGGCCATCATCTCGGACAGGTCGGCGCGTTTGGCGGCCAGCTCGGTGGGCACGGCCTGCGCCGCCTTCAATTCGGCCTCGGACTGCGCCTTGCGCTCGACCAGTTCGGCGCTGCGTTTCTCGGCAGTCTCCAACCGGTGCCGCCAGCCCGACAGCTCCTTGGTTACCTCCTGCGACCGCCGTGTGCGGACCTCGCCCTCGCGGCGCAATTCGTCCTGCGCCGACCGGCGCGACATCATGGTGATCCGCGCCGCCTCGACCGTCATGCGCAGATCATCCACCGCCGCGCGGGCTTCGTCGACATCGTCCAGCTCGTCCAGCGCCCGTTGCGCCTCCAGCACGCGGGCACGGGCGGCCATGGCCTCTTCCTCGTGGCGCTTCACTGCCATCGACAGCGATTCCAGACGCCCCTCGGCCAGATTGCGGTCGGCCTCGGCGCGGCTCAGCGCGCGGCCCGCATCGGCCACCAGACGATCCGCCTCGCGGCGCGCCTCGCGGGCGGCCTTGTCGGCGTTGGACAACTCGGACAGCCGCGCCGTCAGTGCCTCGTGCGCCGACCGCGCGCCTTCGGCCCGCTGGCTCGCGTGCTCAAGGCCCTGTTTCAGCTCTTCCAGCCGGTTCAGCTGCTGCAACCGCAGTGCCGCCGCCGACGGGGCATCCTCGGCCCAGGCACGGAATCCGTCCCAGCGCCACAGATCCCCCTCGGGTGACACCAGCCGCTGACCCGGCTTCAACTGCTGTTGCAGCCGCGCCGCATCCTCGGCATCGCACAGACCGATCTGCGACATGCGACGGGTCAAGACCTCGGGCACCGAAACGTGCTGGGTCATCGGCGTGACACCTGCGGGCAATGGCTGATCGCTGTCATAGGCAGGCAACACGGCCCATCCCGACGGCCCGTCGCCATCAACCTGCGGCGCGCGCAGATCATCGGCCAGCGCCGCACCCAGCGCTTTCTCGAACCCTTTCTGAACCTGCAACCGGTCCAGAATCTGCCCACCCTCTGCCGTATCCCGTTCAACCAGCTTCGCCAATGCACCCACTTCGGCGCGCAGGGCGTTCATCTCGCCCTCGGCCTCTGAACGTTCGCCGCGCGCATCTGCTTCGCGGGTCTGCGCATCGGCCCGCGCAGTCTCGGCAGCGGTCAGCGCAGCGTCCGCCCGCAACGCGGTTTCCTCGGCCACGCGCGACGCCTGTTCGGCTGCCTCGAAGTCGCTGCCCGCCTTGGTCAGCGCGGCTTGAGATGCAGCGACGGCATCCCGCGCCTTGGTCGCCTCGCTTTCCGAGCGTTCCTCGGTCTTGCGGCTGTCATCCAGCAACCGCTGTGCCGACCCGTGGCGCGCCGACAGCCGGGCGACATCCTCGGTCTGGCTGCCCAGATCGGCCTCTCGTTCCTGCAAAACCGATGCGGCCTCGTGGGCGGCATCAACGGCGGCCTCCAGACGGTCCTCATGCCCCTCGGATGCCTTGCGCAGCTCGGTCTGTTCCCATTCCAGCCGCTCGATGGTCTCGCCCGCATCGCGGTTCAACCCGCCCTCGCGGTCGATGTCACGGCCAAGCTGGTCGATCCGGCCCACGAGCGTTTCAATCGTGCGCAGCGCTTGGGCTTCCTGATCCGTCAGCGTGTCGCGCTGCACGATCAGACGTTGCACCAATGCGGCGGCAATCGCCTCTTCCTCGCGCAGTGCAGGCAGCCCGTCCTCGGCAGCCGCCCGCGCCTTTATCGCGGTCTGAACCCGCGCCTCGGCCTGTGCTGCAGCCGTCACACGGGCGCGCAATGCCTCGTCCGCAGTGGCGCGCGCATCGTCCGCCTCGCGCCAGCGGCGGTACAGCAACATGCCCTCGGTCCGGCGCAATTCCGTGCCAATCTCGCGATACCGCGCCGCTTGCCGTGCTTGCCGTGCCAGTTGCGCCAGTTGGGCCGCCAGTTGCTCGACCACGTCATCGACGCGGGTCAGGTTGGCTTCGGCCCCCTTCAGCTTCAGCTCGGCCTCGTGGCGGCGCTGGTACAGGCCCGAGATGCCCGCCGCCTCTTCCAGAATGCGGCGGCGGCTTTTGGGCTTGGCGTTGATCAGCTCCGAGATCTGCCCCTGCCGGACCAGCGCAGGCGAATGGGCCCCGGTCGAGGCATCGGCGAACAGCATCTGCACGTCACGCGCCCGCACGTCCTTGCCGCCCGCCTTGTAGGCGCTGCCGACGTCGCGGGTGATGCGGCGCACGATGTCGATATGGTCGTGATCGTTGAACCCTGCCGGCGCCAGCCTGTCGCTGTTGTCGATGTGCAGGCTGACTTCGGCAAAGTTGCGGGCAGGCCGCGTCGCTGCACCGGCGAAAATCACGTCTTCCATCCCGCCGCCGCGCATCGCGGTGGGACGGTTTTCTCCCATGACCCAGCGCAACGCCTCAAGCAAGTTCGATTTGCCACAGCCGTTCGGTCCCACAACGCCGGTCAGACCATCCGCGATGATCAGATCCGTGGGATCAACAAAGCTCTTGAAGCCTGTCAGTTTCAGCTTGGTAAAGCGCAAATCTGTGCCTTTGGTCCGATTCCAGTGCTGCTCAGGATGACGGAGCCTATCACGACCTGTCAACGACAACCGCTAGGGAAAGCGGTGAACCGCACAGTTATCCACAAGATATTGCGGGTTTTGGGGGCTACACGTCGATCCTTGCTAGATCGGATCGCATTCATATTCCGTTTCAGACCCAAGTGCTGCAACAGGGGTACACGCATAGGCGCTGCCGGGCCGCATCGTCACCCGCGGTGGCCCGTTGCCGCAATCCAACAGGCCTGTGGCCAGTGCCTGATCGCCGCGCACTTCGGTCACTTTGCAGCCCGATACTTTCTGCATCGCCACAGCCGCGCGGCCCCGGATCGGGCCAAAGCGGGGGGCGTATTCCGGGTTCACCCGCAGTGCTTCTGCCAGACGGTCGCGCACGCGCACGTCAAAGGTCGATCCGTCAACGGTGACACGGGTGGCGGGCAGGCCGCGAAAATGTGGTCCCGGGGTGTTACAGGCCGTCAGCAGCAGGCCGAGGATCATCGGAAAATATGTACGCATTCCGCCAAATTGCGTACAACATGGTTAATAACCGGTGAACCTCTGCACAGGCTGCCCTTTACCCCGACGGCATGGTGGTCATATAATTTGACCAATTCCCAAAGGATTGCCGATGCCCTTTCGCCCAGTCGCCCCAGAAAAACTTTCCTCCGCCGTGGTGCGCCAGATCGAGATGCTGATCCTGCGCGGCATCCTGCGTCCCGGTGAACGCTTGCCCTCGGAACGCGAACTGGCCGACAGGCTGGGCGTGTCGCGCCCATCTCTGCGCGATGCAATCAGCAGCTTGCAGGACTCCGGGCTGCTGACGGCCCGCCCCGGTGCGGGGGTGTTTGTGGCCGACGTGCTGGGCTCCGCCTTTGCCCCTGCGCTGACGCAACTGTTTGCGCGCCATGACGAAGCGGTGTTTGATTACCTGTCGTTCCGCCGCGACATGGAGGGGCTGGCCGCCGAACGCGCTGCGCGGCTGGGGTCGAACACCGACCTTCAGGTGGTCCAAACCATTTTCGACAAGATGGTCGCCGCCCACCCTGCCCGCAACTCCGACGCAGAAAGCGCGCTGGATGCGCAGTTTCACATGGCCATCGTCGAGGCGTCACATAACGTCATCATGCTGCATATGATGCGTTCGATGTATGACCTGTTGCGCAATGGCGTGTTCTATAACCGTCAGGTGATGTTCAAACAGCGCACCACCCGCAGCGCCCTTTTGGACCAACACCGCGCCATCAACGACGCCATCCAGACACGCAACCCCGAGGCCGCACGCAGCGCCGTCGAGACGCATCTGGACTATGTCGAACGCGCCCTGCGCGACCAGCAAAAAGCCGAGCGTAACGAAGACGTGGCCCGCCAACGGCTGGATCACGAAACGCAGGGCTGATGTTTGTGGCGCATTTACCTGCGGGCTATCTGGCAGTGCGCTGCCTGCGGCCTGACGCCTCTCGCAGGGTGATGATCGCCGTTCTGGCGGGATCGATTCTGCCCGACATAGACCTGTTGTGGTTCTATCTGGTGGATGCGCGTCAGCACCATCACCATGCCTACCTGACCCACAAACCCCTGCTATGGGCCCTGATCGCCATGCTGGGCTGGTGGCGTGGCAGCGCCGCTGTGCTTGGTGTCGCTGCCGGAGCCATACTGCACCTGATACTGGACAGCATCGCAGGGCAAATCACCTGGGGGTGGCCCGTAACAGATTGGGCTGCGCCCTTGGTCGTGGTGCCAGCAACCCGCGACTGGTGGGTGGCGTCGTTCCTGCTGCATTGGACCTTTGCGGTTGAGATTGTGATATGTGCGTTGGCCGCGGCGGTCTGGTTCACATCCACAAAGCGCCCCTAGCCCCCAAAAACGAAAAAACCCGAGGCACTGCCCCGGGTTTCAAATTCGTATGCTCCGTTACGGATCAGTGCAGCTTGGCATCCACCTGGCCAATGGCCTCGTCGATCAGCTTGTTGCCTTCGGCAGCTGTCATCTGCTTGGCGATCACGTCGCGGGCCGCCTGAATAGCGATGCTCACAGCCTGGTCGCGCACTTCTTTCACAGCCGAAGCTTCTGCCGATGCGATCTGACCCTCGGCAGCCGCGATGCGACGGGCGATGGATTTTTTCAGATCTTCGCGGGCTTCGTCAGCCGCGACTGTGGCTTCTTCCTTGGCAGCGGCGACGATACGGTCGGCCTGCTCCTGAACTTCTTTCTGCTTGCGCTCATAGCTGGCCAGCAGGGTTTGGGCCTCTTCGCGCAGGGCGCGGGCTTCTTCCAGTTCAGATTTGATGCCTGTCGCGCGTTTGTCCAGCATTCCCATCAGCGTGCCGGGCACCTTCAGGTACAGCAGAACGCCAACAAAAATCAGGAACGCAACCAGCACCACAAAATCGGTGTTGCGCAGCGAAAAGAACGGGCCGCTGGCTGCAAAAGCGGGCGATGCCGCCAGAACCAGAGACGGAGCGAGGGACAGGGCGATCAGTTTTTTCATCGTCTTATCCTTTCATCCGTGCGGTAACCGCAGCTGTTACAGTGCGGGCATCCGCCTTGCCACCCAGCGCCGCGATGATTTCTTTCGCGGTGTCCTTGGCGACATCCTTGACAGCGACAAGCGCGCCTTCGCGGATTTCGGCAATGGCTTTTTCGCCTTCGGCTGTACGTTCGGCAATCTCGGCGTCGGCCTTTTCGATGGCAACATCAAGATCGGCCTTCATTTCAGCCTTGGCGGCGTCAACGATACGACCTGCCTCGGCGCGGGCATCTGCCAGTGCCTGGTCATAAGCGGCCTCGGCCTCAAGCGCTTTGGCTTTCAGGTCTTCGGCGGCTGCGATGTCGTTGGTGATCGTGCCCTGACGTTCGGCCAGAATGGCCGCAATACGGGGCAGAGCGATGCGTGACAGAATAAAAAAGATCACGACCAGGGTGACAAGCAGCCAGAAGATCTGGTTGCCGAACCATGCGTCACACAGCTGCGGCATGCCGATGGCGCTGCCAGCTGCATCCGTACAGGTTCCTGCGACCTCTAGGTCAATAGGTTCAGTTGCCATCATGGCCTCCAGTCAAACAATCAGTCCATTGGGCGACACGGCTGACCGCGCCGCCCATAGCGTAAGGAATAATCGTCAGACGCTTAGACGGCGAACATCAGCAGCAGAGCGACGAGGAACGAGAAGATCCCCAGAGCTTCTGCAAACGCGATGCCGATGAACATGGTTGCGGTCTGGCCAGCGGCAGCCGACGGGTTGCGCAGGGCGCCCGCCAGGAAGTTGCCAACAACGTTGCCCACACCGATAGCCGCGCCACCCATGCCGACGGAGGCCAGGCCTGCGCCGATGAATTGACCCATTTGTGCGATATCGCCTTCCATGATTTTCTCCTTACGATGGAATTTTGATTTGCGTAGTAGACCGAACCTTAGTGCCCAGGATGCAAAGCATCTTTCAGGTACACGCAGGTCAGAATGGTAAAGACGTAGGCCTGGATAAAGGACACCAGAACCTCAAGCCCGTAGATTGCGGCAATGGCTGCGATCGAGATCGGCGCGATGGCCGTGACCGCGGCAAATGCTGCGAAAACTTTGATAACAGCGTGGCCCGCCATCATGTTGCCCGCCAGACGAATGGAGTGGCTGACAGGGCGCACAAAATACGAGATGATCTCGATTACGGCCAGGATCGGGCGCAGCGGCAGCGGTGCTGCCGAGACCCAGAACAGGCCCAGAAACTTGAAACCGTGCAGGACAAAACCCAGCACCGTCACCGCCAGGAACACCGCCATCGCCAGCAGCGCCGTCACAGCGATGTGCGACGTGGGCGTGAATGCAGTGGGCAGCAGGCCAAGGAAGTTGGCGACAACGATGAACATGAACAGGGTCATGATATAGGGAAAATACTTGATCCCGTCCTTGCCGGTCACGTCTTCGACCATCTTGTAGATAAAGCCATAGGCCAGTTCCGCCACCGATTGCCCGCGCGAGGGGATCACGGCGCGGCGCGATGTGGTCAGAACCATCAGCGCAAAGATCGCGACAACCGCAAGACCCAGCCACAGCGTCACGTTGGTGGGCGTGTACCAGAACACCGGATCACCGGCATGGCCGAACAACGGCTTGACCAGAAACTGGTCCATCGGGTGAAAGACCAGACCACCGTCCGCACCGTGTGCGGCATCGGCACCATGTGCCATGTCTGCGCCGGTTGTGGCTGCTGCGCTGTGTGCTTCGTCTGCCATTCTCAGGGCCCTTCGTCTGTGCCCCGCGGGGCGTCGTCACTGTCGGCCGCTTTGGCCATTCCGTCTCTCTGCATTTCGCGGGCGCTGCGTATCATCACGTTCACGCCGGCCGCGAAGCCGAGAAGTATGAACAGGATCATCAGCCAGGGCTTGGTGCCCAAAAGGCTGTCGAGCCCGTATCCGATCCCGAAACCGATCCCCAGACCGGTTACAAGTTCGATCACCATCCGCCAGGCCATCTGCGCCTGAGAGTGGTGATCGTCGTAGTGGTGGGCCTCGGGCTTGTCTTCGCCCTTCAGGGCTTTGATCTTGGCCTCGAGATCCCGCATACGCTGCTGTTCTTCTGGCCCCGCCACGCGGTGTCCCCCACTTGGAAACTTGAGGGGATAGCTACGGTGATGCGGGTTTTGAGTCAATGGCGGGGTGTGCCGGAATGAAATCGGCCTAATATGTTGATTTAAAAGGTATATCTGGCGCAAGTCCGGCGCCATGCGAGTCCACACGTGACCCCAAACCCCTCCAACGGACCGTTTTCCATATTCAACCGTTTGGTTGATCTTCCCGCCCGCGGCCACCACGCCTGGGTGCGGCCTGCTCCAGCATCCAGTCGGAAAAGATACGGATCGCCCTGCGCCGTGCGCTGCCCTGCGCCTGCACCAGATAGAACCCGCCATCGTGGAAACCGATGTCGGACAACCGGTGCAACCGCCCTGCGGCCACATCGTTGGCCACCACGTCGGACGACACCATATAGACGCCCTGCCCCGCCACCGCGGCCTCGATCGCCAGATGTGCGCGCATCCGCCATGTGGCATCGGTCTCGGGCGGCGGCAGGCCAGCAAGCTCGGCCCAGATCGCCCAGGTGTCCTTGTAACGGTCGCGCAAACGCGGATAGCGCAACAGGTCGGCCGGATCATCGGGGGCCACGGGGATCAGCGCGGGCGCGGCATAGGGATAGATCGCCGCATCGCTCAGCAGGATCGCCTGCGGGTCGGACCCTGCAACCGCAAGGAAACGGATTGCAATGTCCGCCTCGTAGCGCGCCACATCGGCCAGACCGGTCGACGCCTCTAGCCGGATTTCAATCTCGGGGTGGGCGGCGTGGAACAGCCCCAGACGCGGGACCAGCCATTTGGTTGCAAACAGCGGCTCGGCATTCACCACAAGAACACCCGATGGCCGCGCGGTCAGCCGGTCGGTGGCCGTGCTGATCTGCTCCAGCGCCCCCGACACATCCGCGAGATACGCCGCCCCGTCCCGTGTCAGCGCCACGCCACGCGGCAGATCGCGGAACAATTGCGCACCCAGCCAATCCTCAAGGCCGCGCACATGGCGGCTGATCGACGAGTGGCTGACGCGCAGTTCGTCTGCGGCGCGGGAAAAGCTTTGATGGCGACCTGCGGCCTCGAAGGCGCGCAGGGCGTTGAGTGGGGGAAGCGGTCGTTGCATGACATATCTGTGCAATTTTTGCACATGTCTTGTCAAACTTATCTGGATTGAGCCGCCGCACGACACCGCTGATAAAGCTGATGTCGTCATATTCTAAAGGTGTCATATGGAACAGGTTTTCAAAGCAACCGCTTTTGGCGGCCGGATGAATTTTGCAATATGGTCACGGATTAGACGTGCAGCTTCGGCACTCAAGCCCGTGCGCAATCCCCATATCACCCGGCATCTGGCCCGTGACATGGGTCTGGACGCCACCACCCACGCGCGGCTGACGCACCGCTGGCCGTCGCAGGGGCCTGTACATCCGCGTTGGTGACACTTCTATTCGGGGGAAAGCCCCGCTATGACGGGGAATGGCACATGATCTGGATCAGATATTCGCGGCACTGGCCGACCCGACGCGGCGGGCGATCCTGACGATGTTGCTTGAAGATGACATGGCCGTGACCGACGTGGCCGAGCCGTTCGAGATGTCTTTGGCGGCCATTTCCAAACACCTGACGATCCTGACACGCGCGGGCCTGATTGCGCAGGAAAAGCGCGGGCGGGTCAAGTGGTGCAAACTGGAACCCGACGCGATGCGCACCGCGTCGGTATGGATGCAGGGGTTCGGGCAATTCGAGCCGGTGAACCTGGATGCATTCGAACGGTTTCTGGCGCAGGAACTGGACAGCGACGTACAGCCCGACGCGTCAGAGCGCTGACACTGGCTGTCGTCTAAACCAGACCTGCCAGACGCAATATGGCCAGAACGACGACAACGACGCCGATGATGTAAAAAATACCACGCATGGACAGATCCTTCATTTATTCAATTTGTGAAGACCTAACGCCATATCTTGCCAAAAGGTTCCCGCCCCGCTCACATTCAGCGCACGGCGCTGTCATCGCGCAGCAGCAGGTACAGCGCCAGGATGGTCAGCCCGACACCGATCAGGATCATGCCCCCCGGCGCGCCATTGCCCAGCAGGATTTCCCAGATGATGACCCACGACGGCGTCAGATAGGTATAGGCCATGACCTTGGCCGAGGGCAGGCGCAAGGACGCGAATTGCAGCAGGACAAAGGTGGCAGCACTGGCAAAGACTGCGATATAGACCAGCGTGATCCAGACAATCGCAGGCAGGTTCAGCCAGTCGGTCGCCATGATGTCCGACCAGCCATAGACGGTCAGCAGCCCAAATCCCGCAATCAGCGTCCCCAGGGTGAACACCACCGCAGGCTCGCCCCTGTTCAGCCGGCGCACCATCGGTGTGTACAGCGCATGGGACACGCAACCGACGAAATAGATTGCCTCGCCCCGCCCGATCTCGAATGCCGCAAGCGCCCCCAGGTCGGCGCGAAAGATCACCCAGACCGCCCCCACAGCCCCGATGGCCAGCGCCAGTGCCATGCGCGGCGTTGTGACCTGACGCAGCACCAGCCAGCCGAATCCGCCCGCCAAAATCGGCGTCAGCGTGAAAACAGCCGCCGCGCTGACGGCAGGTGCGGTTTTCAGCCCTTCGAACATCAGCACGAAATAGACCGCAAAAAGCCCGCCCAGCACCAGATAGCGCCAGGGGGCTTGCCAATGCACCGCGCGCGCCTTGCCCGTGGCGGCCACCACGGCCCCGATCACAACCGCAGCCAGTGCAAAGCGCGCGGCGTTCAGTGCAGAGGGGTCTATCGCGTTGGCGGCTTTTGACCCCAACGAAAAAGACCCCGCAACCAGCGCAGAAAAGGTCAGCATCGCCAGATGCCCCTGCGCACCCGCAGACAGTTTTGACATCATGCGTCCCAGCCCTTTGCCGCGTCTTTGATGAAGGTCAGAAAAGACTGCACCTTTGTCGTGCGGTGCAGGTCGACATGGGTGACCAGCCAAAGCGGCGCCGACCATCCCTCTTCTTGCGGAAACACTTCGACCAGATCGGGATTGGCCCGCGCCTCAAGAACCGTGGCAAAGCCGATACCTGCGCCATTGATAATAGCCTGTTCGATGGCCCGGTCTTCGTCACTGCGAAAGCCAAAGACAATATCAGGCACCTTTTCCCGCAGCCACCGGTTGAACGGCGCGCGGCTTTGATCGTTGTTGGTGCCGACAAAGCGGTGGCCGCTGCATGCATCCCAGTCCTTGGGCAGGCCATGGGTGTCAACATAACGGCGCGAGGCGTACAGGCCCATGCGCTGATGCGACAGGCTTTGCACCACATTGTCGGGCTGCGACGGCGGCGACCCGGCGCGGATGGCAACGTGCGCTTCGCCGTATTCCAGCCGGAACAGACGCGCGCCGGTCAGATAGCGGATAATCACATCAGGGTTTTCCCGCTGGAAGTCGGCCAGAATGGGCACCATGCGCGGCACCAGCGACGTCAGCGAGGTAATCACCAGATCGCCCGACACATCGGCCCCGCGCCCCTTGATCCGCCCGGCCAACTGGCTGAACTGGTCGTCGGTCGCCTTGGCCACGCGAAACAGGTCATCCCCCGCTTCGGTCGCGGTATAGCCGCGCGCATGGCGTTGGAACAGCTTGACCCCCAGCCGCGTTTCCAGCGCATCAATATGGCGGATGACCGTTGCATGATGCACGCCCAGCACCTCGGCAGCCCCGCTGACGGTGCCCATACGCGCAACCTGATAGGCGGTCTTGATCTCGTCCCAATTGTCCATGCGGTAATGTCCAGCCTTGTAGTGTGCAAATTTCAACATGTTATGTGAATTCTGGCCAATTGCGTGTGTTTTTACAATTCCTATTTTCGGTATCAGAACACTTCCTCCTGAAAGGACCTGAAAATGGCCAAATCTATTCTGCATATTGATGCCTCTGCCCGCCGCGCTGCTTCTGTCACCCGTGACCTGAGCAAGGATGTTGTCGCCCGTCTGGACGGCGATGTTGTCACCCGCGACCTGTTCGACGCCCTGCCCCACATCGACGAAAGCTGGATCGGCGCGAACTTTACCCCCGCAGCCGACCGCACCGACGCGCAAAAAGAGCTGTTGGCGCTGTCCGATACGCTGATTGCAGAAGTGCAGGCCGCTGATGTGCTGGTGATCGGCGTGCCGGTCTACAACTTTGGCATCCCGACAAACCTGAAAGCGTGGGTCGACATGATCTGTCGTGCCGGCATCACCTTCCGCTACACGGAAGCCGGCCCCGAGGGTCTGCTGACCGGCAAACGCGCCATTCTGGTGGCAGCCACCGGCGGTATGCCTGTCGGGTCTGAAATCGACTTTGCGACCAATTACATGCGTCACGTTCTGGGCTTTATCGGCATCACCGATGTCGAACTGGTTGCCGCCGACCGCCTGTCGGTCGACCCCGAGGGTTCGATTGCCGCAGCCAAGGCACAAGTGGCCCAACTGGCCGCATAAGTGCGGCTTTGACGCATATTTTGACAACAGGGGCCGACCGGTCCTAGCATCCGGCGCACTCGTACAGTGCGCCGGATTTTTATATGCCCCGTTCCGATTCCATCGCCTTATTGCTGCCCACCGCATGAAAGTGCTGCAAGATACGCCCGACCGTCTGATCCTGGACGAAACGCCGTGGTTGATCGCACTGCTGCTGGCGGGGTTCGTGCTGGTCTTTGTCGGCACCGGCCTGTTTATCATGTCCGAAAGCCTGTTGTTCGGTCTGGCCTTTGGCGGCTTTGGAGGGATCGTGGGCTGTGTCATCATGGCTGTGATGGTCGAGCGGCTTCAAATCATCTTTGACCGGCCCGCAGGCACCGTGACGATCCGGCGCAAATCCCTGCTGCGACGGTATTCGCAGGTTTCCCATGCGCTGGACAATCTCAGCCATGCCGAACTGGAAACCACCGTCAACTCCAAAGGCAACACGCTGGCGCGTCCGGTTCTGGTCCTGTCCCGCGGGATGAGCGCGGGGCGCCATCCCCTGACCTCTGCCTATACCAACCTGTCGGGCCCGCCACAGATGGTCGCCGCAATCAATACATGGCTTGGCAGCCTGCCGGGGCGGGCGTCGCCTGCTGTTGACTCACGCGCCGCGGCACCGTAAACGCCCCACAACACTCCGGGAGCATCAGCCTTCCGGTCCCTGACAGATCAGGGATCGCCCTCCGTCAGCGCGTTGCGCCCACGGGGGCGCTCTTGGTTTGAACTTGGGAAATTCCTCACCGCTTCCTACATAGGGGGCAGATCGAAACGGGCACGAAAGGCGCTTGGCATGTTTGAAAATCTATCCGAACGGCTTGGCGGGGTCTTTGACCGTCTGACCAAACAGGGTTCGCTGTCCGACGAGGATGTGAAAACCGCCCTGCGCGAAGTGCGCGTGGCCCTGCTGGAAGCGGACGTTTCGCTGCCCGTGGCGCGCGATTTCGTCAAGGCGGTGCAGGACAAGGCCACAGGTCAGGCGGTGACCAAGTCGATCACCCCCGGCCAGCAGGTCGTCAAGATCGTGCACGATGCGCTGATCGACACCCTGCGCGGCGAAGGGGAACCCGGTGCGCTGAAAATCGACAACCCGCCCGCGCCGATCCTGATGGTCGGCCTGCAGGGCGGCGGTAAAACCACCACCACCGCGAAGCTGGCCAAACGTCTGAAAGAGCGCGACGGCAAACGCGTGCTGATGGCCTCGCTGGACGTCAACCGCCCGGCGGCGATGGAACAGCTGGCCATTCTGGGTGTGCAGATCGGTGTCGACACCCTGCCCATCGTCAAGGGCGAAGACCCGGTCGCCATCGCCAAACGCGCCAAGACGCAGGCCAGCATGGGCGGCTATGACGTCTATATGCTGGATACGGCGGGCCGTCTGTCCATCGACGAAGAGCTGATGCAACAGGTCGAAGCGGTGCGCAACGTCGCCAATCCGCGCGAAACGCTGCTGGTGGTCGATGGCCTGACAGGTCAGGACGCCGTGCACACCGCCCAGAACTTTGACGACCGTATCGGCATCACCGGTGTTGTGCTGACACGGATGGACGGCGACGGGCGCGGCGGTGCGGCGCTTTCGATGCGTGCGGTGACCGGCAAGCCGATCAAGTTCGTCGGTCTGGGCGAGAAGATGGACGCGCTTGAGACGTTCGAACCAGAGCGGATCGCGGGCCGTATCCTGGGCATGGGCGACATCGTCGCTCTGGTCGAAAAGGCGCAGGAAACCATCGAGGCCGAACAGGCCGAAAAGATGATGAAGCGCATGGCCAAGGGTCAGTTCAACATGAACGACCTGCGCATGCAGCTTGAGCAGATGATCAAGATGGGCGGCATGCAAGGCATGATGGGCATGATGCCCGGCATGGGCAAGATGGCCAAACAGGTCGAGGCGTCGGGCTTTGACGACAAGATCCTGAAACAGCAGATCGCGCTGATCCAGTCGATGACCAAGAAAGAGCGCGCCAACCCTGCCCTGCTTCAGGCCAGCCGCAAAAAGCGCATCGCGCGCGGCGCGGGCATGGAAGTGTCGGAACTGAACAAGCTGCTGAAAATGCACCGCCAGATGTCCGACATGATGAAGAAAATGGGCAAGATGGGCAAAGGCGGCATGCTGAAACAGGCCATGAAAGGCATGTTCGGCAAGGGCGGCCCCAGCCCCGAAGAGATGGCCGCAGGCATGGACCCCAAGGCGCTGGAAGCCGCCGCCAAGCAGATGGGCGGCAAACTGCCCGCCGGTCTGGGTGGCATGGGCGGCGGCATGGGCCTGCCCTCGGGTCTGTCCGGTTTCGGGAAGAAGAAATGATTACCTGCACCGTCAGATATGAGATCGACCCCGACAAATTGCCGGAGTTCGAAGTCTACGCCAAGGCGTGGCTGCATCTTGTGGTCAAGCTGGGCGGCATCCATCACGGTTATCACATGCCGCATGAGGGGCCGAACGACATCGCCTATTGCCACTTTTCGTTTCCGTCGCTTGCCGACTACGAAATCTATCGCGAAAAGATGTGGCAAGACCCCGAGTGCCTGCGCGCCTATGAATACGCCAAACGCACAAAGTGTATTCGCCGCTATGACCGCTCGTTCACCAAGCCGCTTTTTGACGGCGCAACTGTGGATGAATTGGGACTATGACCGACACCGTGAAACTTGCCGCCGAGCTTTTGAAAGGCCACCGCGCCAGCATCGACCGGCTGGACGCCATCCTGGTCTACACTCTGGGCGAGCGGTTCAAACACACACAGGCTGTGGGGAAACTCAAAGCCGAACACGACCTTCCCCCGTCCGACCCTGCGCGCGAAGCCTCGCAGATCGCACGGCTTGAAGATTTGGCGACCGAGGCCGACCTCGACCCCGAATTCGCCAAGAAGTTCCTGAACTTCATCATCGCTGAAGTCATTCAGCACCACAAACAGCACCAATCCTGAAACGGGGTCCCCCCGTCAAAGCCATCACTTAGGAGATACCAACCATGGCCATGAAAATTCGTCTCGCCCGCGGCGGTTCCAAGAAACGCCCCTTCTACCGTATCGTAGCCGCCGACAGCCGCATGCCGCGCGACGGCCGTTTCATCGAGAAACTGGGCACCTACAACCCGCTGCTGGCCAAAGACAACGAAGAGCGCGTAAAAATGGACGTCGAGCGCATCCAGCACTGGATCGCCCAGGGCGCGCAGCCCACGGACCGTGTGGCCCGTATGCTGGAAGCCGCCGGCGTGACCCCCAAGACCGTGCGCAACAACCCCAACAAAGGGACGCCCGGCAAGAAAGCTCAGGCGCGCGTTGAAGAGAAAGCTGCCAAGAAAGCAGCCCTCGAAGAAGCCGCCAACGCACCGGCCGAAGCAGCCGCCGAAGAATAACTCTGACAACAGTCAGATTTGGGACCCGTTCCACGCAGGTGGGGCGGGTCTTTTTCGTGTGGCGTCGGATGTGTGCAGATGTCGGTTGCCAAGAAAAAACCGACCTTTGCGACAGATAACTGACCCAGGGTGCGGCGCTGCGTCCGTAGGGCGGGAGCCAAGCGGTCGTTTATGAGAATTGCCGCGAACGGCAGGTCTGAGCCCAATTTACCTGATGCTGCGGCTTGAACCAACGACCGCTTTTTGAGCGCGGCCAAAAACGTGACAAATCCAAAGGCAGTTTCGCCAAGGGTTTGTGGCACAAGATTTTTCAACGATTCCAGCGTCAGCAAAGCCTGTGACAAAAACGACCGTTTTTGGCACATGGGTTCTGTCAGGGGGTTTGTGTCCGGTGTGCGGGACAAAGCTGCCATCCCATCGACCGATTGAATGTCAGTGATGAGCGCCTGCGAGGTCTGCGGTGTCGAGAACGCGGAGTTGCCCCTCGAAATCGCTCTTCCCGATTGGCACGCCGCGCGTGCGAAGGATGTCGTAGGCGATCACCGCGTGGAAGTAGAAGTTGGGCAGCAGGAATGACAGCAGGTACGTTTCAGAGGTAAACGCCGACGTCTGGGGATTTGTGTGTACTTGCATGTTCAGGTGTTTTCCTGACCATGCGTTGACCTCGTCGGGTTTGAACTCCAGCAACGCGGCCTCCGTTCTTGCGAGTCTGCTGCGCAACTCGCTGAAAGGGATCGCTCCAACAAGGTCAGGTGGGTTGAAGGCTCCATGCCTGAGAGCGTCCAATCCCCAGACAGAATAGTTGTCCACGCATTCTATCTGAAACCAGAACGGTGCCATGTCCGACACCAGACTCGCTTCCACGAAATCATCTGGGTCGATTCCGGTCTCGGAGCAATGGACGACTGCGTTGTCAAGGCACGCCCCGATTGAACGCACCGTTTGCAAATAAGTCGGAACACTCAGATCGAAGAGGGACGTTGTCATGATCTAGTTATGATCTTGCGACGGCCCCCTGGCAATCCCCGAAGCGGTCGTCAGGCCGTGCTGCAGCATCCGTCACTGAGGGCTCGAACCTGACCTTCGCCGCGTCAGCACGCAAGATCGGCACCTTGACCGGTAGTCAAGGTCAGCTTTGCGGACAAAGCTGCCATTCGCTGCGGCTTGTGCCAACTTCGGCTTTCCTGAATGGAAAGGGGCCAATACATTTGGCTCTAACGATGCAGTTGGCGCAGTGTTAGTGCGCACAGTCCACCATGAAGCATTTCTTGGTCAGAGAGTTGCGGCTTGCCGTTTTTCCCGGCATTCTACGCTAGAGCAATAGGCATGAGAGAAACCGTTCCATGAAAGACAAGGTCAAAGGCCCGGCCTCCTATTTCCCGTCTATCGAGAAGACTTACGGCAAGCCGGTTCAGCATTGGCTCGCCATCATCGCAGACAGACCCGAAGAGAAGCACATGGAGACAGTTGCCTGGCTCAAGTCTGAACACGGACTCGGTCACGGCCATGCAAATGCGCTCGTGGCTCATTCGCGGGCCTCGAAGGATAGGTGAAAATCAACATTCCCCGCCAGCAGATCTAACAACCAGTCATGTCCTGATGGTGCCGCATCCTTCATTCTGGGCTCGCAGCCGACCTTCTCCGCACCGCAGGATGTGCCAAAACTCAACCGTTTTTGTCACCGGCGAAAACCACCGTTTTTGACCGGCTAGGTTTCCCGAAAGCAGTCCTTGGTGCAACCGCAGCGAAACGTCATTTTGTCCCGCCTCACCGACGTTGATTCAGATTGGACTGAAGGTCTGGTTTCGGTCAGAAATGCTTGGCACGGATCAACCACCCGATTTGGAAAGTCTGTCGCGTGGAGCCGGATCTGAACGACGTTCGAGAATGGCTCAGTCCTTGCGGTGGCCGTCCTGCGCCTTGATCAATGCCTCGATCTCCAACAGACGTTGCAACACCTCGTCGCGATAGGTGTCGGTCTTTTCGTTGGTTTCCTCGTTGTGCGCGTCCTGCATCGAATTCACGATCAGACCCACCAACAGGTTCACCACGGCAAAGGTCGTGACCATGATGAAAGGAATGAAGAAGGTCCACGAATAGGGATAAACCTCCATCACCGGACGCACGATGCCCATGGACCAGCTTTCCAGCGTCATGATCTGGAACAATGAATAGCCCGCGCGCGCCAGCGTGCCGAACCATTCGGGGAAGGCCGCGCCAAAAAGTTTGGTCGCCATCACCGCACCGATGTAGAAAATAACCCCCATCAGCAGGAACACCGAGCCAACACCCGGAAGCGCGTTGACCAGCCCGTCGACGACGCGGCGCAGGGAGGGTGCCACCGAGATCACCCGCAACAGCCGCAATATCCGCATGGCGCGCAAGACGCTGAGGCCCTGCGTCGCGGGGATCAGCGAAATGCCCACGATCACGAAATCGAAAACGCTCCACCCGCGTTTGAAAAAGTCGAAGCCGCGCCCGTAGATCTTGAGCGCGATTTCAACCACGAAAATGCCAAGACAGGTTGCATCCAGCGCCGCAATCAGCGGGCCGGCCGCCTGCATCGCGGCGTCGGAGGTTTCCAGCCCAAGTATGACCGCGTTGAACAGGATCACGCCAAGGATGAAATTCTGCACGGCAGCCCGGTCGACAAAACGGGCAACGCGCGTGCGCAGTGAAGGCTGGGGGAGGACAACGGAATCATTCATAGGCGGACATATCGGGTGTGGCTGGCACCTGTGCAAGGGGCTCTGCCCCGCCTGCGGCCCGATGGGCCACAGACTCCCCGGGATTTTTTGAACCAGAGAAGGTTGGCGGGGCACCTGCTCTGGACACTCGGACGCTGGGGGGACAGGGTAACGGGGTTAAAACGTGCATCGGGACGTTGCCAGCGTGTTCAAACTTCTTCGAATGATTGTCCTGTTGCCGGTCGCTTTCGCCGCCGGTTGGATTTATGAAAGCCAGGCCGCCGCGCAACGCTGTACGGATGCCGGCGGCACAATGCGCGACGGGATATGCAGAGGTGTGAAGTGAGCAAGGAAGAACTGGTTTGCGTGGGCGCCATCAGCGGGGCCTACGGGGTAAAGGGCGAAGTGCGGATCAAGTCCTTTTGCGCCGCGCCCGAAGACATCGAAACCTACAGCCCGTTGACCGACGAGACGGGCGCGCGGTCGTTTTCGCTGGCGATTGTCCATTCGGTCAAGAACGGCTTTGTCGTGCGCATCGCCGAAGTGGCGACCAAGGAAGAGGCCGACGCGCTGAAAGGCGTGATGCTGCACGCCCGTCGCGACCAGCTGCCGTCGCTGCCCGATGATGAATACTATCATGCCGATCTGGTCGGACTGGACGTGGTTGACACCGGCGGCAGCGCATTGGGCCGCGTCAAATCGGTGCAGAACCATGGTGCGACAGACCTGCTGGAAGTCACACTGCCCGACAGCAGTGCAACGGTCTTGTTGCCCTTTACGCTGGCCGCCGTCCCGACCGTTGACCTGGCTGCGGGGCGCATTGTGGCGGACCCGCCCGACGGGCTGTGGCCGTGACCCTGCACCAGCGCACCCGAAGCGCGCGCAGCCCGTTGGCGCATCGCGTCTGATCGGCGTCCTGTCATGCGCATCATCATACACGCAGGGTTTCACAAGACCGGCACGACCACGGTGCAAAAAACCCTGCGGGCCAACCGCGAGGTTCTGCGACCGCACTGCCGCATCATCCTGCGCCCTGGCATGGTGGCCCTGTGCGAGGCGGCGCGCGCCTATTCCGTCAGCCGCAGCCAGACCGATCTGGCGCTGATCCGCTATGAAGCCGCCGTATTGGCCGAGGGCTGGGCGGCGCGGGGCAAGGATATTGTCATCAGCTCCGAAGATCTGGCAGGGCACATGCCGGGGCGGCGCGGGCTGGGCGCCTATGACGCCACGCCGCAAATCATGAAAGCGATGACAGCTGCCTTTGCCGCCGTTGCACCGCATGCCGGGCAACTGCTGTATTTCACCACCCGCGCAGCCGATGCATGGCTGCGCAGTTGCTATGTGCAACATCTGCGCGCGACGCGGATCACGCTGGGCGCCGAAGACTACGCGCGCGATATGGCGGCCTCGGCCGATCTGGACGGCATCGTGGCACAGGTTGCCGCCGCCGTGCCCCACATTCGGGTGATGGCCCAGCCGCTTGAGGGGTGCCCCACGCCGCTTGGCCCCCTTGCCCCGTTGCTGGACCTGCTGGGCGGTATCGACGCCGCCGCGCTGACACCCCGCGCGCCGGACAACACCGCCCCGCCACAGGGCAAGATCGACGCGATGCTGGCGATGAACCGGTCCGGCCTGTCCGATGCCGACTGGCGCGTGGCCAAAGACACCCTGAAGCGCGAGGATTTCTGATGCCCGCCAAAGTGGTCCTTCACATCGGCTTTCACAAAACAGGCACGTCAACCGTGCAACACCTTCTGCGCACCAACCGGACCCTGCTCAGACCGCACGTTGCCATGCGCCTGAAGCCGCAGATGACCGAACTGCTGCACGCCACGCGCGGCTTTTCGACATGGCGTGACGCGGTGTCGCTGGCCAAGGTGTCGCGCCGCTTTGACAGGCTGCTGCAAGAGCTGCCGGGAATGCCGCGCCGGACATTGGTGATTTCAGCCGAGGAGCTGTCGGGCCATATGCCGGGGCGTGGTGATCTGGCGGATTATTCCGCCGCCCCCGAGCTGGCGCGCATCTATGTGGACCTGGTGCAACGGCATTTCCCCGACTGCGAACTTGCGCTGTATGCATCCACCCGTGATCCTGAAAGCTGGCTGCGCAGCGCCTATTGGGAGCATGTGAAATCCTCGTCCATGACGCTGGATTTCACCGACTTTGTTGCGCGATATGGCATTGCCGGCGATCTGGACGGGGTGGTTGAAAACATTGCCGCAGCCGTGCCCTGCCGCGTGTTCCGCGCCCAGCTTGAGGCGTCCCGGACGCAGCGGCTGGGCCCTGCGCAACCGCTGCTGGAATTGTGCAACGTACCGCCCGAAACACTGGCACAGATCATGCCGCAGCCGGTGGTGAATGCATCGCTGGACCCATCTGTGCTAGAGGCATTGCTGGAAGCCAACCGCGCCCACACCGACCGGGGCGCACGCAAGGCGGCGAAACAGGCCATATTGGCACAAGCCCAAGGGAAAGACGCATGAAATCACATGGCCGCAAGAGCATTCGGGCAACGCTGAAACCGTCATCGCTGATGGACGAAACGCCTGATCTGGCCGGCGTCTGGCAGGCGCGGATTGTCACGCTCTTCCCCGCAGCCTTTCCCGGTGTGCTGGGCGAAAGCCTGACGGGGCGCGCGTTAAAGGACGGGCTGTGGCAGCTGCACACCCATGACCTGCGCGACCACGGGCTGACCAAACACCGCAATGTCGATGACACCCCTGCGGGTGGAGGGGCCGGCATGGTGCTGCGCGCTGACGTCGTTGGCCCCGCCATTGCCGAGGCGCAAAGCCACGCGCGCGGGCGCTGGCCGATCCTGTACATGTCGCCGCGCGGCCGGCGGTTCGATCAGGCCATGGCCCGCGATCTGGCGCGCTGTGACGGCGTGACCCTGCTGTGCGGACGGTTCGAGGGCGTGGACGAACGGGTGCTCGAAGCCTTTGGCATCACCGAAGTGTCGCTGGGCGATTTCGTGATGACGGGGGGCGAACTGGCCGCTCAGGCGATGATTGATGCAACCGTGCGCCTGTTGCCCGGCGTGCTGGGCAATGCGGAAAGTGCGGTGGACGAAAGCCACTCGGCAGGGCTGCTGGAGCATCCGCAATACACCAAACCCGCCGAATGGCAGGGCCGTACAATTCCCGAAGTGCTGATGTCGGGCAACCACGCCAGAATTGCACAATGGCGGCGCGAGATGTCTGAAAAGCTGACGCGGGAACGGCGGCCTGACCTTTGGGCCAGGCACACCGAACAGGATTAGGGTCTGGACCCATTAATCTTACGTCGTCAGCGGCAATTTCGCGAAATTTCAGTGGTTTGGGTCGTGCTGCCAATAGTGGTTCTATTTGCAAGCGGCCCAAGACGCTGAAATGAAGTGAAATCGCCGCCCTGCGGGTTTGACGGATTTTCCCGCAGCCTGCGGCGCATCTGTTTGAAATAGAACCACTATTCCTGCACAGATGCTGCTTGTCAGCGAAAAAATCTGTCAAACTGACGACGTAAAATTAGTGGGGCCAGACCCTAAGACAGGAAACGCTTCAGCGGTGCAATGCGGCGGATCACCAGTGCATCAAGGGCCAGAACCGCGATCAATGTCAGCCCAGCCATCGGAAAGGCCAGCGACACCGCCAGCCCCACCAGAACAGCGCCCTGCCACAGCGGCATGTCGCGCGGCAGCGGTGGTGCGGCCAGACGCAGGCCATTTCCCGCGCGGCGTTTCCACCACATGACGACGCTGGTCAGGCACAGCGTCAGCACGCACAGGCAGAACAAGGTGTTGGCCAGAACGCTCCAGATGCCCAGCGTGCCCATGTGCAGGGCAATGCCCACCGCCATCGCCTTGCCCGCCAGCGAATAGTCCTCATAACGCACATCGGCGAGGATGTTGCCGGTGAACCGGTCGACATGGGTGGTGCGGTCGGCGGTCGGGCTGACGCTGTCGTTGTTCATGGAATCGCGGGCCAGCGTCCAGACACCGTTCGCACCACTCGGCAGGTTCATCTGGTAGCGACCGTCGAACCCGATCTGACGGGCCAAAGCGTCGATGCTGTCGATGTCCGGCGACGCCTGCGCCGCCGGTGTACCTGCGGCACTGCCCGAGGCCGGCATCGGCGTTTGTTCCAGCGCCCATGGCACCTCTTTAGGGCCGTGGTTCATGCTGCCGTGGGTTTTGTCGGAGAGGGGTACGTTGTCCCATTTCTCGGCGGGAAACTGGCTCCAGGCCTGCACCATCTTGCCGCCCCAGATGCCGGCCCATGACAGGCCCGACAGCAGGAAAAACACCAGCACCACCGAAATCCAGATACCGATCGAGCCGTGCAGTGATTTCCACGCAGCGCGCCCGCCCCTGAACGACGGCACCAGCGCCCGCCGCCACCCGCCGTCGCGCGGCCACCACATGTACAGGCCGGTGGCGATCAGAACCATGCCCAGCGAGGCGGCGATTTCCAGCATCCGGTCGCCGGTCACGCCCAGCAACAGATCGGAATGGATATTGTCGGCCAGATCATACCACCCCGACCGGCGCGGCCATGTCTGGATCACGTCGGCGGTATAGGGATCGACCGCGACCATCATCGCGGTATTGTCCACGTCGACGCGGAACACGGCCGCACGGTCCGGCGCGCGTGGCGCAACATATTGCACCAGCACGCTGTCATGGACGGCGGCAAGGGCCGCATCGGCCTGCACACTGACGGCCAGCGGCGCGTCTTGCGGCACCACGGGAATGCGTTCGCCGTCACGACCGCCCAAAAAGGCGATCCACAGCATTGTCATGCCGGTCAAGGCAAGGATTGCGAAAAACGGGATGACATAAAGCCCCGCATAGAAATGCCACCGCCATGCGGCGCGGTAGAAGGCATGGGTGTCGGATGACCGCGCAGGCGCGGCAGTCGGGTCGATAGAGACCATGAAGATGTTCCTCTGACAGGCGTAAATTGAAGACTGGGTGTCGTGTCAGAGAAGGACGGGCGGCCCGCGTGGGTGGTTCTGGCTGCGTGCAACCTGCCCCGTGACCAGTGCCGCCCCTTGCACGGTCGGCACATAGGCGCGGATTTGCAGGGCTGCGGGCACCATCAGCGGGCTTTGCAGGGTGACATGGGCCATGCCGGCAGACCAGTCACACCGGTCGTGCTGTGCCTCGACAGGGTTGCCACTGGCATCCAGCGTTATGGTGGTGGTGGTCCCGTCACCGGTGCACAGCACCAACGTCAACCCGCCCGCCTGCGCCGCAGGCATGGTGCCCGGCGTCAGACAGGAGAACGCCACGAACAACATCACATGCGCCGCGCGGATCAGCGCAGCGGTCTTGTGGTGCAGCTTTGATATTGTCCTGGTCATCCGCTCTGTTTAACAAAGCCGCAGCGCCGCGCCAGCGCTAAAACACGCCTGCGTCATACTGCGCAGGGATGCGGACGCTGTCTGCCCCTTGACCGGGCCTGCCCATCCACCCTATACCGCGCAAGTTCGGAATCGGCACCTGCCGCCCGGACTGTTTGGCCTGTGGCATCCCTTCGATGAACCAGCGCAGCGCGAAACACATAACAAGGAACGGTGCTTGAACACTCCCTGCGGGCGGCGATGCCGGACCCGGCGAAGACAGGAAGCTCTGAGGCGCGCAAATCTTCGTGGAGCAACCACGAGCATAAAGGAGAAGGTCAGATGAACCTGATCGCACAGATCGAAGCGGAGCAGATTGCTGCGCTGGGGAAAACCATCCCCGATTTCAAAGCGGGTGACACCATCCGCGTCGGTTACAAGGTGACCGAAGGCACACGCACCCGTGTGCAGAACTACGAAGGCGTCTGCATCGCGCGCAACAACGGCAACGGCATCGCCGGTTCGTTCACCGTGCGCAAGATTTCCTTTGGTGAGGGCGTGGAACGTGTGTTCCCCCTGTTCTCGACAAACATCGAAGACATCACTGTCGTGCGTCGTGGCCGTGTCCGTCGCGCCAAGCTGTACTACCTGCGGGCCCGTCGTGGTAAATCCGCGCGTATCGCAGAAGTCACCAACTACAAGCCCAAGTCGGGCGCCAGCGCGTAAGGATCCGGATCATGAAAGCCGATACACATCCCGACTATCACATGATCGACGTCAAAATGACGGACGGCACCGTGGTGAAAATGAAATCGACATGGGGCAAGGAAGGCGACCAGCTGTCGCTGGACATCGACCCCTCCGTGCACCCCGCGTGGACCGGCGGCAACAGCCGTCTGATGGATACCGGCGGCCGCGTGTCGAAGTTCAAGAACAAATACGCCGGTCTGGGCTTCTAAGCCTGCCAGCAGCTATGACGAAGGGCGTGGCCAGCGATGGCCGCGCCCTTTTTCGTTTGAGGGATGCACCGCACGCCCTGCTCACGCGACCTTAACCCGTCGGCGGCATCCTTGGCCCCGTTGCAACACCCGCCGGTTCGGGCCAACAACCCGACCGGCATCCCATAGGACCAGAGGCGCGCAGGCCGCGTCATATCTGAACGGTTCAGACATGCAGGGATAAAATCCTGTCTCACACTCCGATCTGGCGGCGCCGCCTTTTTTAACGGGCTTCCCACGATCCACATCAGATGAAACGAAACAACTGCCCCGGAGTGTTCCGGCGCAGCCATTCCGCGTTGCCTGCCATTTGCAATGAAACGCATGGCTCGCAACAAGGTGCACCGCCCGACCGCCCGTCACGCCAGAGGCGGGACGAAGCCTCCGCTGGAAAACATCGCGCAGATGACCGCTTTGGAGCAGGTGCGGAAAAGTTCGGCTCTGTCAGTTCACCCAACGCCTCAGTTTTGGAATCCCGCGTGTAAATGCCCAAGCCAGGATTTTGGGCATCCCTTTTTCAACCAGGGCTGTGACGCAGTGTGCCTGGAATTCGGTGACCGACACCGTGGGGTGTATGAAGGCACCGTTTTCATAGCAAAGCGAGCAATATTCCGAACTCTTCGTTCCGTCGCTTTCTGACCCCCCTCCTTTGGGATCCTTGTTCAGCGGCATCCCGCAACTTTGGCACCGATTTGACATGGAAAGCTCCTTGCGTTTTCACATCAACATGACTACCAACAACCATGGTCCACAGTCAATGGTATTGAAATGCGCATAGGTGAACTGGCCAAACGCAGTGGGTTTACCCGCGATGCAATCCGACTTTATGAGCGGAGCGGTTTAATCAAAGCGGACACGCGAGAGGCCGACAACAACTACAAGAGCTATCCTGAAGGCGCGGTCTTTGCGCTGGAAATCATCAGGGATGCCCAAGCAGCAGGTATGAGTATTCATGACCTTTCAAAGTTCATGAGACAGCTTGAGGCGCAGGACACAGATGATTTTGATGGCGACGCGTTTCTGGCCGATAAGATCGTCGAAATCGAGGATCGGATCCAAGCCTCGAAGCGGTTCCTGGCCACCCTGCAACAGACAAGAGTGGCGTTGGCTGCGGCGCCATATTGCGACGACCAGGTCTTCGAGCGGTAGGGTCTGAACCCTAAATGTCGAAAGCACCAGCCGCCACTGGAAGGTCCTTAGCAGCCATTCGATCAAAACGCAGCATTGGTTCGCAAGGCCTGTTACCCGCCGTTCGCGGCGATCTAAGTAGAGGTCCGGTTGGCTAACTTTGCTGCCACCCACCAAGCCCGGAACAAGGTGCGCCGTAAATAGTCGGCACGCCTCTGGCGTGACGGGCGGGCGCTTCTTCACCGTCTTGCACTTCCTACCCCTCACGCCAAAGATTAGAAATTAAGTGGTACCCACCGACGTTGTGATGCCCACCCGCGGTCGGGCGCTGCCCTTTGTGGTGGGCCTCCCTGCCGCAAATGCGTCACTAACCCTGTCATTTTTGCCAGCTTTGCGCCTGTCCGCGCTTTTCACAGGTCGATCCACAACATATAGTGTGCCAAAGAAGGCAAACCGCACAGAAACAGCGGATGCAAGGGGACAGGCATGGCGCATATTATCGTCGTCGGAAACGAAAAGGGCGGCGCGGGGAAATCCACCGTGTCGATGCATGTGGCAACCGCATTGGCGCGCATGGGCCACAAGGTCAGCGCGCTGGATCTGGACCTGCGGCAACGCACCTTCGGGCGCTATGTCGAGAACCGGCAAGGGTTCCTGAAAAGCGCCGAGCTGACCCTGCCCAGCCCCGAGGTGCACGAGCTGCCCGAGATCGACCCCGGCACCCTGCAACCCGGTGAAAACATCTATGACCACCGTCTGAGTGCCGCCGTGGCCTCGCTGGAGCCGGACAACGATTTTATCCTGATCGACTGCCCCGGCAGCCACACCCGTCTGAGCCAGGTGGCGCATTCGCTGGCCGATACGCTGATTACCCCGCTGAACGACAGCTTTGTCGATTTCGACCTGCTGGCGCGGATTGATGCGACGGGCGACAAGATCCTCGGGCCGTCAGTCTATTCCGAAATGGTCTGGAACGCGCGGCAGTTGCGCGCGCAGGCGGGGCTTCAGCCCATCGACTGGATCGTGGTGCGCAACCGCATGGGCGCACAGCGCATGGTCAACAAGGAAAAGATGGAACGCGCGATCAAGATGCTGGCCAAGCGCATCGGCTTTCGCGTGGCCCCCGGCTTTTCCGAGCGTGTGGTGTTCCGCGAGCTGTTCCCGCGCGGGCTGACGCTGCTGGACCTTAAAGACATCGGGGTCAAACAGCTGAACATCTCGAACGTGGCCGCACGGCAAGAGCTGCGCGACCTGATAAAATCGCTGAACCTGCCCGGCGTCACTGTCGACTTCTGACCGACGGCGGCGGGCCATTCAGGCCCCCACCGGTTCAGCCCCCCTCTTCGGCCAGCCGCAACAGCATACGGCGCAGGGCGGCCACGTCCTCGTCGCCCAGCATTTCGGCCAGTGCCGCGTCATAGTCCTGTGCCACCTTGCGCAAATCCCGATAGGCTGCCTGCCCCTGCGCAGTCAGCTCCAGATGTTCGGCCCTGCGGTCCTGCGCATCGCGGTCACGCGTCAGAAACCGCCGTTCGGCCAGCCGCTGCACCGCGCGGCTGATCTTGGTTTTGTGCAGCCCCGACCGGTCGCGGATATCCGACGCGGTCATGCGCCCGTACATGCCCAGATGAAACAACACCCGCCATTCATTGCGCAACATGCCATAGCGGCCTTTGTAAATGCTCTGAAATTCCAGCGAAGACGCCTCGGCGGCCTGATTCAAAAGATAGGGCAAAAACGCCCTCAGATCGAATGTCTCTGTATCGGCCATTTTCCACCTGAAACGGTTGTTAGTTACAAAACCAACTATTACACATGCAACGAATCTGCAAGACTGCCGCATCAGGCAATGTACAGGAGGCACCGCAATGAACACGCACACCACGCCCAGCACCATGGTACAGGCCCCTGACACCGGCGGCACCACGCCCGGCTATATGCCCGGCTTTGGCAACGATTTCGAAACCGAGGCCCTGCCCGGCGCCCTGCCCCAGGGCATGAACAGCCCGCAAAAGGTGAACTACGGCCTGTACGGCGAACAGCTGAGCGGCACCGCCTTTACCGCGCCCAGCCACCAGAACGAACGCACATGGTGCTATCGCATCCGTCCTTCGGTGAAACACTCGCACCGGTACGAGCGCATTGAGCTGCCCTATTGGAAATCGGCGCCGCATATTCCGGCAGATGTGACCAGCCTGGGCCAGTACCGCTGGGATCCGGTGCCCCATTCCGGCCAGTCCTATACATGGCTGACCGGCATGCGCACCATGACCACTGCCGGTGACGTGAACACCCAGGTGGGCATGGCCAGCCACATCTATCTGGTCACCGACAGCATGGTCGACAGCTATTTCTACTCTGCCGACAGCGAACTGCTGATCGTCCCACAGGAAGGCCGCCTGCGGTTCTGCACCGAACTGGGTGTGATCGACCTTGCCCCGCAGGAAATCGCCATCATCCCGCGCGGGCTGGTCTATCGTGTCGAAGTGCTGGAAGGCCCCGCGCGCGGGTTCGTCTGCGAAAACTACGGGCAAAAGTTCGACCTGCCGGGCCGTGGGCCGATCGGGGCCAACTGCATGGCCAACCGCCGCGATTTCAAAACGCCGGTGGCCGCCTACGAGGACCGCGAGACCCCCAGCACCGTCACGATCAAATGGTGCGGTCAGTTTCACGAGACCCGCATCGGCCACAGCCCCCTGGACGTGGTCGCATGGCACGGCAACTACGCGCCGGTGAAATACGACCTCAGCACCTATTGCCCCGTCGGCGCGATCCTGTTCGACCACCCCGACCCGTCGATCTTTACCGTGCTGACCGCCCCAAGCGGCGTCGAAGGCACGGCCAACATCGACTTTGTCCTGTTCCGCGAACGCTGGATGGTGGCCGAGGACACCTTCCGCCCGCCGTGGTATCACAAGAACATCATGTCCGAGATGATGGGCAATATTTACGGCCAGTATGACGCAAAGCCACAGGGCTTTGTCCCCGGCGGCATGTCGCTGCACAACATGATGCTGCCGCACGGGCCGGACAAGAATGCGTTCGAGGGTGCGTCCAACGCCGACCTCAAGGCCGAGAAGCTGGACAACACCATGTCGTTCATGTTCGAAACCCGTTTCCCGCAGCATCTGACCCAGTTTGCTGCAAAAGAAGCTCCGTTGCAGGATGATTACATCGACTGCTGGAGCGACATCGAAAAGAAATTCGACGGCACGCCGGGCAAGAAATAACGCCCCCGCGCCGATCTGAAATACCGGGCGGCCCGCGCGTGGCCGCCCACAATCCATAGGAACCACATATGCCCCTGATGAAAAGCTGGATCTCCAGCGCCAATTCCGCCGACACCGACTTTCCGTTGAACAACCTGCCCTACGGCGTGTTCTCGGTCGGGGACGACGATCCGCGCTGCGGTGTGGCGATTGGCGACATGATCCTGGATCTGGCCGCCGCCGAAGATGCCGGTCTGGTGACGCTCACCGAATACCCGCTGTTCGACGTGCCGTTCTGGAACGAGGTCATGGAAGAAGGCCCCGCCGTCTGGGCCGCCCTGCGCGACCGGCTGGTGCAATTGCTGTCCGAGGGCAGCGCCGATCAGGACAAGGTCGCGCCGTTGCTGGTGCCGATGGCCGATGCCACGATGCACCTGCCGACGGTCGTGGCGGAATACACCGACTTTTACGCCGGCCGCCACCACGCCACCAACGTCGGCACCATGTTCCGGGGCGCGGAAAACGCGCTGCCGCCGAACTGGCTGCACATTCCCATCGGCTACAACGGCCGCGCGTCGTCGGTCGTGGTGTCCGGCACCGACATCCGCCGCCCCTGGGGCCAGCTGAAGGGACCGAACGACGACAAGCCCCGCTTTGCCCCCTGCGCGCGCTTTGACATCGAGCTGGAAATGGGTGCCATCGTCGGCACTCCGTCCGACGGCCCGCTGACCGTGGACGAGGCCGACGCGGCGATCTTTGGCTACGTGTTGCTGAACGACTGGTCGGCGCGTGACATCCAAGCGTGGGAATACCAACCGCTTGGGCCCTTCCAGGCCAAGGCCACCGCCACCACCATCAGCCCGTGGATCGTGACCAAGGCGGCGCTTGAGCCCTTCCGCACCGACACGCCCGCGCGTGAATTCGAACTGCTGGACCACCTCAAGGACACCGGCCCGATGCTGTACAACATCGACCTGTCCGTCACCCTTGCCCCCAAAGGCAAGGACGCCAGCGTGATCGCACGCACCAACTACAACGAAATGTATTACTCGGCCGCGCAGCAACTGGCGCACCACACCACCGCAGGCAGCCCGATGACACCGGGTGACCTGCTGGGGTCCGGCACCATCTCGGGCGCGGAAAAATCGCAACGCGGCAGCCTGCTGGAACTCAGCTGGGGCGGCAAGGAACCCTTCACGCTCGACACCGGCGAGTCGCGCAGCTTTATCGAGGACGGCGACACGCTGGGCCTGCACGGCCATGCCTCGGGCGACGGCTACCGCATCGGCTTTGGCCCCTGCACCGGCACCCTGCTGCCCGCGCTGGACGATCCCTACAAGCGGTAATCCCGCTTCATCTTGCTAGAAAAACTCCCGCCGGAGGCTCCGGCGCTGACCAAAAAGGACCACACTCATGGCCAAGGCATTCGCGTCCCAAGGGGACATGACCGAAAAGAAAATCTCGTTCACCGAAGTCGGTGAGGGCCTCTATGCCTTCACCGCCGAAGGCGACCCCAACTCGGGCGTCATCATCGGCGACGACAGCGTGATGATCGTCGAGGCGCAGGCCACGCCGCGTCTGGCCAACAAGGTCATCGACTGCGTGCGCAGCGTCACCGACAAACCGATCAGCCACGTGGTGCTGACCCACTATCACGCGGTCCGCGTGCTGGGCGCGTCGGCCTTTGACGCGGGCCAGATCATCATGTCCGACACCGCGCGCGGCATGGTCGCCGAACGCGGGCAAGAGGACTGGGACAGCGAATTCCAGCGCTTCCCACGCCTGTTCGAAGGTCACGAGAGCATCCCCGGCCTGACGTGGCCCACCACCACGTTCAAGGACAAGATGACCGTCTATCTGGGCAACCGCCGCGTGGACCTGATGCACCTGGGTCGCGCCCATACGGCAGGTGACATCGTGGCGCATGTGCCCGACCAGAACGTCATGTTTACCGGCGACATCGTCGAATATCACTCGGCCTGCTATTGCGGCGACGGCTATTTCGGCGACTGGGGCACCACACTGGACAACATCAAGGCCTATGACGTTGACGCCATCGCACCGGGGCGCGGTGACGCGCTGGTGGGACAGGAGATGGTGAACGCCGCCATCGAAAACACCCGCGACTTTGTCGACAGCACCTATGCCGCCGCAGCGCGTGTGGCCGCCCGTGGCGGATCGCTCAAGGACGCATGGGATGCCGTGCGCGCCGCCTGCGATCCCAAGTTCGCAGATTACGCGATTTACGAACATTGCCTGCCCTTCAACGTCGCCCGCGCCTATGACGAGGCACGTGGCATCGCACATCCGCGCATCTGGACCGACAAACGCGACATCGAAATGTGGGAAGACCTGCAAGCATGACGATCTGGGGCGCGGTTTATCTGGCGGTACAGGGGCTGGTCTTTGCCCTCTGGGCATTCCAGATGTTCCGCGCCCTGTTTCAGGCCCGTCGCATTGCCGTTGCCAACAGCGGCAAGATGTGGCCCGGCCCTTTCGCTGCACTTGCTGCCTTGCGTGACTGGGCGCGCAGCCATCCGCGCGAAGGCAAACAATTGCTCGTCACCACTGCGGTGCTCTTCCTGTTTATCGCACTTGCCCCCTTGCGCGCCACGCTTCACCCATGAAGGACCCCGACCATGGCCTATGATTACGCCCCTTTTCCCTATATCGCCCCGCCTGGCCTGACCGGGCAAGAAGCACGCCATCCGGTTGTGATCGTGGGTGCAGGCCCCATCGGGCTGGCGATGGCCATCGACCTGGCGCAACAGGGCGTGCGTTCGGTGGTGCTGGACGACAACAACGTGGTTTCGGTTGGCAGCCGCGCGATCTGCTGGGCCAAACGGTCGCTGGAAATCTTTGACCGGCTTGGCGTCGGGGAACGGATGCTGTCCAAGGGCGTGACGTGGAAAGTGGGCCGCCTGTTTCATGGCGACAAGCCGGTCTACAACTTTGACCTGCTGCCCGAAGAGGGCCACAAATACCCCGCCTTCATCAACCTTCAGCAATATTACGTCGAACAATATCTGGTCGAACGCGCACAAGAACTGCCCGACCTGATCGACCTGCGGTTCCTGAACAAGGTAACAGGCCACACCGACAAGGGCGATCATGTGGTGATCGACGTCGAAACCCCCGATGGCCCCTACCAGTTGGAAGCCGACTATTACATCGCTGCCGAAGGCGCCGCATCGCCGACGCGCAAACGCATGGATCTGCCGTTCGAAGGCCAGACCTTCGAAGAGCATTTCCTGATCGTCGACGTGGAAATGCAACAAAGCCCGTTTGAAACCGACAGCCCCGAACGCTGGTTCTGGTTCGCGCCGCCCTTTCACCACGGCCAGTCCGCGCTTTTGCACAAGCAGCCCGACAACATCTACCGCATCGACCTGCAACTGGGGCCTGACACTGACCCCAAGGCCGAAGCGGCCGAGGAAAAGGTAATCCCGCGGATCAAGGCCATCGTCGGGGATACGCCGTTCCGGCTGGACTGGATGAGCGTCTATAAATTCCGCTGCGCCAAGCTGGACAATTTCGTGCACAACCGCGTGCTGTTCGTCGGGGACAGTGCCCATGTGGTGTCGCCCTTTGGTGCGCGGGGTGGCAATGGCGGCATTCAGGACGTGGACAATCTGGGCTGGAAACTGGCCGCTGTGCTGTCCGGCGATGCGCCTGCGACCCTGTTGAACAGCTACAACGACGAGCGCAGCCACGGATCTGCCGAAAACATCCTGAATTCGTCACGCGCCACCAACTTCATGACCCCGAAAAGCCCCATCGAGGCGCTGTTTCGCAACGAAGTGCTGAATTTGGCCGAAACCCACCCCTTTGCACGCAAGCTGATCAACTCGGGCCGCCTGTCGCAGCCCTGTTCGCTGCACGGGATGTCCTTGCAAACGGGCGATCACCCGCTGGTGGGCCAGTCGCTGATCGACGCGCCCGTCGGCACCGGCTGGCTGGTGGAGCAGGCGCAAGGGGCCTTTACGCTGCTCAGCTTTGGCGACGATCGCGCGCCGGAAATCGAGGGTATTCAGGCCCTGCACATCGCCAACCCCGGCCCTGAACTGGCCCTGCGCTATGGCAAGGGCTGTTTTCTGATCCGCCCCGATGGCCACATCTGCGCCCATTTCGAGAACCCGCAAGCCGCACAGATCTCCGCCGCACTGGCCCGCGCCAAAGGACTGACACAATGATCCTTCAAGACAACCTTGGCCCCGAGGGCGACAGCATTTACACCGCCCTGATGCAAACGCACGAGGGCCTGTCCGAGGCCGAAAGCCACGCGCTGAACGCGCGCCTGGTGCTGATGCTGATCAACGAAGTGGGCGACGCCGCGCGCATCAATTCCCTGCTGCAAGAGGCGCGCCGCACCGTTTCTGCGGCCTGAGCACAGGCGCAACGCGGTGGCAGAATGGTGCCGCGGACATGCCAAACGCAATCTGTACACGAATTTGTGTGCGCCCGAACGCGCCTGAAAAGGCCGTTTTCCAACAATTCATGACGCTCGGGCACCAAGAACGACCCAAAAACCGGGGTATTCCTGGTTCAGCGCTTCTGCGGGTTGGGTTGACGCGATCACTTAGATCGTTTGAAATCATAAACACTCTTAACGGAGCGATAACAAATGCAGGTTAACTGCTTTACCAAGTGTACGCACTCTGCGCGGCACGCACCCATGACACCGTAAGTACCTTGTGGTGTCGACAGAGAGGAAGAACATGACTTTTTTGACACGCACGGGGAAACCCCTACCTTCAACAATCGTGGATCAAGCCAAAAAGATCGGACCCAACGCCGTGGACCGGCGCGAATTCCTCGCCTTGGCCAGCGCCTTTGGTGCCACTGCCGCAACCGCATATGGCATGCTGGGCATCGCCGCACCTGCACATGCAGAAGGCCACAAAATGGGCGGCGAAGTGCGCTTTCAGATGGAAGTGCGCGCGATGAAAGACCCCCGCACATTCGACTGGTCGCAAATCGCCAACTTTTCGCGCGGCTGGCTTGAGTACCTCGTGACCTATGAAAACGACGGCACGTTCAAACCGCAGCTTCTGGAAAGCTGGGAGGTCAATGACGACGCCACCGAATATACCCTGCATGTCCGCAAGGGTGTGACATGGAACGACGGCACCCCGTTCACCGCCGCTGACGTGGCCAACAACATCGAACGGTGGTGTGAAAAAGATGTCGAAGGCAACTCGATGGCAGGCCGCTTTGCCACCATCATCGACCCCGAGACCAACAAGGCGCTGGACGGGTCCATCGAAATTGTGGACGACCACACCGTCAAGCTGAACCTGCCCGCGTCCGATATCTCGATTATTCCCGGCATGGCCGACTATCCCGCCGCCATCGTACCCCAGGGGTTCAACGCAGACACAATGGTTGAAAACCCCGTCGGCACCGGCCCCTATCTGCCCACCGAACTTGAGGTTGGCGTGCGTGGCGTGCTTGAGAAAAACACCAACCACACATGGTGGAACGAAGGCAACGGCGCCTATATCGACAAGCTGACCTATATCGACTACGGCACCGATCCGTCGGCATGGGTCGCCGCAGCCGAGGCCGAAGAAGTCGATGCGATGTATTCCGTTGAAAGCGAATTCATCGACATCATGGCGACGCTTGACGGCTGGGTGCAGAACGAGATCGTAACCGCTGCGACCATCGTGATCCGCCCGAACCAGCTCGCCGAAGTTGACGGTATGAAACCCTACGCCGACAAGCGTGTGCGTCAGGCGATCACCATGGCCGTCGACAACGAAGTGCTGCTGGAACTGGGCTATGCCGGGCGTGGCATTCCGGCTGAAAACCACCACGTCGGGCCGATGCACCCCGAATATTTCAAACTGCCCCCGCGCGTCGTCGACCCTGCCGCCGCCAAGGCGCTGATGGAAGAGGCCGGGATGGCCGATTTCGAACACGAGCTGATTTCCATCGACGATGCGTGGCGCAAGGATACCACCGATGCAGTCGCCGCCCAATTGCGCGACGCGGGGATCAAGGTCAAACGCACCATCCTGCCCGGCTCGACCTTCTGGAACGACTGGACGAAATATCCGTTCTCGTCGACCAACTGGAACCACCGCCCGCTGGGCGTGCAGATCTGGGCGCTTGCCTATCGCACCGGTGAGGCATGGAACGAATTCGGCTATTCCAACCCCGAATTCGATGAAAACCTGACCAAAGCACTGGCCACCGCCGATCTGGATGCACGCCGCGAACTGATGGAAATCGGTGAGAAAATCCTGCAAGATGACGGCGTGACCATTCAGCCGTACTGGCGGTCCTTGTACAACTTTACCCGCGAGGGTCTGGTTGGCGCAGGCCACCACATCACGTTTGAATACCGGCCTGCCGAAATGGCCTGGACCTGATCCAACAGGTTAACGCATCAGGGGGCTGCCATCGCGCGGCCCCCTTTTGTCTCGATCAAAGATTTTCAGCGAAGGTGCAGCGCTGTCTGGCAGGCTTTGGCCAGCCGCCTCTGATCCACACCCTGCTGCTGCAAGTGCTGTAGCGCCTGCGCCTGCGCCGCCTGCATTTGTGTCACAAGCGCTGCATCCGGCAGGTCATGGCGCGTGACCTTGGCGAACCATGCTTCTTCGAGGATAAGATCTTCGATCAGCGGGTCGATCACTGCGCCGCCCCCGCCGGGATAGCGGTAATGCCCGACGCCGCCCTTCTTGCCCATGCGCCCCTCGGCGACCATGCGCGGCAGGATCGGAGAGGCCGCCACCGCACGCCGCGCCAGAACAACATCCAGCCCCAGCAGGTCCATCGCAGCGCAAGGGCCCATCGCATAGCCGGCCGCCTCCAGCGCCTCGTCCAGTTCCCAGGGGTTGGTGTGAAACATCAACAATCTGTCTGCCGCCAGCCAAAAGGCATCTTGCAGGGTCGCCGTCACCTCGGCTTCGGTCAAACGGAAATGCTTTCGACAAAGCGGTGCTTGGCAATCACCGCCAACAGGTCGTTCACCGAGGATTGCACAGGCCGGTTGGCGGTATCCACCTGCGCCTGCGCGCGTTCGTACAGTGGTGTGCGGGCGGTCAACAGCGCCTTGAGCTGGTCCATCGCCGCCGGATTGTCCTTCATCGGACGCAGATCGCCCTGCGCGCGCACCCGCGCCATGTGTTCGGCCGGGCTGGTGCGCACCCAGACCGTGTGAAACCGTTCCAGCAGGGTGCGATAGGTCTGTTGTTCGGCCACGATGCCGCCGCCCACGGCAAGGATCAGGCGGTTTTCACTGTCAATCACAGAGCCCAGAACCTCTTGTTCCAGATCCCGATAACCGTCCTGACCATACAGCCCCATGACCTCGGCCACCGGCATGCCGGCCTGATCCTCGATCAAGGTGTTCAATTCCAGAAACCGGATGCCCAGCGCCGCCGCCGCGGCCTGGCCCAGCGTCGATTTGCCCGCGCCGCGCAGGCCGACCAGACAGATACGTTGCGCTTTTGCGCCACCGGGCGCTTGCGGGGCCAGCATGGCCCGCACCCGCCCCTGAATATCCGCCCCTGCCGACTGGAACAGTTTCGCCACGCGCAACGTGTCATCGCTGAGCGGCGCGTCATCCGCCAACAGCGCCGATACCGGCACGCCCAACGCATCGGCCACCCGCGCCAACAGCAGGATCGAAATGTTGCCCTGCCCCGATTCCAGCTGCGCCAGATAGCGCGGCGACACGCCCGACCGGTCCGACAAGGCGCGGCGCGGCAATTTCTGCGCCTTGCGCGCGTCGCGCACCCGTTGGGCCAGCCGCTGGATCAGCGGGTTGTCGTTGGGGGTGTTGGACTGGTCCGTCATGTCACCTCAGGGCCGGATAAGCGGTTCGACCACCGCCCGGATTTCGGGCGGAGCCGCTTGCGAGCGGAAGGCATCGGCCACGGTGAACACACAGGTAAACGACCCTTCGAAACACAGCACCCCGTTCTGGTGGGCATCGACCCGAAAGGTGATGGATTTTTCGCCCAACCGCTGCGGCCAGACCGCACACATCAGCCGATGGCGCGGGGTGACAGGGCTGCGGAAATCCATCGACAGGTTCACAAAGGGCGTGCCGATGTTGCGGTCCAGTTCCAGCTGGAACCAGCCGTCACCGTCCAGATGCGCCTCCCACCAGGCATTGATCGCCTCCAGCGCAAAGACCGGCAGGCGGCCCGTGTAGGCAATGCGCGCAGGGTCGCAATCGCCCCATGTCACGCGGATTTCATGAACAAAAGGCGGTGTCTGGTCTGGCACGTCAGTAAGTTTCCACATGATAGCGGCCCTCTTCACGCATCACATCGCGCAAAGCGGTCCATTGTTGGCCGATACTTTCGGCAATCGAGGTCAGCGCGCGTTCCACGCCTTCCTCCATCCCCTTGAGGCCACATATGTAGATATAGGTATTTTCGTCCGCCAGCAAATCGGCAACCGCCTCTTCCTCGGCAACCATGCGATCCTGGACATATTCCTTGTCGCCCGTGCGCGAGAACACCAGATGCTGTTTCATCTGCGCTTCGGGCACTTTCTTGAGCGGCCCGAAATAGGGCAGCGAATCCGGCGTGCGCGCGCCAAAGAACATGGTCATCTGCGCGGTGGCCGAGGTGCGTTGCCGCTGCATGGTAAAGGCACGCATGGGCGCCGATCCGGTGCCGGTGCAGACCATCAGCAGGCGGGCCTTGCTGTCATTGGGCATCAAAAAGGTTGCGCCGAACGGGCCGGTAACATTCACCGTGTCGCCTTGTGCAATGTCGCACAGATAATTCGACGCCAACCCCTTGGCCTCGCGTTTCACCGTAAGCGAAATGTTGTGATAGCCTGCGCGTTCGCCGTCGCGGGGGCTGGACACGGAATAGAGCCGCGGCAGATGCGCCTTCCCGTCTGCATCGGTGCCGGGGGGGATGATGCCCACAGATTGCCCTTCCAGCACCGGAAACGGCAGCGCGCCGGGATCCAGAATGATATGGCGCACATCGTGATCGGGATCATCCGTCAGACGATAGTTGCCCTGCACCGTCATCTTGGCCGGCTTGCCAAGGTTGTACATATTGACCGCAGCCTTGGCCGCGCTGACGGGGGCGCGGGCCTTGCCGCCTGCGCCCTGATGCGCCTCGGCCAGCAGGGCGGCCACGGCGTCATCCAGACTGTCGCCCTCTTGCGAAGGTGGCGCGACCTCGATGTCCTCTTGTTCCGGCAATTCGTCGAATTCAAACTGCTGTTCCAGCGAATAGGGCGTTTCGACCACGCGCCATTCGTCAATCGACCCTGTGGGGCAAACCGGAATACAGTCCATGCAGAAATTGCATTTGTCCGCATCCACCACGACGTTGTTGTCATCATGGACAATCGCGCCCACCGGACAGGTCATCTCGCAGGTATAGCAGCGGATGCAAATTTCGGGGTCGATCAGGTGCTGTTTCAGCGGCTGGTTCATAGGGAACGCCCGTTCAGGATCAGGTCAGGGATCAACATCGCGTCGATCAGGGCCTGACACAGCCCTTCGCAGCCTTTGCAGCCGACACAGGGGCCTTGCAGCACGGCCACATCAGCGGCCAGAGCATGGGTTTGCGGCGCAAAGGCCACGGTGCGTTTGGTTTGCATGGGTCGTCTCCTGAGCGCGAAAGGGAAAACGTGCGCCGGGGCAGGATACACCCTGCCCCCGGCCAGGGCCATCAGGCCATGTGCAGTTTGACGTATTCGAAATCGCCGGGCTTGTTGTCGATGCCAACCTTGGGCGGCGCAATCCACGATGCATATTGGCCGGGTTCATAGCAAGGCTTCATCAGCGACTGGATATAATCGCCATCGGCCTTGGTTGGCAGCCATTCGTTCTGGCGCTTGGCCCATTCGTCGGACGAGATGATGTTGCCATCGGGGTCGACAGCGACAGCCGAGAACACACCGATCTGACGGTGGAACCCTTCGTGGGGCAGTTTCAGTTCGAAATCGATGCCCGCCTTGGCGATCTGTTTGTTCCAGCGGCCCACGCCACCGGCCGCATCGCGCACATAATCGTCGCGCAGGCGCATGTTGATGGCGGTCAGGGCGGGCACGTCTTCGGTCACGATCTTGCCGTCCTTGATCGAGGTGACCGCATAGGTGTCGTTTTGCAGCTTGTGATCGTCGTCGATCCGCTGCTCCATGTACCGCCCCTTGATGCCAGAGTTGAACGCGTTGGCGGCGTTGGTCGACACCTCCTGTCCGAACAGGTCCAGCGACAGCGTGTAATGCAGGTTCAGCTTTTTCTGGATCGTCGGCAGGTCGATAACGCCCAGATCGCGGATCTTGTTGATGTCATAGGGGTCGGTGATGCCATGTTTGGCCATCGCCTCCAGCGTTGCCTGAATGGTGCGGCCCACGCCGGTTTCACCGACAAACATATGGTGCGCCTCTTCGGTCAGCATGAACCGGCAGGTGCGCGACAGCGGGTCGAAACCCGACTGCGCAAGGCTTTCCAGCTGCATCTTGCCGTCGCGGTCGGTGAAATAGGTGAACATGAAGAACGACAGCCAGTCCGGCGTTTCCTCGTTGAAGGCCCCCAGCATCCGTGGCGCTTCGTCCGAACCGGACGAGCGGACCAGCAGATCGTCGGCCTCTTCGCGGCCATCACGGCCAAAGTATTTTTGCAGCAGATAGACCATGGCCCACAGGTGGCGGCCCTCTTCCACGTTCACCTGAAACAGGTTGCGCATGTCATAAAGCGACGGTGCGGTCAGGCCCAGGAAACGTTGCTGTTCGACCGATCCCGGCTCGGTGTCGCCCTGAATGACGATCAGCCGTTTCAGCATGTTGCGATACTCGCCCGGCACTTCCTGCCATGCGGGTTCGCCGTAATGTTCGCCCATCGGAATGGTGCGGCCCTCGACCTCGGGGGCCAGCAGAACGCCCCAGCGGTATTCCGGCATTTTCACATAGTCGAACTTGGCCCAGCCCTTGGGGTCCACGCTGACGGCGGTGCGCAGGTAGACCATCGATTCCTGAAAGTTCTGAGGGATCAGGTCGTTCCACCAGTTGATGTAACCGGGGTGCCATTTTTCCAGTGCTTTCAGCACCTTCTTGTCCTGGCTCAGCCCCACGTTATTGGGAATCTGGGTGTCGTAGCTTACGTTGATCAGGTCCATCATGTTCGTTCTCCCATGAGGTGACGCGCGCGCACAGCCCGGTGTTCGGGTCGGCGCGCGCAGATTCAGTTACACACGTTCCATGTTGTAATCGCCGCGCTTGCCAGTGCCGTAGCGTTGCAGCGCCCCGTCTGCGCCAACGGCATTGGGACGAATGAAAATCCAGTTCTGCCATGCGGTCAGGCGACCGAAAATGCGGGTTTCCATCGTCTCGGGGCCGGCAAAACGCAGGTTCGCCTCCATCCCCGTCATCGCGTCGGGCGAGAAGCTGGCGCGCTCTTCCATGAAGATGCGGATTTCGTCGTCCCAGTCGATATCGTCCAGGATCATGGTCACAAGGCCCAGCTCTTCGGCCTCTTCGGCTTCCAATTGCTCGCCCATCGCGGCCTTGGCTTTATCCACCGCTTCGGGTTCGCCCAGGAAACGGGTTTGAAGACGGGTCAGATCATTGGACATCGGCATGGGGCCAAAGTTCGCAGCCGTCAGGGTAATCGTCGCCAAGGGGCGGTTGTCGCCGTCAAATTCGTCTTCCATCATATAGGTGCGGTCGACCGAAAACAGGATTTCGGCAAGGATACCGGTAAAGCACGACCCGTGCTCCACCAGCGCCGCCATGCTGCGCGAGGTCACGTCGATGCGTTTCAGGATGCGTTTCCAGTATTTCAGCACCTCGTTGGCCAGCCAGTGATCGGCGTTGTCCATCAACAGCGCCTCGTGGGCGGCAAAACCTTCAGGGTCGCCTTGCGTGCGGAACACCAGCAGGCCCGCCTCCATCTCGTTCAGGCGCAGGTGCAGGATGGCATCGTCCAACTGCCGCGCCAGACGCAGCATATAGGCCGCATCCCCCTGCGCGGTGAAGGCGTCCATATCGGCGGGCGCGTCCTCTTCGGGGCCTTTGATCGTGATCGTGGCGCGGCGGGCGGCACGGTCCAGCGCCACTTCGACCAGTTCGTATGACACGCTGCCGTCTTCCGCGATACTGCGTTCGATCGGGTTCAGGGTGATGCCCTGTGTCACGTCCGCCTTGGCCGAACTGCTTGCGAATTCGCGGGCGCGTTCCTGCACGGTCTCGTCGAATTTCGAATTGGCGATCACCTCGTCTACCAGCCGCCATTCCTGTGCCCGTTTGCCGCGCACGCCCTCTTCGGTGGAGCAGAAGATATCGGCGCGGTCGCGGCGCACCTTGCGTTTGTCGGTGACGCGGGTCAGCCCGCCGGTGCCGGGCAGAACCGCCAGCAAGGGCACTTCGGGCAGGGACACAGATGACGTGCTGTCATCGGTCAGCATGATGTGGTTGCACGCCAGCGCCAGCTCGTAGCCGCCACCTGCACATGCGCCTTTGACGGCGGCGATGTATTTCTGGCCACTGTCGGCCTCGGCGGCCTCGAATGTGTTGCGGGTCTCGTTGGTGAATTTGCAGAAGTTCACCTTGTGGCTGTGTTTCGCACCGCCCAGCATCCGGATATTGGCCCCCGCACAGAAAACCTTGTCCTTGCCCGACTGCATCACGACGACCTTGACCTCGGGGTGTTCGAACCGCATCCGCTGGACGACGTCGGCCAGCTCGATGTCGACACCCAGATCATAGCTGTTCAGCTTGAGCTGGTAGCCGTCGAACAGGCCCGCGTCTTCGTCCACGTCCATGAACAGATTGGCAACGGGGCCATCATATTCGACACGCCAGTGGCGGTATTTGCTGGGGTCGGTACGGAAATCAATAATCTTGGTCACGGTATCGGTGTCCTTTTGGCGGGGTGCAGAAAGGTCTGCACGGGCTTGTTGTGTAGTATAGTTACAAAGTCAGGGTGCGTCGGCCAACTGATAGGCATGTTTTCGTGAATTTACGGCACTATAGTTCATCATTCACGGCCACATCTGCCAAACCGGCGGTATTCCTGGCCCATTCCAGCAATTCGGACGGCGTGACACCGGGAATCGGGCGGCTGGCGCGGCCTGCGACCAGATGTTCTTGCACCATGGTGCACAAACGCAATGTTGCCTTGGGGCGGCCCATCACCAGCTTCAGACGCGCATTGGCCAGCTGGATCACCGCTTGCACCATGTGCCGCTCGGCGCTGGGATCGGGCAATGCCAGCCAGACGGCTTCCAGCACTTCATGGCACTCCCAAAAATATCCCGCGTGCAGGTAATCCAGCCCCGCGCGCATGGCGGGGCTGTCAAAAGGGTCGGGATCAACCGCTTTCAGCGGGTCGAACCACCCCTCGGGGTGGCGGGCCGTCTGGCCGGGCACATAGGCATGGTCCGGCGCAGGGGTGCCGCCAGCAAGCTCAGGCAAGCTCCACCTCGGCCTCTTCCATGCGCTTGAGCCGCGCGCAGAATTCGGTGATGCCTGCAACCGTCTGTTCGGTGGCTTCGCGGTGCGGCGCATGGCCTGCGCCCTCGACAATCAGCGTTTCAAGCGGCGAATAGATCCGCCCGTCAATCTCGTCGATCTGGGCCATCGTGCCATAAGGATCGGCCGTGCCCTGCACCGCCAGCACAGGAATGCGCCAGTGGTCGATGCTGTCAGCCACGTTCCATTTGGCGTAATCGGGATTGGTCCAGATGTCGTGCCAGCCGTAATAGGCGTTGTCGGGACGGGCGTGATATTTGGCCAGTTTCTCTTTCAAACCACCCGTTTCATAGGCCGCCTTGGTCGCTGCAATCGCGGCAAGCCCTTGCGGTTCGGTGAAGAAATGCGGCGCGATCAACACAAGGCCGCGCACCCGCATGTCGCTGACGCTGCCGGCGTAAATCGCGGCAATGGTCGCTCCGTCGGAATGGCCCAGCAGCACACAGTCCTGAACACCGGCCGCATCCAGCAACGGCCCCAGAACATCCACCGCCTCGCGGGTTTGGTAATCCAGCGGGCGCGGCAGGGCGGCGGCAGTGGACTGGCCATAGCCCGCCCGCGAATAGGCCAGCACGCCAAAGCCTGTCTCGCGCGCCAGAACCTCGGGCAGATCATGCCACTGCGCCACACTGCCCAGACCCTCGTGCAGCATCACCAGCGTGGGTGCGTCACCCGGTGCCGCGCCAAAGCAGGCGTATTCCAGCGATGCCCCGTCAATGTCGATAAATCCGTTGGTCCAGTCCATCATGCGTCCTCGCGTAGTTTAAAGCGCTGGATCTTGCCGGTTGCCGTCTTGGGCAGTTCATCGACACAGGTGATCCAGCGCGGATATTTCCATTTGCCGATTTTCGTTTTCACATGCTCTTTCAGCACGGCCTCGATGCCATCGGGGGACACGCCCGCGTTCAGCACCACAAAGGCTTTGGGTTTTTCCAGCCCGTCGTCATCCCGCATGGCCACCACGGCGGCCTCAAGCACATCGGCGTGGCTGACAATGGCGCTTTCCACCTCGAAGGGGCTGACCCAGATGCCCGAGACCTTGAACATGTCGTCGGTGCGTCCGCAGTAAACAAACCGCCCGTCAGGACGGCATTCGTATTTGTCACCGGTACGGGTCCACAGCCCCTCGAAGGTCGCGCGTGATTTGTCCCGCTGGTTCCAATAGCCGCCCGCTGCGCTGTCGCCCTGCACCAGCAATTCGCCAACCTCGCCCGCGGCCACGTCTTCGCCCGCCGCGTCCACCAGCCGCACCGAATAGCCGGGCACCGCCACGCCCGAAGTGCCATAGACCACATCACCGGGGCGGTTGCTGAGGAAGATATGCAGCATCTCGGTCGACCCGACACCGTCGAGAATCTCGACACCCATGTGCTTTTCCCAACGCTTGCCCACATCCTCGGGCAGCGCCTCGCCTGCGGAAATGCAGCGCCGCAGTGGCGCTGCGGCGGCGCCGTTCTTGTCCATATAGGCAGCCAAAGCGGCATAAAGCGTCGGCACGCCGCAAAATATGGTGGGCTGCTCGGTGTTCAGAATGTCGATGACGCTGTCGGGCGTGGGGCGGCCTGCAAACAGCACCGTCGTTGCGCCGACGGCCATCGGAAAGGTCATTGCGTTGCCCAAGCCGTAAGCGAAAAAGAATTTGGCCGCCGAATACACGACATCATCCTGCTGCACGCCCAGCACTTGCGCACCATAGGTGTCGGCGGTGGCTTTCAGGCTGGAATGAACGTGATGCACCCCCTTGGGCTGGCCCGTCGAACCCGACGAGTACAGCCAGAATGCAACCTCATCGGAACAGGCACCAAAGACCGCTGCGGGTGCGTCGGCGCTGTCCACAAAGCTTTGGTAAGGGATCGTGCCATCGCGGGTTTCATTGCCGATCAGGATAACCTGTTTCAAGAACGGATTACCGACCAGCGCCGGAGCCACGGTGTCATACAGTTCCTGCGACACAAACAGAGTGGTGGCACGGCTGTCACGCAGGATCACATCATAAACCGACGTGGCCAGCAGCGTGTTCAGCGGCACCGGAATGACCCCTGCCTTGAGCGCACCCCAGAAGATTTGCGGAAATTCGATGGTGTCCAGCACCAGCATGGCAACACGTTGTTCCGCAGCGATACCATGCTGCGCAAAGGCAGCGGCCACGCGCCCCGAAGCATCGGCCAAAGCCCCGTAGGTCAGACTGCGCCCGCTGCCGTATTCGCGAAAGGCAACCTTGTCGCCGCGTCCTTCGGCAACATGACGGTCTACAAAATAGCTGGCTGCATTCGCGCTGGCTAAGCTCGACATCGGCGCTCCTCCCAAAGACATCCTATTGTGCGCTATCGTGCGCCAATTTCAGGATATCGCAACAGGGGTCGCAATTTTGCGCAACTTAGTGCAGGATTCCGGGCTAAATCGCGATGACAGCCGGGTCTGCGTCGTCATACAGGCGGTCCACCATCGGTGCCCTGCGCGCCAGAAGCTTGGCAAAGTTGATATTGCCCTTGGCGGTAACCTCGCCCTCGCCCATGTCGGGCGGATCGGACAGAATCAGCGCGCGGGTAACACGGGTGGCAGATCCGGTCGACGCAGCCGCTTTGTCACGCAAACGCGCGCGCAATGTGTCGGCCAGCGCAGCGCTGACAAAAGCACCGCTGTCGGCTTCCAGCGCAAACCCCGCCTTTTCGATCGCCGCGCGGTTGGGCACAATCAACAGCCCGATCTGGTCGCGTCCCTGCCCTGTCACGACAATGTCGGCGGCATAGGGGGCCAGCAGACCCAACATTTCCAGCCGCAGGTTCGCGGCCTGCACCCAGGTGCCGGTCATCAGCTTGAAGTCTTCGGAAATGCGCCCGTCAAAGCGCAGGCCAAGGTTCGGGTCGTTTTCATCGACAAAACGCATGGCGTCGCCGGTGATAAAGAACCCTTCTTCGTCGAACGCCTCGGCGGTCTTGGCCGGATTGTTCAGATAGCTTTGCATGATCGACGGGCCCTTGACCCGCACGTCGCAGCGCATGTCTGCGTCTGGCACCAGCTTGACGGTCAGACCGGGCATCGGCACGCCGACAATACCCGCCCCTTTGGTGGGCACCTGCTGCAACAGCGCCCCCGGCGCGGTTTCGGTCAGACCCCATGACGAGGTGATCAGCGGCACCCGTTGACCCGCCAGCGCGGCCAGTTCTTCCAGCGCTTCCCAGGTTTCCTGCGGCAGGGAGGCACCGGCATAAAAGATCATGTCGAGATCGCGGAAATAGGTCTCGCGCAGGGCGTCGTCACTGCGCAGCGCCGTCACCAGCTGGGCAAAGCCCACGGGCACGTTGAAGCTGACGGTGCCGGGCACCATCGCAAGGTTTTCCAGCGTGCGCCCGAACAGGGCGGGCAGCGGTTTGCCATCGTCGATATACAGGCTGCCGCCGCCCGACAGCACCATGTTGAAATTGTGCGACCCGCCAAAGACGTGGTTCCACGGCAGCCAGTCGACAATCACCGGCGGACGCTGGCGCAGGAACGGCAGGCCCTGTGCCAGCTGGGTCTGGTTGGTGGTCATCATGCGCTGGGTGGTCAAAACCCCCTTGGGGTCCGAGGTCGAACCCGAGGTCAGCAGGATCTTGGCCACCGTATCCGGGCCGACCGTGGCCCAGGCCGCGTCAACGCCCGCATCGGTATGCGCCAGCAGATCGGCAAAGGGCGTGGCCCCTGTGTCGGCGGGATCGGACGCGATTGCAGGGCAGTTCGCCCGCGTCAGACCAGCGGCATAGGCGGCGCCGTCACCTGCAAAGACCCGCGCGGGTTTGATCAGGTTCACCACATAATCCAGACGCGCGCGGGCGGCGGGGATCAGCGTGTATTGTTCGGCCACCGGCACCGTCGGCACGCCGACGTAATGCGCGCCCAGCGTCAGCAGCGCATGGTCGATGCCGTTGCCCGACAGGATCAGCACAGGCGTATCAGGCCCCATGCCCTGCCCCAGCAACCAGCCTGCAATCGCACGCGCCTTTTGCCGTGCGCTTGCATAGGTTTCGCGCCGCCAGTCGGCCCCGGAACGTTCCGCCAGAAACACCGCATCGGGCGTGGTTTGCGCCCAGTGTTCCAGCCAGACACAATCATTGCGCACGACCTCGCCCAGCGGGGTGTCGGCGGTCAGCAGGATGGTTCCGTCAGCACGATGTGCGCGCGTCACGGCATGGGGGGCAAGAACGGGCGTGTGGGTCATGGCATCGGCTTTCACGGGATCAGGAACAAGGTGATGGCCGGAAAGGCGACAAGGATCGCCACCCTGACGATGTCACTGCCGACAAAGAACATCACCGCCTTGTAGGTCTCGGTGATCGGGGTGCTGCGGTCCATCGCGTTGATGATGAACAGATTCATGCCCACCGGCGGCGTGATCAGCCCCACCTCGACAACGATCAGCACAAGGATACCGAACCAGATTGCCACATGTTCCGGCGTCATGCCGAAATCCATCGCCGAAATCACAGGGAAGAAAATCGGCACCGTCAGCAGGATCATCGACAGGCTGTCCATCACGCAGCCAAAGACCATGTAGAACACCAGGATGATAATCAGCACGACCCACGGGCTGAGGCCCTGACCCAGCACATAATCGGCCATGAACTGCGGCACGCCCGACAGGGCAAGGAAACCGTTGTAAAAGCCCGCGCCCAGCACGATGAAAAAGATCATCGCGGTGGTTTTGGCGGTGCCGATCAGCGAATCGCGAAACACGGCCCAGTTCAGATTGCCCGACACCAGCGCCACCAGCCCGGTGCCCGCTGCACCCACGGCAGAGCCTTCGGTCGGGGTGAACCAACCGGCATAGATGCCGCCGACCACAACGCCAAAGATCAACAGCACAGGCCAGGTTTCGGCCAGCGCCGCCCAGCGTTCCGACATCGGCTGCGGTTCGCGGGTGCCAGCAGAATCGGGATACAGGCGCACATAGATCGAGATTGTGATGACATAGCCAATCGCGGCCAGGATGCCGGGGATAAAGGCGGCCAGAAACAGCTTGGCAATGTTCTGTTCGGTGATGATCGCATAGATCACCAGAATGACCGAGGGCGGGATCAGGATGCCCAGCGTGCCGCCAGCGGCCAGCGTTGCCGTGGAAAACCCGCCCGAATAACCGTAGCGGCGCAGCTCTGGCAGGGCCACGCGGCTCATGGTGGCAGCCGTGGCCAGCGATGACCCGCAGATGGCCCCAAAACCCGCGCAGGCACCGACAGCGGCCATTGCCACACCGCCGCGCCGGTGGCCCAGAAAGCTTTCGGCGGCTTTGAACAGCGACGTGGACATGCCTGACAGCGTGGCGAACTGGCCCATCAGCAGGAACATCGGGATGATGGTCAGCGAATAGCTGGAAAAGGTGGTGTAGGTTTCTGATTTCAGCTTGGCCAGCAGCGGCGTGGGGTTGCCGTTCATGGCAAAATACCAGCCGCCCATGCCACACAGCAGCATGGCCAGGCCAATGGGCGCACGCAAAAAGATCAGGCCCAGCAGGATCGGGAAAGACCAGAATCCCAGCTCAAGGCGGCTGAGGTCGGCCAGCGGCAAAAGATCAAGCAACCATTGCATTGTCGGTTATTCCCCCATCGGGTCGTTGGGCAGGATCGCGCGGCCCAAAACCACTTCGGCGACACGGGCGCCAGCGCAGTAGACAGCTGTGACAGAGGCAACCGTGGCCGCAGCAACGCTGGCGGCATAGGTCCACCAGACTGGGAATTGGAGAAACAGCGTCGTCTCGCCGTTGTTCACATAGCGCATCATGCCATCTGCCAGCCGCGCCGTCAGGAACACGATCGTTGCCGCCAGAACCACCTCCCAAAAGGCGCGCAGCACCGCCAGCGCGCGCGGGCGCAAGCCCGAGGTGAACACATCCACAGTCGCATGACCCGAATACAGTTGGCACACCGGAAAGAACGCGAAGATGGCAAAGGCGACGCCGGCTTCAAGCAGCTCGTAAGAGCCGTTGATTTCGCCCACCCCCGCATTGATCGCCCAGTTCGACAGGCCACCAAAGGCGGATTGGGCAAATTCGGTGTGGAAGATATTGTTCAGAAAGCGCCCGATGATCGACAGGGTCATCAGAACGATAAGCGCAATAAGAACCAGACCGCCCAGAATAGCGGTGGCGCGGGCAAGCCAGGTGACCAGACGTGTCATGGCGACTCCGGTTTTGGGTAATAAGATGTGAGGAAAAGCTGCGACGTCTGCCTCCAGGCGTCGCAGCGTACCGGCCAGATTACTGGCTGTACTTATCCATCAGCATGGTGGCTTCGTCGATCAGCGCCTGACCGTCGATCCCTTTGCTGTCCATGTCCGCAATCCATGCGTCATAGACAGGCTGCGCCGCTTCACGCCACGCTTTGGCGTCTTCTTCGGACACGGTGACGATGTTGTTGCCCATGGCAACCGCTGCCGCGCGGGCGGGACCGTCTGCATCGGCTTGTGTGCCGCCTGCAAAGACCGAGAATTCAAGGCCCGAGTTGTCGTCGATCACCTTTTTCAGGTCATCGGGCAGCGAGTCATAGCGGTCTTTGTTCATCGCCAGAACAAAGGTCAGCACATAGAGCGCCTTGCCTTCAAACTCTGTGTGGTTGTGTACCAGTTCCGGCACCTTCAGCGCAGCAGTCACTTCCCACGGGATGGTGGTGCCGTCGATCACGCCTTTGGACAGACCTTCGGAGACCGCAGGCACGGGCATACCAACAGGGGTTGCGCCCAAAGCGGACAGGTAATCGTTGATCAGACGCGATCCGCCCCGAATTTTCAGACCTTCCATATCGGCAGGCACTTTGACTTCGCGGTTGGCGTGGATCATGCCCGGACCATGTACCCATGTGCCCAGAATATGTACATCTTTGAACTCGGTGTCCTTCATGTGTTCTTCGAACATTTCCCAATAGGCACGGCTGGCCGCGCGGGCATTGGTCATGATGAAGGGCAGTTCGAACACTTCGGTCGACGGGTAACGGCCCGGCGTATAACCCACCACGGTCCAGACAATATCGGCAACGCCGTCAATCGCCTGATCCATCAGCTCTGGCGGCTTGCCACCCAGTTGCATCGACGGATAGCGATCCACCTTGATGCGCCCGCCGCTGTCTTTTTCAACATTGTCGGCCCAGACGTCCAGCACCAGACGTGGCACGTTGGCCTGCGCGGGCAGGAACTGGTGCAGGCTGAGCGTGACCTCTTGGGCCGATGCTGGTGCCGCGCCCAGTCCCAGCGCGAGCGCCGCAGCGCCTGCGAGTGACAGGAATGATTTACGCGTGATGGTCATGGTCTTCCTCCCTTGTGACACGCTCTTGCGGCGTGCCTTTCGTGTGTCGTTGCAGCAAATTGGTAGGGCAAGGTTGTTGGGCTGTCACCCGATTTTGTAACCGTTGCCCTCTCCCACACCAAAGCTGCCGATCCAGTATTGTGCAAGATAGAACAAATACGGGCGATGCGCCGATCACAATATCAACAGCGAAACGCAAGATCCGCGCAAAGCTCCATATTTTCATAGTATATCCGAAAAAATCCGCCCAGAACACTAGGCATTATAATGCTATATATTCCCGGCCAAGGCGCATTTTCCCGGTGGAATCCCCTTTGTCCGCCCCCGCCAGAGCCGATTCACAGCCCGATCCTGCGCTTGGGCCATCACGGCACACAGCCTGAAAACCACCCCTCAACGATGTTTCGCAGCCTTTGCATATGGATCGGTCTGGAAGTCGGACGTCTTCTGGGTCCTAATGACAACGATCCGTTCAATTGCAGTGACCCAGATTCATGACGCTCGACTTTGCCGACTTGCGCACCGAGTTGCCCAAAACCGGGCTGACCCTGATAATCGGGGCGATCGGCGCGGCGCTGGCGGTCTGGCTGGGGTCGCCGCTGCCCTATCTTCTGGGATCCATGATCGTGGTCGGCGCGTGGGCGGTCTGGCGCAGTGCGGGCGTGCCGGACAACAGTGCGCGTCCGGTGCTGCAAACCCTGCGCAAGGCCTGCATTTCGCTGATCGGCGTGATGATCGGCGCGACCTTCTCGCCTGCGCTGCTGGAGCAATTGCCCCAATTGTGGATGTCGGTTCTGGCGGTGGTTCCCTTTGTCTGCGCCACCCATGCGCTAAGTTTCCTGATCTACCGCAGGCTTGCGGGTCTGGACCGCGTCACTGCCTTTTTTGCCGCCATGCCCGGTGGATTGATCGAAGCCGTGACACTGGGCGAAGCCGCAGGTGCCGACCCGCGTCTGCTGAGCACACAGCATTTCGCGCGCGTGGTTCTGGTGATTGTGGCAATCCCCACCGCCTATTATCTGGCCACCGGTGTCGTCGTCGGCAGCGCGGCAGGCCAATCGTTTGACAGCACGCCCGCAGGTCTGCTCGACATGGCAGAACTGGCGGTTCTCTGCGTTATCGGCATCTGGCTGGGGCGCACCTTGCGCCTGCCCGCGTCCTACATGATCGGGCCGATGCTGCTGAGCGCCATTGTCCACGGCACCGGCGTTCTGGACGTGGCAAGCCCCGGCTGGCTGCTGGCAGCGGCGCAATTGGTGATTGGTGCGGGCCTTGGCGTGCTGTTTGCCGGATCGTCATTGCGCAGTTTGGCGCGGGCCTTCGGATTCGGATGCATCAGCGTGGCCGCGATGCTGTCGGTGGCGGTGGCCTTTGCCGCGATGCTGGCACCATGGTCCAGCCTGCCGTTCATTGCGCTGGTGATCAGCCTTGCCCCCGGCGGCGTGACCGAAATGGGACTGGTGGCGCTGAGCCTGGGAATCAGCCCGGTGGCGATCACCGTGCACCATCTGTTCCGCATCGTGCTGGCGGTCGGCATTGCGGGCTGGGCCATGCCAAGGTTGCGTGCAAAAGAACCGGCATCTGCGCCGTAACAGGGGCAGACGGGCAAGCCGTTTGGCGATCCGTCTAATCCCGAAATGTTGGTGGTAAATGGTGGCGTGGGGGAGACTTGAACTCCCGACCTATCGATTATGAGTCGATCGCTCTAACCAACTGAGCTACCGCGCCATCGGCGTGCGAAGTATGACAGGCGCGCGGTCAGGTCAACCCTGAAACGCAGCTTATCCTTCACGAACTGTATCAATCATCAATTGTACGTTGTCAGGGTCGGCATCCGGCGTGATTCCATGGCCCAGATTGAAGATATGCGGGCCCTTGGAAAAGGCCTTCACAATCGCCCGCGTCTCGTCAACCAGCGCCTGACCACCCGTCACCATATGATGCGAGGCCAGATTGCCCTGCACGCAACCATCGACCTGCACGTTCGCGGCGGCCCAGTCGGGGGCCACGGAATTGTCCAACGCCACACAGTCCACGCCGGTTGCCTTGGCAAAGCCCACGTATTTCTCGCCTGCCTCGCGCGGAAAACCGATGATCGGAATGCCGGGGTGGCGCGCCTTGAGGGCTGCGGTGATCTGACGGGCAGGCTCCAGGCTGTACCGCTCGAAATCGGCGCCCTTCAGCGATCCGGCCCAGCTGTCGAAAATCTTGACCACTTCGGCACCGGCGTCGATCTGCGCCGACAGGTATTCGATGGTCGCGAGTGTGATCCGCTCGAGCAGCGCCTCGAACAGCGCCACGTTCCCGGCCTTCAGCGCGTGGGCCGGTCCCTGATCCGGGGTGCCCTTTCCGGCGATCATATAGGTGGCCACGGTCCACGGCGCGCCGGCAAAGCCGATCAGCGTGGTCTCGCGCGGCAATGCTTCGGTCAGCAGGCGCACGGTCTGGTAGATCGGCGACAGCGTTTCGTGGATGTCCGAAACCGGCCCCAGCTTGTCGAAATCCGCCTGCGTGGTGACCGTGCTCAGCCGCGGGCCTTCGCCGGTGACAAACCACAGGTCCGCACCCAGCGCCTGCGGCACCAGCAGGATGTCGGCAAACAGGATCGCGGCGTCGAATCCATAGCGGCGGATCGGCTGCAAGGTCACCTCGCAGGCCAGTTCGGGATTGTAGCACAGCGACAGGAAATCCCCCGCCTGTGCGCGCGTCGCCTTGTACTCGGGCAGATAGCGCCCCGCCTGCCGCATCATCCAGATCGGCGGCACGTCCAGCGTCTCGCCTGCAAGTGCGCGCAAAATCTTTTTGTTCCCGGTCATCCGCTGTCCCCTTGTTGTCAGGGGTGAGGTCTATTGGCGCGGGGCACTTGTCAAGTCGGGCCTGCAATGGCAGGACACCGTGACACACCTTTTTCCAACCAAAGGCCGCGCGACGTGACCCTGCCATCCCCCGACCGCCCCCTGAAAATCGGCACCCGTGGATCGCCGCTGGCGATGGCACAGGCCTATGAAACGCGCGACCGGCTGGCCGCCGCCTTTGATCTGCCGCAGGCGGCGTTCGAGATCGTGGTGATCAAGGTGACGGGGGACATGATCCAGGACCGCCCGCTGAAAGAGATCGGCGGCAAGGGTCTGTTCACCCGCGAGATCGAACAGGACCTGTCGGCAGGCAAGATCGACATCGCGGTGCATTCGATGAAGGACATGCCCACCGAGCAGCCTGCCGGCCTGCTGCTGGACACCTACCTGCCGCGCGAGGATGTGCGCGACGCCTTTGTCTCGCCCACCTACAGCGCCATTGCGGACCTGCCGCAGGGGGCCACCGTCGGCACCTCGTCCCTGCGCCGTCGCGCGCAACTGCTGCACCGCCGCCCCGACCTGAACGTGGTTGAATTTCGCGGCAACGTGCAAACCCGCCTGCGCAAGCTGGACGATGGCGTGGCCGTGGCGACGTTTCTGGCAACTGCGGGGCTAAACCGCCTGAACATGACAGAGGTGCCCGCCACCCCCATCGACCCCGCCGACATGCTGCCCGCCATCGCCCAGGGGGCCATCGGCATCGAGCGGCGCGAAAACGATCCCGCCACCGCGCAATTGCTGTTGGCCATCCACGACACCGCCACAGGCCAGCGACTCGCCGCCGAACGTGCCTTTCTCGCCACGCTGGACGGGTCGTGCGAAACCCCCATCGCCGGCCTTGCCCTGCTGGATGGCGACACGCTGACCCTGCGCGGCGAGGTCCTGCGCCCCGACGGGTCCGAGGCGATCAAGGGCACCCGTACCGGCCCTATAGCAACAGGTGCCGAGATGGGCCGCGATCTGGCCCAGGAGCTTCTGGCCAAGGCCGGTCCCGACTTCTTCGACTGGCACTAAACCCTTCATCTTGCCAGACAAACTCCGGGGACGGCGCGCCAGCGCCGGGGGCAGAGCCCCAAAGGCAACGTCGCGTCCTGCTTGACGCAAAGGGCCTGCACACCCCACGCTGGCCCCATGACACCCGGCAAAGCCTATCTGACCAGCGACGAGATTCGCCCCCTTGCCCGACGCTCGAACCTGATGGGCGCTTGGCTGGTGGCGCATTGCTGGGGCACGATTGTGCTGGCGATCGGCCTGTTCGCGCTGTGGCCCAATCCCGTGACCTTCCTGCTGGCGGTGATCCTGATCGGCTCGCGGCAACTGGGTCTGGCGATCCTGATGCACGAGGCCGCGCACAGCGCCCTGTTCAAATCCCGCTGGCTGAACGACCGGGTCGGCGAATGGCTGTGCGGCTGGCCGATCATGGCAGACCTGCACGCCTATCGGCACTATCACCTGACGCATCATCGTTTTACCCAGACCGACAAGGACCCCGACCTTGTCCTCAGCGAGAAGTTCCCGACCAGCCATGCCTCGATGCGACGCAAGTTTCTGCGCGATCTGACCGGGCAGACGGGGATCAGGCAACTGCTCGGGCAGATCACGATGTTCATCCGGCTCGCGGGCGACGACGACGCCATTGATGCGGCCAAATCGCAATCGGCGCAGGCGTTCAAATCCAACATGCTGGGCCGCGCCTTTCCGGTGTTCATCGGCATTGCCGTTGCCATCGGCCTGATCGGAGACTGGTGGTGGGGGCTGGCGTTCTGGTTGTTGCCCTATCTGACGTGGTTCCAGTTCGTCCTGCGCGTGCGCAACATCGCGGAACACGGCGCGGTCGAGCGGTCGGACAATCCGCTGCAGAACGTGCGCACGACCCATGCGGGCCCCGTCGCCCGCGCGCTGGTTGCGCCCTACTATGTCAACTATCATCTGGAGCATCACATGGTGATGCATGTGCCCTGCTGGCAATTGCACAAGATGCACGCGCTGCTGATGGACAAGGGGCTGGGCGACAGCATGCGCACCGCCCCCAGCTACCGCGCAGCGATGATGGAGGCGGGCTGGCGCAGTTCATGACCACGCGCCTGCTCACCTTGTCGGATTACGCGCAAGCGGCAGCCCTTCTGGCACATCTATCAGACGGTGATCCCGTCGCAGATGCCAAACAATTCGCCGGACTTCTTGACCACCCGGGCACATCGGTCTTTGGGACATTCGTGAACGAAACGCTTGCTTGCACCGTCACGCTTCACATTCTGCCCAACATGACCCGTGCAGGGCGCCCCTATGCCCTGATCGAAAACGTGGTAACACAACCGGCCATGCGGGGACTGGGGTATGCAAACACCACGATGCACGCCGCCACTGAGTCCGCCTGGGCGAAGAACGCCTACAAGATCATGCTGCTGACCGGTCAGGACACCGGCGCGCGCGGGTTTTATGAAAAATTGGGGTTTCGTGCCGACCAGAAGTTCGGAATGCAACTGCGCCGCCTCCCCCCGCGCCGGCCCTAGATCTCCTCGACCGAGACCACGCCACCCAGACTTTTGATTGCGCCCTTGATCTGCGGGTTCACCGGGAAATCATCGCCCAGTTCCACGTCAACCTCGCCGTTCAGCCCTGCGCCCATCAGGCACAGTTGCACCGGGCCGCGCCCGATGGCGCGCTGGCCCTGCGCCGCCCCTTCCAGCACCGAGGCAATCGAGCCGACCGCCCCTGCATCGTTGATGAACACGCGCAGCCCCATGCCGCCCACATCGGCCACCACCGCATCAATCGGCGCGACAGACCGCGCCAGCAGCTTCAACTGGTCGCTTTCCATCGTCGCCTCGGCGGTGATGATCACCTTGGCGCCGGTCACCAGAAAATCCTGCGATTTCTCCAGCGCTTCGGAAAACAGCGTGACCTCGTAGGCGCCGGTGGTGTCCGAAAGCTGCGCAAAGGCAAAGCGGTTGCCCTTGGCCGACTTGCGGATCTGACAGCCCGCGACCACGCCCGCCAGTTTGGCGTTCTTGGCCCCGCGCCGTTCCACATCGGCCAGCACCTCGTCCAGCGTCTGCACGCCCTTGCGTTTCAGCGCACCGGCGTAATCGTCCAGCGGGTGACCCGACAGGTAAAAGCCCACGGCCTTGAATTCTTCGCTCAGCCGTTCGGCGGGCAGGTAATCGTCACCCGGCATCATCCGTGGTTCGGGCAGGTCATCACCTGCTTCGCCGAACAGCGACACCTGATTGGAATTCTTCTGATCGTGGATCGCGGCGGAATATTGCACCAGCGCGTCCAGCGCATCGAACACCCGGCGGCGGTTGTTGTCGAGCTGGTCGAACGCCCCCGAACGCGCCAGCATTTCCAGCGGACGCTTGCCCACACGCTTCAGATCGACGCGGCGTGCCAGATCAAAGAGCGTGGCAAAGGGCTTGTCCACGCCGTCCACCTTGCGCCCTTCGGTCACCAGCTTCATCGCCTCGACGCCCACGTTTTTCAGCGCGCCCAGCGCATAGACCAGCGCGCCGTCGACCACTTTGAACGTCGCATCAGAGCGGTTCACACAGGGCGGCACCCACGGCAGGCCCATTGCCTTGCGGACCTCTTCGAAATAAATCGCCAGCTTGTCGGTCAGGTGGATATCGCAGTTCATCACACCGGCCATGAACTCGACCGGATGGTTCGCCTTGAGCCATGCGGTCTGATAGCTGACCACCGCATAGGCCGCCGCGTGGGATTTGTTGAAACCGTAGTTGGCGAATTTGTCGAGAAGGTTCCAGACCTCCATCGCCTTGTCCTTGTCGACGCCATTGGCCTTGGAACCTTCCAGGAACTTGGGCCGCTCGGCGTCCATCGCTTCCTGAATTTTCTTACCCATCGCACGGCGCAACAAGTCGGCACCGCCAAGGCTGTAGCCCGCCATTTCCTGCGCGATCTGCATCACCTGTTCCTGATAAACGATGATGCCCTGGGTCTCGTCCAGAATATGGTCGATGGTCGGGTGCAGGTTCTCGCGCTCGCGCTGGCCGTTCTTGACCTCGCAATAGGTCGGGATGTTTTCCATCGGACCGGGACGATACAGCGCCACAAGGGCCACGATGTCCTCGATACAGGTCGGCTTCATCCTTTTCAGCGCGTCCATCATGCCGCTGGATTCCACCTGGAACACGGCGACGGTCTTGGCAGCGGCGTAGAGCTTGTAGGAGGCCTCGTCATCCAGCGGGATGGCGTTGATGTCGTTCTCGGTCCCCGGCGCGGGTTCATAAAGCTGCGTGCCATCCGCCGAGGTGTGCAGGTCGCGCCCCGCGCCCCGGATCTGGTCCACAGCGTTCTGGATCACGGTCAGGGTTTTCAGGCCCAGAAAGTCGAACTTGACCAGACCGGCCTGTTCGACCCATTTCATGTTGAACTGCGTTGCGGGCATGTCAGACCGCGGGTCCTGGTACAGCGGCACCAGCGCATCCAGCGGACGGTCACCGATCACAACACCGGCGGCGTGGGTCGATGCGTTGCGCAACAATCCCTCGACCTGCTGGCCGTAATCCAGCAGCCGTTTGACCACCTCTTCGTTGCGCGCCTCGTCGCGCAGGCGCGGCTCGTCGATCAGCGCCTTGGCGATGCTGACGGGTTTGACCCCCTCGACCGGAATCAGTTTCGACAGCCGGTCAACCTGCCCGTATGGCATCTGCAACACACGCCCGATGTCGCGCACCGCCGCCTTGGACAAGAGCGCACCGAATGTGATGATCTGCCCCACCTTGTCGCGGCCATATTTCTGCTGCACATAGCGGATCACCTCTTCGCGGCGGTCCATGCAAAAGTCGATGTCAAAGTCGGGCATGCTGACCCGTTCGGGGTTCAGGAACCGTTCGAACAGCAGCGCATAGCGCAGCGGGTCAAGGTCGGTGATGGTCAGCGCATAGGCCACAAGGCTGCCCGCCCCCGACCCACGGCCCGGGCCCACGGGGATATTCTCGTCCTTGGCCCATTTGATGAAATCGGCAACGATCAGGAAGTAGCCGGGGAACCCCATGCCTTCGATGATGTCCAGCTCGAAATCCAGCCGCTTCTGGTAGTCTTCCACCGAGGCCGCGTGCGGGATCACCGCCAGCCGCGCTTGCAGGCCCTCGTTGGCCTGACGGCGCAGCTCGACCACCTCGTCATCGGCAAACTTCGGCAGGATCGGATCGCGGCGATAGGCCATGAAGGCGCAGCGTTTGGCAATCTCGACCGTGTTCTGCACCGCTTCCGGCAAGTCGGCAAACAGCGTCACCATCTCGGATTGCGATTTGAAATAATGCTGGTTGGTCAGGCGGCGGCGGTCCTGCTGCTGGTCGACATAGGCGCCCTCGGCAATACAGATCAGCGCGTCATGCGCCTCGTACATATCCGAGGCAGGGAAATAAACGTCGTTGGTGGCGACCAACGGCAACTCCATCGCATAGGCCATCTCGACAAACGGCCGCTCGGTCAGCTTTTCCGCGTCGGGCTGGCCGTCCGGTCCGGGATGGCGCTGCAATTCGACATACAAACGCTGCGGGAATGCCGCCGCCAGCCGGTCCATCATCGCCTGTGCCGCCGGGCGCTGGCCTGCACGCAAAAGCTGGCCCACGGGCCCCTCCGGCCCGCCGGTTAAACAGATCAGACCCGCCGAAAGTGCCTCAAGCTCGTCCAGCGTGACCTGCGGCAATTGCCCGTCGCCCTTGAGGTACAGGCACGAGTTCAGCTTCATCAGGTTTTCGTAACCCGTCTCGTTCTGGGCCAGCAGCACCAGTCCCGCAGGCAGGCGCGGACGGTCGCCGGGGCGGGTCTCGACCCAAGTCACATCCACCTGACAGCCGATGATCGGCTGGATGCCCGCCCCCGACAGGGTCACGGAATATTCCAGTGCCGCGAACATGTTATTGGTGTCAGTCAGCGCCAGCGCGGGCATGTCGTGCTTTTTGCACAGGTCGGGCAGCTTTTTCAGCCGCAGCGCGCCCTCCAGCAGGGAATACTCGGAATGGGTGCGCAGGTGAATGAATCGGGGATCATTTGACATGGCGCAACCCTAACCCCGCCCCGCACCCCCTGCCAGAGCGATGACGCATTTTGCGCCACTTTACGGCACCTGTTTCAGGGTCCCGCGCCAAAACTCTTGCAATGCAAGGCTTTGCCCGCCTAGGCTGATTGCCAACACGCCCGCGCGCCGTCTACGCCACATCGACGTCGCGCCTTGTCGGGCCTTGGTAGGGTGGCAGGTCAGAACCACATGAACGTGTCTTTTCGTCTGAACGGAGAGGACGTCACGGCGACAGATGTCACCCCCACGACGACACTCCTCGACTGGCTGCGCGAAACGCGCGGCCTGACCGGCACCAAGGAAGGCTGCAACGAAGGCGATTGCGGGGCCTGTTCGGTGATCGTCACCGATGCCGACAGCGCCCGCCCGCTGAACGCCTGCATCCTGTTCCTGCCACAACTGCAGGGCAAAGCCATTCGCACCGTCGAAGGTATCAGCGCCCCCGATGGCACCCTGCACCCGGTGCAACAGGCGATGATCGACCACCATGGATCGCAATGCGGATTCTGCACGCCCGGATTTATCACCACGATGGCGGCCAACCACCTGAACGGACGCACCGACCATGACACCGCGCTGGCGGGCAACCTGTGCCGCTGCACCGGCTATGCCCCGATCGTCCGCGCCGCAAAAGCGGCCCAAAGCGCCCCCGTCCCCGCCCATATGCACGACACCCCGCTTCTTTTGGCCCCAAATATCCCGGGGGAGCCGCAGGCGGGGGCAGCGCCCCCAAGCCACCCCACAACCCTCGACGCCTTTGCCGACTGGTACGCCGCCCACCCCGACACCACGCTGATCGCGGGTGCCACGGATGTGGGCCTGTGGGTGACCAAACAAATGCGTGATCTGGGGCAGACCGCGTTCCTGAGCCATGTGGACGGCCTGCGCGGTGTGACGGTCAGCGACGACGTGATCACCATCGGCGCGATGACCACTCTGTCGGACTTGCACCCCGTTATGGCCGAACACCACCCGACCTTTGCCGAGCTGATCCGCCGCTATGGATCCGCGCAGGTGCGCAATGCTGCGACCATCGGCGGCAATGTCGCCAACGGCTCGCCCATTGGCGACGGGCCACCGGCGCTGATCGCGCTGGATGCGACGCTGCACCTTCAACGCGGTGCAGAAACGCGCAGCCTGCCCATTGTCGATTTCTTCATCGACTACGGCAAACAGGACCGCCAAAAGGGCGAATTCCTGACCCACATCACCCTGCCACGGGGTGCAGACCACCTGCGCTGCTACAAGCTGTCGAAACGGTTTGATCAGGACATTTCCGCCGTTTGCGGATGCTTCTGGATTGAAGTTGCGGATGGCACGGTCAAAACCGCCCGTCTTGCCTTTGGCGGCATGGCCGCAACCCCGAAACGCGCGCACAAGGCCGAAGCGGCGCTGACCGGCCAGCCGTGGAGCCACGACACTGTCCGCGACGCAATGGCCGCACTGACGCAAGACTTTACCCCCCTCTCCGACATGCGCGCCAGTGCCGCCTACCGGATGGAGGCCGCGCAGAACATGCTGCTGCGGGCATGGTCCGAAGACCAAGGCGCGCCAACATCGGTGCTGGAGGTCCGCGCATGAGTGTCGCCCGACCCCTGCCCCACGACGCCGCCCGCCTGCATGTGACGGGGGCCGCCCGCTATGTCGATGACATCCCAACGCCTCGGGATACGCTGCATCTGGCCTTTGGCACCAGCACCGTCGCTGCCGGAACGCTGACTGCGCTCGACCTTGAGGCGGTGCGCGCCGCCCCCGGTGTGGTTGCGGTGATGACGGCTGCCGATCTGCCCTTTGACAACGATGTGTCGCCCTCGAACCATGACGAGCCGCTGCTGGCGACGGATGCTGTGCACTATCTTGGCCAGCCGCTGTTTCTGGTCATCGCCACCAGCCACGGTGCCGCGCGCCGCGCGGCGCGTCTGGGCGATGCCACGATCGAAAAGACCACCCCGATCCTGACCATAGAACAGGCTGAAGCCGCCGACAGCCGGTTCGAGGACGGCCCACGCATCTATGCGCGCGGCGATCTCGACGCAGGCTTTGCCGATGCCCCGCACCGTCTGTCTGGCGTGATGGAGATCGGCGGGCAGGAACACTTTTACCTCGAAGGGCAAGCTGCGCTCGCCCTGCCCGGTGACAACGGCGACATGCATGTGCATTCGTCCACCCAGCACCCGTCGGAAATCCAGCACAAGGTGGCCGAGGCCATCGGGCAGCACATGCACGCCGTGCGGGTCGAGACGCGGCGCATGGGCGGCGGGTTTGGGGGCAAGGAAAGCCAGGGCAACGCGCTTGCGGTTGCCTGCGCGATAGCCGCCCGCGCGACGGGCCGCCCCTGCAAGATGCGCTATGACCGTGATGATGACATGATCATCACCGGCAAGCGCCACGATTTCCGCATCACCTATGACGTGGCTTATGACGACGCGGGGCGCATTCTGGCGCTGGACGTGCGCCACGACACCCGCTGTGGCTGGGCGATGGACCTTTCGCTGCCGGTGGCAGACCGCGCGATGCTGCACGCCGACAATGCCTATCACCTGCCTGCGGTGCGTATCACCAGCCACCGCTGGAAAACCAACCACCAGTCCGCCACCGCCTTTCGCGGCTTTGGCGGGCCGCAGGGGATGCTGGGGATGGAGCGGATCGTCGATCACGTGGCCCATGCCCTGCGCGCCGATCCGACGGCGGTGCGGCGGGCAAACTTTTATGCCTCCGGCGGGGATATTTCCGGCCAAAAGATACAGACCACACCCTACGGGCAAGAGGTGGACGACTTCATCGGCCACGAGATGCTGGCACGGCTGGAGGAAAGCTCGGACTATGCCGCGCGGCGGGCGGCGGTGGATGCGTGGAACGCGCGCGGCGGTGTGATCCGCAAGGGGCTGGCGCTGACGCCGGTGAAGTTCGGGATTTCGTTCACGCTGACGCATCTTAATCAGGCGGGGGCGCTTGTGCATGTCTATGCCGACGGGTCGGTCCATCTGAACCACGGCGGCACAGAGATGGGGCAAGGGTTGTTCCAGAAGGTGGCGCAGGTGGCGGCCAGCCGGTTCGGGGTGCCGATGGAGGCCGTGCGGATCACGGCGACGGACACGGCCAAGGTGCCCAACACATCCGCCACGGCGGCGTCGTCCGGGTCTGACCTGAACGGGATGGCGGTGCGCAATGCCTGCGACACCATACGGGAACGGATCGAGCTGCATCTGGCGCAGTTGCATCAATGCAGCCCTGCCGATGTGGTGTTCAAGAACGGACGGGTGACGGCGGGTGGCGCCGACTACAGCTTTGCCGAGGTGGCGGCACTGGCGCATCAGGCGCGGATCAGCCTGTCGTCGACCGGCTTTTACAAAACGCCCGAGATTTCGTGGGACCGGATCAAGGGACACGGCCGCCCGTTCTTTTACTTTGCTTACGGCGTTGCGGCGGTCGAGGTGGCCGTGGACACGCTGACCGGCGAGAACCGGATGCTGCGGGCGGATATCCTGCATGATGCCGGTGCGTCGCTGAACCCGGCGCTGGACATCGGACAGGTCGAGGGCGGGTTCATTCAGGGCGCGGGCTGGCTGACGACCGAGGAACTGGTCTGGGACGACACCGGCGCGTTGCGCACCCATGCGCCGTCGACCTACAAGATCCCCGCCTGCGGCGACCGGCCCGAGGTGTTCAACGTGGCGTTGTGGGACGGCGAGAACCGCGCCGATACGATTTACAAATCCAAGGCGGTGGGCGAGCCGCCCTTGATGCTGGGCATTGCCACTTTGATGGCCCTGTCGGATGCGGTGGCCTCTTGTGGCGACGCCTATCCCGATCTGCACGCGCCCGCCACCGCCGAACAGATGCTGGCCGCCGTTCACCGGGCGCGCGGCGCATGATGGATCTGGATGCCATTGGCAACGCCATCGAGACACAGGACCGCGTCGTGCGGATTGTGCTGGCCGACGTGCGCGGGTCGGCCCCCCGAACGGCGGGCACGTCGATGCTGGTCTGGGGTGACGGTCTGTCGGGCACCATCGGCGGCGGGCGGCTGGAGTTGGAAGCGATCCGCCATGCGCGCGCGATGCTGGAACAGGACGCCCCGCCCGCGCGGGTCGAAAAGCTGGCGCTTGGGCCGACGCTGAACCAGTGCTGCGGCGGGGCTGTGGTGATCGTGCTGGAATGGTTCGACGCGGCGCGGTTTCGGGCCATCGGGACAGAATATGCAGGCGTCTGGGCGCGACGGGTCAAAGGCGCCGAGGACATGCCCACACTGATGCAACGCGCCTGTGCACGGGCCGCTGACGGCGGCCTACCGCTGCCTGCGATGTATCAGGGCGGCTGGATGGCGGAGTCGCTGTGGCAGGAACGTCAGCAGGTGGTGATTTACGGTGCGGGCCATGTGGGGCGGGCGCTGGCTGGTGTCCTGAACGGGCTGCCGCAGTACGACGTGCTGGTCAGCGATGTGCGCGCGGGCGAACTGGCGCAATTGCCGGGTGCGATTGCCCGCACCGATGCGGTGCCCACCGACGTACTGGCGGGTGCCGATGACAGCGCTGCGCATTACATCATGACGCCCGAACATGACTATGATCTGGAACTGTGCCACCATCTGCTGGGCCGCGAGTTTGCCTTTGCGGGGCTGATCGGGTCGGCCACCAAATGGGCGCGGTTTCGCAGCCGTCTGGCGGCGCTGGGTCACGCCCCTGCCCGAATTGACCGCATTACCTGCCCCATCGGCGATCCGGCCCTTGGAAAACATCCCAAAGCCATTGCCGTCGGCGTGGCCGCACAGCTACTACTGTTGCGCAAGCCTTTGCCTGCCAAGACGAAAGAGATCGCATGACAGCCCTTCTGGACCTTTCCGGCGTGACCAAAGCCTATCCGGGCGTGGTGGCCAACGACAACGTCAGCCTGACCATCCAACCGGGTGAAGTCCACGCACTGCTGGGCGAGAACGGCGCCGGGAAATCGACGCTGGTCAAGATGATCTACGGGTTGGTGAAACCCGACGCGGGGCAGATGGCGCTGAACGGGGCGGGCTTTGCCCCTGCGGACCCGCGCGCGGCGCGGGCGGCGGGGATCGGCATGGTGTTTCAGCACTTCTCGCTGTTCGACGCGCTGAGTGTGGCCGAGAACATCGCGCTGGGGATGGAGAACGCACCGCCGATGCGCCAGCTTGCGGCAGAGATCAAAACAGTGTCGGAGACCTATGGCCTGCCACTGGCACCGCATCGTCTGGTGGGGGACCTGTCAGCAGGCGAACGCCAGAGGGTCGAGATCATCCGCTGCCTGCTGCAAGAGCCCAAGCTGCTGATCATGGACGAGCCCACGAGCGTGCTGACCCCGCAAGAGGTCGAGATCCTGTTCAAGACCCTGCGCAAGCTGTCCGCCGAAGGCACGGCGATCCTGTATATCTCGCACAAGCTGGAGGAAATCCGCAGCCTGTGCGACGCCGCCACGATCCTGCGACTGGGCAAGGTGGTGGGGCATTGCATTCCGCGCGACACGTCGGCCGCGGAAATGGCCGAGATGATGGTGGGCAGCGCGCTGAAGCCTCCGCAAAAGGTGGCGGGGCCGGTGGGCGATGTGCTGCTGGAACTGCGCGGGCTGTCCTTGCCGCCCGCTTCGACCTTCGGGATGCCCTTGCGCGAGATTTCGGTTTCGGTGCGCGCGGGCGAAGTTCTGGGCATTGGCGGCGTGGCAGGCAACGGGCAGGACGAGCTGTTGTCGGCCTTGTCAGGTGAGGTGCATGTGCCTGCTGGAACAGTGTTCTTCAAAGGTGTCGACATGGGCCGGATGGGGCCGAACGCGCGACGCGCCGCGGGGCTTTTGACGGCGCCCGAAGAACGGCTGGGCCATGCCGCCGCCCCCGACATGTCGCTGACCGAAAATGCGATGCTGACCGGCGCTGCACGTCAGAAACTGGAAAACAACGGCCTGTTGAACTGGGGCGCGGCGCGACGCTTTGCCGAGCAGATCATCACCGATTTCGACGTGCGTACGCCGGGACCTGGCAATGCAGCGCGTGCGCTGTCGGGGGGCAACCTACAGAAGTTCGTGATCGGGCGCGAGATATTGCAACGCCCTGAAGTGCTGGTCGTAAACCAGCCGACATGGGGGGTCGATGCCTCGGCGGCGGCAGCGATCCGGCAGGCGCTGCTGGATCTGGCCGAAGGGGGGGCGGCGGTCATCGTGATCTCGCAGGATCTGGACGAACTGATGGAAATTTCGGACAACTTTGCGGCCCTGAACGAAGGTCGGCTGAGTGCGGTGCGCCCCGCAGCAGGGCTGAGCGTGGCCGAGATCGGTCAGATGATGGGCGGCGCGCATGGGATGGAGGTGGCCCATGTGTGAGCTTTGGAAATGTGGCAAGCCGGCCCTTCGGGGAGAGTTTGTCTTGCAAGATGAAATTGGGGGCAGCCAATGATCCGGCTTGAGAAACGGCCACAACCCAGCCGACAAATGGCGCTGGCCACACCGCTGCTGGCGGTGCTGGCGACGATGGTGTTTGGCGGGCTGCTGTTCGCGGTGCTGGGCAAGGACCCAGTGCAGTCGATCCTGACGATTTTCTGGCAACCGCTGTTTGGCGAATTCGCGTTCTATTACCGACCGCAACTGCTGGTCAAAGGCGCGCCGCTGGTGCTGATCGCCATGGGTCTGGCGCTGGGGTTTCGCGCGGGCATCTGGAACATCGGGGCAGAAGGGCAATACATCATGGGGGCCATCTGCGGTGCCGCCGTGGCGCTGGCGTTCTATCCGCTGGACGCGTGGTGGATTTTCCCGCTGATGGTCATTTGTGGCGGTCTGGGCGGGTTCCTGTGGGCAATGATACCGGGGCTGTTGAAAGTGAAATTCGGCACCAATGAAATTCTGGTCAGCCTGATGCTGGTCTATGTGGCCGAGCAGTTCCTGTCGTCGATGTCGCTTGGGCTGCTCAAGAACCCCGAAGGCTACGGCTTTCCCGGCTCGCGGAACCTGCAACAATATGCGTCCGCCCATAACGCCGAGATCATTGCCGGTTCGGGGATGCATTGGGGCGTGGTGGCTGCGCTGATCGCGGTGATCTTTGCCTATGTGCTGCTGACGCGGCACCGGTTGGGTTTTGCCATTCGGGTCACGGGCGAGGCCCCGCGTGCCGCGCGGTTCGGCGGCGTGAACCCCGCGCGGCTGGTGCTGTTCTGTCTGGGTGCGTCAGGGATGCTGGCGGGGCTGGCCGGCATGTTCGAGGTCGCAGGCCCTGCGGGCCAGATCACCATCGACTTTAACGTGGGCTACGGGTTTACCGCGATCATCGTGGCTTTTCTGGGCCGTTTGCATCCCATTGGTATCCTGCTGGCCGGGGCGTTGATGGCGCTGACCTATATCGGGGGCGACATCGCGCAATCGCAGCTTGGACTGCCCGCCGCCGCCATTCAGGTGTTTCAGGGCATGTTGTTGTTTTTCCTGTTGGCGCTGGACGTGCTGACCAACTACAGGCTGCGCTTTGGCGCGGCAGAGGTGGCGTGATGGACCTGTCTGTTATCAATCCGATCCTGCTTCTGGCGGCCCTGATGAGCGCCGCCACCCCGATCCTTCTGGCCGCCACGGGCGAGCTGGTGGTGGAGCGTGCGGGCGTTCTGAACCTGGGCGTCGAGGGCATGATGATCGTCGGCGCAATCGCGGGCTTTATCGTGGCGGTCAACACCGGATCGCCCGCGTTGGGGTTCATTGGTGCGGCGGCTGGCGGTGCGGTGCTGTCGCTGTTGTTCGTGTTCCTCACGCAGGTGGCGCTGGCCAATCAGGTGGCGTCCGGCCTTGGGCTGACGCTGTTCGGGTTGGGCCTGTCGGCGCTGATGGGGCAAAGCTATGTGGGGGTGAAACCGCCGCGCATGGCCGATCTGGACCTTGGCCCGCTCAGCGATATTCCGGTGCTGGGCCGCATCCTGTTCAGCCACGATGCCATGGTCTATATCGGTCTGCTGATCGTGCTGGGTGTCTGGGCCGGATTGAAATTCACCCGCGCCGGTCTGGTTCTGCGCGCCGTGGGGGAAAACCACGATGCCGCACATGCGCTGGGGTACAAGGTCAAACGCATCCGTACGCTTGCGATCCTGTTCGGCGGCGCCTGCGCGGGGATGGGCGGGGCCTATATTTCCCTGATCCGTGTGCCGCAATGGACCGAAGGCATGACCGCCGGTGTCGGCTGGATCGCTCTGGCGCTGGTTGTCTTTGCTTCGTGGAAGCCCTGGCGGGTCCTGCTGGGCGCCTATCTTTTCGGCGGCATCACCCAGCTTCAGCTGAATCTGCAAGGCGCGGGCGTTGCCATACCGGTCGAGTATCTGGCAATGTCACCTTACATCGTAACGATCATCGTTCTGGTGATCCTGTCTGCTGACAAATCCCGCGCACCGGGTTCTCTGGGGCGCATTTTCCATGCCTCGCATTGAGGCCAATAAACCGGGGAGTATAACACTCATGACCTTCACCAAACTGATGGCCACGGCGGCGTTGACGCTGGGCCTTGCCACGGGCGCTTTTGCCCAGGACAAGACCAAGGTTGGTTTTGTCTTTGTCGGCCCCGTCGGCGACGGCGGCTGGACCTACGAGCACAACCAGGGGCGTCTGGCCCTGGAAGAAGAGTTCGGCGACAAGGTCGAAACCGTCTACGTGGAAAGCGTGGCCGAAGGCCCCGACAGCGAACGTGTGATGACGCAGATGGCGCTGGATGGGGCCGACCTGATCTTTACCACGTCGTTTGGCTATATGGACCCGACGATCAACGTTGCGGCCAAATTCCCGAACGTGAAGTTCGAGCACGCCACCGGCTACAAGCGCGCAGACAACGTTTCGACCTACTCGGCCCGCTTCTATGAAGGCCGCGCCATTCAGGGGCACATCGCCGGTGCGATGACCAAATCGAACATCGTCGGTTATATCGGGTCCTTCCCCATCCCCGAAGTCATTCGTGGCATCAACTCGGCCTATATCCACGCCAAGAAGGTAAACCCTGACGTCCAGTTCAAGATCATCTGGGCTTACACATGGTTTGACCCGGCCAAGGAAGCCGACGCCGCCAAGGTTCTGATCGAACAGGGCGCAGACGTGATCCTGCAACACACCGACTCGACCGCGCCGCAGGCTGCCGCGCAAAAGGCGGGCAACGTCATCACCTTTGGTCAGGCATCCGATATGGGGCAATACGCGCCGCTGCCGCGCGTGTCCTCGATCATCGACAACTGGGCCCCCTATTACATCGCCCGCACCAAGGCCGTGATGGACGGCACATGGACTTCGACAGACACATGGGACGGTATCGGGCCGGGCATGGTTGGCATTGGCGAGATTTCCGACGCTGTGCCCGCCGAAGTCAAAGCCGAGGCGCTGGCGCTGAAAGACAAGATCGCATCGGGTGAATACCACCCCTTCACCGGCCCGCTGAAAAAGCAGGACGGCAGCGACTGGCTGGCCGAGGGCGAGACCGCCGATGACGGCACATTGGCTGGCATGAACTTCTATGTCGAAGGCATCGAAGGCGATATTCCGCAATAAGATGCGTTTGAGCTGAAACGTCAAAAGGCCCCGGCAATGTCCGGGGCCTTTTCATATCTGGCGGGCAGCTTCGTAAGCCCTGGGGTCTGGACCCTAATGCGCCATCATTTCTGCGGCGATCTGTGCGCCGCTTTTCGCGGTTGGATAATAGGTCGGCCAGTTGGTCACCTCGTCCAGCAGGGCGGCGCGGTCATCGCCCCAGTACAGATGGAAGTGCCCCGCCGTTTGCGGCGCGATGGCGTGGTCACTGAACTGGATAAACGCAGGGGCCTGCGCATCGCCCGCGACCTTTTCAAAGATATAGCGCACGCCGCGATTGCCCGCCTTATAGGTCAGAACTTCGTAGCCGTCGTTTTCATAGGTGCCGCCAAAGGCTTTGCCATCCTGAAAAAATGTCACCGTTTTGCCGTCGATCTTGATATGATCAACATCGGTTTGATAGCCGACCTCGTACATGGCGTGATAGTCGGCGGCTGATTTGTCGCCCTTGGCGGCCTTGTGATCCATGACCGGATCCAGCGTGCCGTCTTGCAGCAGCGGATAGACCGATTGCCAGTCTCCCTGCCAGTCGGCCAGCGTGCGCGGCGCGATCTGGCTGTCGGCAAAATGACCGTGATAGATTTCATCTGCCCCATGCGTATGCATTTCGGCGGCGTGTGTGTGGGAGTGGGCTGTGGTCTGCGCTTGTGCCTGTGGCACGCAAAAGGCCAACGCCCCCAGTGCGACAGCAGCGAGGCGGGTGGGGATCATTTTCTGCATGATACGAATCTCTCTTAAAGCATTTCTAATTTAACCTGAGGCATATCCGGCAGCCTGAAAGTAGTTTGTACACTCCTGCGGGGAGTACATTGCGCAGATTTCGCCAAGGGCTTCGAACACCGAGGTGAATGATCGCGCACTGATGCGTCTGAGGTGAGCCTTCAATTTGGAGAAAGCCAACTCAATCGGGTTCAGGTCTGGCGAATATGGCGGCAGATAGAGGAACCAGCATCCATGAGCCTTGAGCGCCGCAGCGGCTTCTTTGTTGTGATGCGTCGCGAGGTTGTCGAGAACCACGGCTGTGCCTGGCGCGATCTCAGGGATCAGGACCTTTTGCACATAGGCCGCGAAGGCAGGACCATCCATCGCGCCTTTGATCACCCAAGGTGCGATCAGAGACTCATGTGTTAGCCCCGCAATCAGGGTTTGGGTTCCCCAACTGCCGAAGGGCGCATCCATCGTCAGGCGTTCGCCACGCGGGGCCCAGCCGCGCAGCCGGGCGAGGTTCGTTTTGACCGCTGTTTCATCAAGAAAGACAACGCGTTCCGGCATCCGCGCAATGGCTGGCAAACGGTGTGTGAACCAGTCCTCACGTCGTCGCCTCACCTTGGCACGGTGACGTTCGGTAGCGACCAGTGACTTTTTTTGTGCGTGAACCCGAGACGCTTTAGCAGATGCCCGATAGCAGAGTGCTGGACCTGCAGTCCGGTTGCATCAGCAAGCGCATCACGCAGCTCAAACAGTGTGATATCAGGGTCTTGAGCAATCAACTCTTCGAAAAAACCAACATGGGGTGCCAATTTTCCTGACCCTTTTGGACGACCCTGTACGGCAGGATCAGCCCGGCCCGTCGTTTGGATCTGATGCCGCCACCGGGCGCCCGTTGCTGGCGACAGCTTCAAGCGTGCTGCCGCCGCTCGCCCGCTTAACCCTTCCTCAATATATCTCTGAAACCGCGCACGTAGCGCTGATGGCAAAGGTGCTGACATTGTTCATCCTCCCAAACAGGATGAATCACAATCAGGCCAGTTTGGGAATCCCCAGCGATTCAGGTTTTGTTAGAAACGCTTTAGTGTCTGAGAGTGCAGCTATCTCACAAAAGGTTACGTTATAACATATCCAAAATCGCTCCTATTGCACTTTTCCACCGGCTCTGCCGTCACTCTTTGGGCAGGCGTTCCGCCAAGGCAGGCCAGTCGCGCAAAAAGGCGTCGCGCGTCAGGGTGCCGGGTGATCCGTCTTGCTGTTTGGTGGCCTTGGTCAAAGTCGCAAAAACCAGAAACCGGTCGCCCTTTTGCGCCCACCCGACAAACCATCCCCAACCGGCAGCATAGTCAAACGATCTGTCCGCGCGGCGAGGATAGGCGCCGCCGGTCTTGCCCTTGATGTGCCAACCGCCGGCTGTTCGGCCATCGACCGCCGCGCGGGTCAGTGCCATCGCGCGGGGCGTGGCGGGCAATGTACCGCGCAGCAGTCCACGCAAAAATGCCACCTGCTCGCGCGGAGACACCCTAAGCGACGACGCAATCCAGGCCCGCTCAAGCCCGTTGTCGAACCCCGCATCGCCCGTGAAATCGCCGTTGCCAAAGCCATAGGCCAGCGCATGATCGCGCAGCACATCCGCGCCCAGAGCCCGCGTGATCCGTTGAGAATACCAAACCACCGAATACCTGAGCCACCGTTCCGGTGTGGTCGGTTGCCGCCACGCCGCACCGCCCCAGTCGGGATCGCCTTTTTGGGGCTTTAGAACCGGATTTTGGGTATCGCTCAGAAACCCCGTGTCAAAACCGATCAGCGCCAGGGGCACCTTGAAGGTCGAGGCAGGGGTGACGCGGCTGTCGCAATCGCCGCGCTCCAGCAGAACGGCCCCGCTGCGTGCCTCTGCGACCAGCGTGCAAACCTCGGCGGCCTGCGCCATCGCAGCACACAGCCACAGTCCGGCGATCAGGGCCAGCCGCATCATTCCGGCGCCGCGCAAGAGAATGGCAGGAACGACCCCGCCATGCCTTCGGCCACCGCCATCAGCGCCAGCGTATCGGCCAGTTGATACTCGGCCTTGCTGACAGGGCAGACCTGTCCCTGCAAACAGCCCGACGCAAGAAAGTCCGCGTGATCGTCCAGAAACCGCGCGCTGATGCCTGTCATATCCCCCGAAGTCATTTGCGCCCAAGCCAGCGAATAACGGCTGCATTTCTCGACAGTCCACCCGTCGGGCTGTGCCTGTGCCAGCGCGGGTTGCGCCAATATCATGCCGACTGCAATCGTTGCAAAAATCCGTTCCATGGTGGCTCCTGAGCGGGTCATCCCTGATGTGATAATCCTCTGGCGGCAGCACTGCCAACCCGTCGCAGAAAAACGCTGGCACGGCTGCGCGATTTCCCGCTAGCTTATCGCTATGATACGCATCCTCTTTTGCCTTTTGCTGCTTTGTGGCCCTGCCCTTGCCACGCCCTGTACCGATCTGTGGTTCAGCCGGAACCAGACGATCAATCAGGCGGGTTATTGCTTTGGCTCCAACCTGGGACAGGCGCTGTTCGACAATGCCGACTGCACCGGCAAGAACGTCAGCCTCAGCCCCGCACAAAGCCGCATCGTCGCCCAGATCAAGGCCATCGAGAAAACGGTCGGCTGCAAGATCGACACGAAATCTCGCCGGATCGAACTTGATGATCTTACGATCCGCCAACAGCTGACAATACAGCCTGTACTGGATGAATTCCCGTCTGGCTGTGTCGGCTGGACCGGTGGGCAGGTCCTGCTGTATGCGGGCACCAGCAATGCCACGCGCGTGATCGGGTCGGCGCAGGCGGGCGACAACATCTACTTCTCGCACACACCGCAGGACGGTTACCGCTATGTAACGGTGACAAGCAGCACATACGCACTGAAAAGCGGCGGCTGGTTGCGTGACGGGTTTTATCACAGCATGTGCACCCAGAACCTGCCCTGACGTTACGACCTTGCAAAACAGGTTTCCAAGGTCACAGCGCCGTGCCAACGTAGCGGGATGATCACACTTCATCACCTGAACCGGTCCCGCTCTCATCGTATTCTGTGGCTGCTCGAAGAGGCTGGCGCAGAGTACACCGTCAAGCACTACAAACGTGACGAGACAACCAACCTCGCGCCGCCCGAGCTGACCGAAATTCACCCGCTGGGCAAATCCCCGATGATCGAGATGGACGGTCGTCTGATCACCGAAAGCGCTGCCATCGTCGAGGTGATTTGCGCCAAACATGCCCCGCAAATGGTGCCCGAGCGTGATGATCCGGCCTATGTCCAGCATCTGGAACTGATGCACTTTGCCGAAGGGTCCGCGATGACCCCGATCTTGCTGAAACTTTATGTCGGACGACTGGGTGAAGCAGGCGCACCGCTGCATCCGCGCATTCAACAACAGCTTGATTCGCACTTTGGCTATATGAACGACGTGCTGCGCCCTTCGGGCCATTTTGTACTGGATGATCTGTCTGCTGCCGACATCATGCTGAGCTTTCCTGCCGAAATCGCTGTCATGCAGGGCCGTGCCAGGGATTTCCCGCGACTGGCCGATTTCGTCGAACGCATCCACGCCAGTCCTGCCTATCAGCGGGCCACCGCGCAGGGTGCAGACTAAAGGGGCACCTGCCCCGCCTGCACACCATTGCGCCGCTTGCGCGCCCGTGCCACCTTTGGGACATGACACAGCTTACCGCACCCGATGGCACACCCGCCAGCCGCCTGACCTTTGGCGCGATGCAGTTTGGCGGCACCGCCGATGCTGACAATTCTCGCGCCATGTTCGATGCCTGCCGCGGCGCGGGCATCACCCATTTCGACACCGCCAATCTGTACACCGAGGGCCGGTCGGAAACGCTGCTGGCTGACATGATCAAACCCCAGCGCGACAGTCTGGTGATCGCCACCAAGGTTGCCTTTGCCGGCGGTGCCGGTCGTATCAACATCCTTGAACAGTTCGACGTGTCTCGGCAGCGGCTCCAGCTTGATATGGTCGATTTGCTGTATATCCACTGCTTTGACCCCGACACGCCGCTGGAAGAGACAATCGACACGATGGCCCATCTGCAAGCCCAGGGTGCGATCCGCTATATCGGCTTGTCGAACTTTGCCGCCTGGCAGGTGATGAAGGCCCAGGCCATCGCCGCACGGTTCGACACCCGCATCGACGTGATCCAGCCGATGTACAACCTTGTGAAACGTCAGGCCGAAGTCGAGATCATCCCCATGTGCGTCGACCAGAACATCGAGGTGGTGCCCTATTCGCCGCTGGGGGGCGGGCTGCTGACCGGCAAATATGCCTCGGGTGGCACCGGCAGGCTCAGCACGGATGACCGTTATGCGACACGCTATGGCCTGCCCTGGATGCACAAATGCGCCGCCGATCTGGCCGCGCTGGCCGCTGACATGAACGTCTCCCCAGCCACACTTGCCGTGGCATGGGCCGCTGCGCACCCTGCCCGTCCGCGCCCCATCATCTCGGCCCGCAGCGTTGCGCAGTTGCAGCCGTCACTGGACGCAGAAGGTTTCGAAATGACGCCGGAGCTGTATGAGCGCATCACCGCCCTGTCCCAAACGCCACCACCCGCCACCGACCGGCTGGACGACCTGTGAGCGATTTCATCGTCATTGGCGGAGGCATAGCCGGTGTTTCGGCAGCCGCGCGGCTGTCGGCCCATGGCACCGTCACCGTGCTGGAAGCAGAAGAGGCGCTTGGCTATCACGCATCGGGTCGTTCTGCCGCGCTTTACGAACCCAACTATGGGCTGGCATCCATCGTCGCACTCAGCCGTGCCAGCGCCGCCGAACAGCTGCCCTATCTGAGCCCGCGCGGGTTCATGCTGGTGGCGCGCGCAGGCGAGGATGCAGGGTTCGAGGCGGATGCCGCCACCCTGGAATGCCCCGAGATTTCGCTGGAAGAGGCCCGCGCCATGGTGCCGATCCTGAACGATCAGATCACGCGCGCCGCCTATCACGTTGATGCCTTTGACATCGACACCGACCGGATGATCCAGGATTACGCCAGACAAGTGCGGACCAATGGCGGGCAGGTGCTGACCAAATCGCCGGTGACGCAAATCGACTTTTCCGATGGGAGATGGACCGTCACCGCAAGCGGGCAAACGCACAGCGCCCCGACACTGGTCAACGCCGCAGGCGCATGGGCCGATCAGGTGGCCACGCTGGCGGGGATTACCCCCGTCGGCATCACCCCCCTTCGCCGCTCGATGGCGCGCATTCCGGCACCGGGCGGGCACGACATCAGCGGCTGGCCGATCTTCTTTGGTGTCGGTGAGACCTGGTACGCCAAGCCCGATGCCGGATCGCTGCTGGTCTCGCCCGCCGAAGAAGACGCGACCACAGCACACGACGCATGGCCCGACGACATGGTGCTGGCCGAGGGATTGGACCGCTACAGCCAGCACGTCACGACAGAAGTCACACGACTCGAAGCCTCATGGGCCGGCCTGCGCAGTTTTGCCCCCGACCGCCTTCTGGTGTTGGGCCGCGATCCGGTCAATCCCGCCTTTGTCTGGTGCGCAGGCCAGGGAGGCTATGGCTTTCAAACTGCCCCCGCAGCCTCGCAATTGCTGGCCGATCTGCTGAGTGGTCAAACGCCTGTGATCGCCCCCGAAACCGTTGCAACCCTATCCCCCGTCCGTTTTCAGCACTAAGCCCGTTGGAGGCCCGACCATGTCCCTACCCCGCCGTCTTGCCCTGCTGACCCTGCTTGCGCTGGCAGCTTGTGGCGCCCCGCGCGCGCCGGATGGCGTCGTTTTTGCGCCCAGGTTTTCAGACGCGCATCCGGTCGACTTCCGGGGCCGCGCGCCGCAGCGCTATCCGGTGCAGGGCATTGATGCCGCGCGGTTCCAGACATCAATCGACTGGAACACGGCACGGCGCAACGGGGTGAACTTTGCCTTTCTCAAGGCGACCGAAGGCGGTGACCTGCTGGACCCCGCGTTCAAACAGCACTGGCGCGACGCTGGTCGTGCAGGTGTCGAACGGGGGGCCTATCACTTTTATTACTTCTGCACCTCGCCCGAGGATCAGGCCCGCTGGTTCATCCGCAATGTCCCGCGCACAGCAGGCATGTTGCCGCCCGTGCTGGACATGGAATGGAACCCGTTTTCGCCCACATGCGCCCATGTTCGCCCGCCCGCAAGCGAAGTACGCAACCAGATGCGCCGCTGGGTCAAGATCGTCGAGGCCCACTATGGCCTGCGCCCGATCATCTATACCACCCCGAAGTTCTTTGAAGAAAACGGCCTGCGGTCGTTTCGCGGCTATGACTTCTGGCTGCGCTCAACCGCCAAAAGCGTCTCCGAAGCCTATCCGGGCCAACGGTGGAAATTCTGGCAATACTCATCCACGGGACTCATTCCAGGCATCGTCGGCGAGGTTGACCTGAACGTCTATAATGGCAATCGCGCCGAATGGGAGACATGGCTGTCCTCGCACAAGATCTAGGCTTCGCCCAAGCCGCACGACCTTGAACGCGCCCCGCCCTTCATCTTGCCAGAAAAACTCCGGGGGAGGCGCGCCAGCGCCCTGGGGGCAGAGCCCCCATAACTAAAGACAGTGGCAGAGCCCCCGTAACCAAAGACAGTGGCAGAGCCTCCTGACAAAACAGCGTCGCGCCAGCGTCCGCAGGGTCAGACGGTGACGACCTTGCCGGGGTTCAGAATATTGTCAGGGTCCAGCGCCCGTTTGATTGCGACCATGAAATCGGTGGCCTCTCCCAGTTCCTTGACCAGATAGGGCATCTTGCCCTGCCCGATCCCGTGCTCGCCGGTACAGGTGCCATCCATCGCAATCGCCATCTCGGCCAGCCAGCTGACATAGCCCTGGGCCTTTTCCATCTCTTCGGGACTGTTTTCGTCGACCAACAGCAGCGAATGGAAATTGCCGTCCCCCACATGGCCGACGATCGGGGCCATAAAGCCCAGCTCTGCCAGCCGCTCTTGCGCGGCCCCCACAATTTCGGCCAACCGCGAGATCGGCACGCAGACATCCGTCGAAATCCCCTTGGCGCCGGGGCGCAGGTTCAGCGAGGCCCAATAGGCATTGTGCCGTGCTTTCCACAGCGCATTGCGCTCTTCGGTGCTGGTGGTCGCGGTATAGCCATTGCCGCCGAAATCATCTGCAATGGCCCCAAAGGTTTCGGCCTGTTCGACCACGCCCGCATCCGAGCCATGGAATTCCAGCAGCAACAGGGGTGTTTCCGGCAGGTCCAGACCCGAATAGGCATTGCACGCCTTGACCTGAAGCGCATCCAGCAGTTCGATCCGCGCCACGGGAATACCGAACTGGATCACCTGCATCACCGTCTGGCACGCGGCATCGACCGTGGGGAAGGAACAGCGCGCCGAGCTGATGGCCTCGGGAATGCCCTGCAATTTCAGCGTGATCTCGGTGATGATCCCCAGGGTGCCTTCCGATCCGATCAGCAGCCGCGTCAGATCGTAACCTGCCGACGATTTCTTGGCCCGTTGCGCCGTGCGGATGATGCGCCCGTCGGCCATCACCGCTTCCAGCGCCAGCACATTGTCTTTCATGGTGCCATAGCGCACCGCATTGGTCCCCGACGCGCGCGTCGCCGCCATGCCGCCCAGCGATGCATTGGCACCGGGGTCGATGGGAAAGAACAGGCCCTGATCGCGCAGGTGGGTGTTCAGGTCTTCGCGCGTCACGCCGGGCTGGATCACACAGTCGAGGTCTTCCGTGTGCACGTCGATGATCTTGTTCATATTCATCAGATCAATCGAAATTCCGCCCGCGGGCGCATTTACATGCCCCTCAAGCGAGGTGCCGGTGCCAAAGGCGACGACAGGCACCTTGTGGGCCGCACATATCTTGACGATCTCCGAAACCTCTTGGGTCGATTGCGCAAAGACCACCCCATCGGGCATCTGGTTTTGAATCCACGTCGTCGTATGCCCGTGCTGTTCACGCACGGAAGCGCTGGTCTGGAACCGGTCTCCGAATTGCTGTTTCAGCACGCCCGTGACAGTTTCAATGCCGCTTTCGTTGCGCGGCAGGTCAATCGCTTGCACCATTTTGTCTTAGTCTCCCAGCGCGATGCCTTCGCGGCGCGGATCGGCACCACCTTGCAGGCCATCGCCTATTTCAATTGCGTGCAGGCCCGAATTCAAATCCCGCGTGCCCACGTCAAATCCCATCTCGCCAAGCGGCCCTTGCAGGTCGGCGGCGCTTGTCCCTGTTTCCAGGTCGTAGGCACCAAAACGGTTGACCGCATGGGGCATCGCCACCGCCTGTTGCACGTCCATACCCCAGGCCAGATGCGCGATGATCGCCTGCGCCACATAGCCGATGATGCGACTGCCCCCGGGGCTGCCGATGGCCAGCACGGGCGCGCCGTCTTTCATCACGATGGTCGGGGCCATCGACGAGCGGGGCCTCTTGCCCGGCTCCAGCCTGTTGGCAATCGGCACGCCGTCGCTGTGGGTGCGAAAGCTGAAATCGGTCAGCTCGTTGTTCAACAGGAACCCGCGCACCATCAGCCGCGAGCCGAAACCGTTTTCAATGGTGGTCGTCATCGACGCCACATTGCCATAGCTGTCCACGATCGAGATGTGCGAGGTCGAGGGCAGCTCGATGCTTTCGTCATCCGCCAGCAGCATCGCGTGGTCCCATGCGGGATTGCCGGGGCTGACCTCGGGCAGTGCATCGTCGCCTGCCAGCAGCTTGGCCCGTTCCGCCAGATAGGCCGGATCAATCAGCCCCTGCGTCGGCATCGGCACGAAATCACTGTCCGCCATGTAGCGCCCGCGGTCGGCAAAGGCCAAACGCGAGGCATCCCCGATCAGCCGCCACGCCTGCGGGTCAGCAGGGCCAAGGGCTGCCAGATCATAATTGTCGAGCATGCCCAGAATCTGGCCCACGGTCAGCGCCCCCGACGAGGGCGGCCCCATGCCGCAAACTTCGTGGCCCTGAAACGGCGCGCAAACAGCTTCGCGTTCACGCGCGGCATATAGGCTGAAATCCATCGGTGTCAGCAAACCGCCCGCAGGCACCGCTGCGTTCACCGTGTCGACAATATCGCGGGCAATCGCACCCGTATAAAAGGCAGCCGGATCGTCCGCCAGGGCCAGCAGCGTGTCGGCATAGGCGACATTGGTCAGCTGGTCGCCCGCCTGCAAGGGTTGCCCCTGCGGCAGGAAATAGCTGGCAGTGCTGTCAAAGCGCGCCAGCCGCTCGGCATCTGCCGCAACCAGCCCAGCCAGACGCGGCGAAACCGCGAAGCCGTCTTGAGCCAGCGCAATGGCGGGCTGCAACAGATCGGCCCAATTGCTTTTGCCCCATTTCGACTGAGCCGTGGCCAGCAACGCGGGCGTGCCCGGCACGCCGACCGACAAACCACCCACGACGGCATCGTAGAACTTCAACGATTCGCCGTCAGCATCCTGAAACCGTGTCGGCGTGGCGGCCAAAGGTGCGGTTTCGCGGCCGTCCAATGTGGTCAGCTTGCCGCTGGCCGCATCGTACCACACCAGAAACGCACCCCCGCCAAGGCCCGAGCTTTGCGGTTCAACCAGCCCCAGCACCGTCTGCACTGCAACCAGCGCATCCGCCGCAGTGCCCCCGGCCGCCAGCACATCGGCCCCCGCCTGCACCGCATGCGGGTTGGCCGCTGCCACCATCCACGTCTTACCCGCCACCGGCACGCCGTCTTCCTTGGCTTGCAGGGCTGCCGCAACCTGTGGCGACATGGCGGCAAACCCGCCCGATGTTGCCGCTTCGGGCTGGACCGCATCGGCGGCCTGCTGGGCCAAAACCGGCCCTGCCGCCAACGCGGCAATCAATGTCAGTGTCTTGCGCATTCTGTTCTCCCCTGGAATCGCTCAGAGCATGGACGGCACGACCTGATCCGGCGGGCGGTGGCCGTCGTCAAATGTCTTGATGTTGATGATAACTTTTTCGCCCATCTCCAACCGGCTTTCCAGCGTGGCCGATCCCATATGCGGCAACAACACCACATTGGGCAGCTCGCGCAGGCGCGGGTTGATGTTGGTGCCGTTCTCGTAAACGTCCAGACCGGCACCCGCGATTTCGCCCGAGCGCAACATCCGCGTCATGGCGTTTTCATCCACCACTTCCCCGCGCGAGGTGTTCACCAGAACCGCGTCTTTCTTCATCAGTTTCAGACGGCGCGCGTTCATCAGATGGAATGTCGAAGGCGTCGAAGGGCAGTTGATGCACAGCACATCCATGCGGGCGACCATCTGGTCCAGACTTTCCCAATAGGTCGCTTGCAGGCTGTCTTCGATCTCGGACCGCAAACGGCGGCGGTTGTGATAATGCACCTGCATGCCAAAGGCAGCCGCGCGCCGCGCGACGGCCTGACCGATGCGGCCCATGCCCAGAATGCCCAGACGCCGCCCCGCGATGCGCCCCCCAAGAAAGGCGGTGGGCGCCCAGCCCTGCCATGTGCCCGACTGCATGGCCGCCAGCCCTTCGGGCATACGGCGTGTCACGGCCAGAATCAGGCCCATCGTCATATCGGCAGTGTCGTCGGTCAGCACGCCCGGTGTGTTGGACACCAATACACCGCGCTGGCGGGCGGTGGCCACGTCGATATTGTCGACCCCGGCCCCATAGTTTGCGATCAGCTTCAACCGGTCCCCGGCCTGGGCGATCATCGCGGCGTCGATCTGGTCGGTGATTGTGGGCACCAGAACATCCGCCACTTTCATGGCCTTGGCCAATTCGTCACGCGTCATCGGCGTGTCGTCCTCACGCAATGTTGTGTTGAACAACTCGCTCAGACGGGTTTCTACCGCTTCGGGCAACCGTCGCGTAACAACAACACTCAGACGTTCCTTTACCATTCGGCACCTCCCGGACTTGGCGCTCAGTATCGCGCCACGCTATGGTGGCCGATGAGAGCGCGAGGCACAAGAACCCGCGCCCACTATATGAGGCAGCTATGGCAGGATTCCTGAAAAGAATTCAAACAGGTGTAATCTGTGCAGCTTTGCTGACGTCGCTGGCCGGCATCGCCAGCGCGCAGGCGCAGGACAAGGGACAGGTCACCAATCTGCCGCTGCCCCGTTTTGTTTCGATGAAAGCCGCAGAAGGCAACGTCCGGCGCGGCCCCTCGCTGACACACCGGATCGACTGGGTGTTCAAACGCCGCGATATGCCCTTGCAGATCACGGCAGAGCATGGCCACTGGAGGCGCGTCGAAGACCGTGACGGGCTGGGCGGCTGGGTGCATTATTCGCTGCTTTCAGGCACGCGCACCGTGATCGTCGAACAGGACTTGATGCCGCTGCACGCCCGCCCCGACCCCGATTCGCCCACGGCTGCGGTGCTGGAAAACGGGGTGATTGCCCGGCTGGGCGAGTGTAACCCGGAATGGTGCTGGCTGACGGCGGGCGGATATCGCGGCTGGGCCCCGAAATCGCGCCTTTGGGGCGTCGCCCCAGACGAAATCCGCGACTAACGGACTAGGGTCAGGACCCATTAATCCTGCACTGTCAGTTCGACAGATTTTTCCGCTGACAAGCAGCATCTGCGCAGGAATAGTGGTTCTATTTCAAACAGATGCGCCGCAGGCTGCGGGAAAATCCGTCGAACCCGTCACGCCGAAGGCGTGCCAATATTATTAAGCGCTCCTACGGAGCGACGGGCGGCAATTTCACTTCATTTCAGTGTCTTGGGCCGCTTGCAAATAGAACCACTATTGGCAGCACGACCCAAACCACTGAAATTTCGTGAAATTGCCGCTGACGGCGCAGGATTAATGGGTCCTGACCCTAGCGCAGCGCGTATAGGTCCACCTTGACCGAAGATTTGTTGCGCGCGCCGGTGCCCACAAACAGCGTGCGGTTCACCCAGTCATAGCGCGCATCGCCGGTTTCCAACCGCGCGTGGGTGCGCATGTAATAGTCTTCGGGCGGCACGGCCTCGCCACGGCCAAGGGCCGCAAGCACGTCGGGCGACCCGTCACGATAGCCGTAATTGATGATCTCGATAACCGCCCCGTCGTCCGTCTCCATCGCATAGCGGGTATCAAGCTCGGCCATGCCGGTGCTGAACAGGGTCTGCCAGTCGGCGCCCAGATTCAGGATCCTGCCATTCAATTGGGCGCCTGTCACAGTGCCGCCGATAATCGGGATGATGCGGCGCGTGCCTGCCCGTCCTTGCCCCATTTCACGGATCGGGCCCAGTTCGACATCCAGTGTACAGACATGTTCCAGCGTCGGTTTCAGTAATTTCATAGACAGGGCCCCTCGCTTCCGATAATTGTTAACCTAGTAAACGATCTCGCGCCTGTCCACATCGAACAGTGCGGCGATCCCATCGCATGAGGATGACATGACACGGACACACCGAAAAGCCCGCACCACTGATGCTGATCTGTCCGAAATGGCGCTGGAATCGCTGGTGGGGTACAATCTCAAGCGGGCCTATGTGGTGATGCAAAACGACTATCGCAAGGTGATGGGCGATGAAGGGCTCAGCCCGCGCGTTTTCTCGGCGCTGACATTTGTGGTCGAGACTCCGGACCTGACGCAAAGCGAACTGGCACGACGGCTGGGTATCGAGCGCTCGGGGCTGGTGGCGATCGTCGACGAACTGGAAGGGCGCGGATATTTGCACCGCGTTGCTGTTCCGCAGGACCGGCGCATTCAGGCGCTGTCACCGACCGACGCGGGTGTGCAGGCATATGATGCCGCGCTGGCGTTGATCCGCGACCACGAAAACAGAGTCTTGCACATGCTGAACGCCAAGGAGCGCGCGCAGCTTGTGCATCTGCTGAAGAAGATCAGGGAAATCGGAGAGTGATCCAATGAGCATTTGGAAAGACAGCATCGCTGTCGTAACAGGCGGGGCTTCGGGCCTGGGGGCGGCCACGGCGCGTGCATTGGCCGAAACGGGTATGAAGGTCGCGGTATTCGATCTGAACAAGGACGCGGGCGACGCATTGGCCGCCGAACTGGGCGGCATGTTTCACAGCGTCGATGTCTCGGATCCGGCCAGCGTCGCCGCCGGACTGGACGCGGTACAGGCGCAGCTGGGCACACCGCGTGTGCTGGTCAACTGCGCGGGCATCGGCCCTGCGGCCAAGACCGTGTCGCGTGGCGAAGCGCATGATCCTGCGGTGTTCGACAAGACCATTCGCGTCAACCTGATGGGCACCTTCAATTGCGCCAGCCAGGTTGCCGCCCGCATGGTTGCTGCCGATCCCGTCGCACCGGATGGCGCGCGCGGCGTGATCATCAACACGGCGTCGGTTGCCGCCTATGACGGGCAGATCGGGCAAGTGGCCTATGCCGCCTCCAAGGGCGGTATCGTGGGCATGACCCTGCCCATGGCCCGCGATCTGGCGGACAAGGGCGTGCGGGTCTGCACCATTGCGCCGGGTCTGTTCCTGACGCCGCTTCTGGAAGGGCTGCCACAGGACGTGCAGGATTCGCTGGGCAAGCAGGTGCCGTTCCCGTCGCGGCTGGGGCATCCGTCGGAATATGCCAAGCTGGCCTGTCACATCGTCGACAACCCGATGCTGAACGGCGAGGTCATCCGTCTGGATGGCGCCATCCGTATGGCACCAAGGTAAGGAAACGCTCCATGAACCAGCCACGCTTTTGGGCACCGACCTTTGCCTATGAAACCCGCGCCGACGGGACAGTGCTGATGTCCCAGACCGAGGCCTTGCCGGACCATCCGCAGCTGCTGGCCGACTATCTGGACCATTGGGCCAGCGCAGCCCCCGACCGCACCTGGATTGCCCGCCGTGGTGAAAACGGCGAATGGCGCAACATCTCTTACCAGCTTGCGCAGGACATGTGTCGCAGGTTGGGGGCGGCGTTGCTGGACCTCGGGCTGGGGCCGGACCGGCCCCTGCTGATCCTGTCGGAAAACAGTCTTGAGCACGCCCTTCTGGGAATGGCGGCCATCTATGTCGGCGTGCCCTATGCGCCTTTGGCCACCGCCTATTCGCTGGTGTCCGAGGACCATGGAAAGATCAAGGATATCGCGGCCACACTGAACCCCGGCGCTGTCTTTGCCGACGATGGGGCCGCCTATGCCAAGGCAATCGCGGCCATCGCCGCGGACGGGCGTGCGGTGATCAACGTCCGGAATGTGGCGGCGGGATCGCTGTCGTTTGACGCCTTGCTGGAAACGCACCCGGCCGGTGCCACCGACGCCCGCGCCGCCCTGACACCGGAAACAGTGGCGAAATACCTGTTCACCTCGGGATCGACCGGATCGCCCAAGGCCGTGATCAACACCAATGCCATGATCTGCGCCAGTCAGGCGATGGTGCGCGATTGCTATCGCTTTCTGACCGACCAGCCCCCCGTGGTGCTGGACTGGGCCCCGTGGAACCACACGGCTGCGGGCAATAAGGTCAGCTATCTGGTGCTGACCAACGGCGGCACCTATTACATTGACGACGGCCGCCCTGTTCCGGGCAAATTTGCCGAAACCCTGCGCAACCTGCGCGACATCTCGTGCACATGGTATTTCAACGTGCCGGTTGGCTATGACATGCTGGTCGAGGAAATGGAGACCGACCCGGAGCTTGCGCGCACCTTCTTTGCCGATCTGGGCATGTTGTTCTATGCGGGTGCCAGCATGTCGCAACGCACATGGGACCGCCTGTCGGCGCTTGGTCGCAAGGTCACGGGCCGTGATGTTCTGCTGGCAACCGGACTGGGGGCCACCGAAACCGCGCCCTTTGCGCTGGCGATCACCGACGTACAGGACCGTTCGGGCAACGTCGGCGTGCCCGCGCGCGGGCTGACGCTGAAACTGGTGCCGAATGCAGGCAAGCTTGAAGCGCGGATCAAGGGCCCCAGCATCATGCCCGGATATTATGGCGATGCAGCCAAAACAGCCGAGGTCTTTGACGAGGACGGCTTTTACTGCTTTGGCGACGCGCTGCGCCCTGCCGACCCCGACGATTTTTCCAAAGGGTTCTTTTTCGACGGGCGACTGGCCGAGAATTTCAAGCTGACCACTGGAACATGGGTCGCGGTGGGTGCTGTGCGCGCCACTTTGGTCGATGCCATGCACGGGTTGATCCGCGATGCGGTGATTGTGGGCGAAGATCAGGCGCAATTGGGGGCCTTGCTGTGGCTGTCAGAGAAGGCGGCGGCGATGGATGCCGACACTTTGGCGGTGCAACTGCAAGAGCATCTGAGCACAGCAGCCGCCAATGCCACCGGCTCGGCCAGCCGCATCCGCCGTGCGGTGGTGCTGGACGAACCGCCCAGCCTTGACGCAGGCGAGATCACCGAAAAGGGATCACTGAACCAGCGCGCGATGCGGGCGGGACGTCCGGCGCTGGTCGAGAAACTGTATGCAGGGGGCGACGGCGTGTTCATCGCCTGAACCACGCTGCCAGAAACCAGAAACGCCGCGCCTTACCAGCGCGGCGTTTTGCTTTTTGCGGTCCGTGTCTGCCCTGCTAAGGCACCAGATAGTCAATCAGCCAGACCAGCGACAGGGTGATGGCCGGAAAGGCTGTCAGGATCACCACGCGGATCATGTCTGTCAGCACAAACGGCATGGCCCCGCGATAGGTTTGCCCGATGGGAATATCGCGCGCCATCGAGTTGATGATGAACAGGTTCATCCCCACAGGCGGAGTGATCAGCCCCACCTCGACGACGATCAGAACCAGAATGCCGAACCACAGGCCAAAGTCGTTGGGGGACATGCCAAAGTCCAGCACGGACATGATCGGATAGATGATCGGCACCGTCAGCAGCACCATCGACAGCGAATCCATGATGCAGCCAAAGACCAGATACATCACCAGAACGGCGGTCAGGATCAGCCAGGGGTTCAGCCCCTGTTCCGCCACCCATACCGATGACATCTGCGGCAATTGGGTCAGCGCCAGAAAGCTGTTGTACAGACCCGCGCCAAGGATAATCAGAAAGATCATCGCGGTAGAGGACGCCGTGGACAGGATCGCCTGTTTCAGTTTGTCCCACGACATCTGCCCCGACGCGACACTGATCAGTCCGGTGCCTGCCGCGCCCACGGCGGCAGCTTCGGTCGGAGTGAAGAAACCAAGATAGATGCCCCCCACGACCACAAGGAAAATCGTCAGCACCGGCCAGACCTTGCCCAGCGCCACCATCCGCTCTGACCATGGCACGCGCGGGCGCACTGTGGCTGCGTTGGGCGACACGCGCACCCAGATCGAGATAGCAATCATATAGCCTGCAGCGGCCAGAATGCCGGGGATCAGGGCGGCAACGAACAGCTTTTCAATGTTCTGTTCCGCCAGAATGGCATAGATCACCAAGATCACAGAAGGCGGGATCAGGATGCCCAGCGTCCCCCCCGCCGCCAGTGCGCCGGTGGACAGCGAACCGGGATAGCCGTAGCGGCGCAATTCCGGCAGGGCCACCTGCCCCATCGTCGCTGCCGTCGCCAGCGAAGATCCGCAAATCGCACCAAAGCCTGCACAAGCGCCAATGGCCGACATCGCCACGCCACCGCGCCGTTGGCCCAGAAAGCTTTCGGCGGCGCGGAACAGTGATGCCGACATACCCGACAGGGTGGCAAACTGGCCCATCAGCAGGAACAGCGGGATAATGGAGAACGAATAGTTCGAGAACGTGCCATAGGTCAGCGTTTTCAGCTGGTTCATCATCATCATCGGTGAACCGATCACCAGATACGCGCCGCCAAAGCCCACCGCCAGCATCGCCAATGCAATCGGGATACGGATAAAAATCAGGATCAACAGGACCGGAAACGACCACAGCGCCAGTTCAAAATTGCTCATATGCCGGGCTCCTCCGTTGGATCAGAGTGTCCGCTCAGCCCGCGCAGCGACCGGATCACACAAAAAATGGCGACCAAAGCAAAAGCCACTGCACCGACAAGGCTGGCAGCATAGCCCCACCAGACAGGCAGCTGCATGATGAACGTCGTCTCGCCGTAGCGCAGCTTGTCGAGCATCCCAAGGTACAGCCGCCATGCGATCAGCATTGCAGCCACAAACATCCCAAGATCGACAACCACGTCCAGCAGGCGGTTCAGCGCCGCCCCGAAAACAGGTTTGAACAGGTCAACCGCCGCATGGCTGCGCTTTAGCTGGCACCAGGGAAGAAAGGCGAAAATCGCCGCCCCCACACCGATTTCGGTCATATCGTAAATGCCTTTGATTGGACCAACACCGATGTCCAGAGGCAACAGCACCCGCCCTGCGATCGACACGCAGGTCAGCACGACCACAACCAACAGGGCCAATCCCCCCAGCAACGCCATCCAGCGCGCCAGCGTTTCGGCAGATCTATAAAGTGTCACATACATGGATGTCGCCCCGCAGGTGGCAGGCGGCGTGCCCCAATCGGCACGCCGCGCCAAACCTTAGTTGGAGTATTGGTCGATCAGCCCTTTGGCCTGATCAATCAGGGCCTGACCGTCGATGCCCTTGGCGTCCATGTCGGCCACCCAGCGGTCAATCACGGGCTGTGCCGCTTCTTTCCAGCGGGCCACCTCGGCTTCGTCCAGTTGCACGATGGTGTTGCCAGCAGCGACAGCAATATCGCGCCCCGGCTTGTCGTACTCAAACATCACTTCGGCCGCAAAGGTCGACAGGGCAGCGCCGGATTTTTCGTCCAGAATGGCCTTGAGATCATCCGGCAGGGCATCGTATTTGGCCTTGTTCATCACCAGGACGATCGTCGCGGTGTACAGCGCTTCGTCACCCGAGAATTCGGCGTGATTGCTGACCAGCTCTGACAAACGCACCGCAGGTGTCACTTCCCACGGGATCACGGTGCCGTCGATCACGCCCTTGGACAGCGCCTCGGGGATCGCGGGCAGTGGCATGCCGACGGGGGTGGCCCCCAGTTCGGACAGCATGTCGTTGATCACGCGGGTCGGGCCGCGCAGGGTCTTGCCCTTCATGTCCTCCAGCTTGGTCACCGGGTCCTTGGTGTGGATCACACCGGGGCCGTGTACCCATGCGCCCAGAACCTTGACGTCCTGATATTCGCTTTCCTGAAAGTCGCTTTCGACCATTTCCCAGAACGCACGCGAGGTGCCGACGGGGTTCTTCATCATGAACGGCAGTTCAAACACTTCGGTGCGCGGATAACGGCCCGGTGTATAGCCCACAACCGTCATCGCCAGATCGACGACTCCGTCGCGCGCCTGATCCAGCAACTCGGGCGGGCGCCCGCCCAATGCCATGGCGTCAAAGTGTTGAATGACGATGCGGCCATCGGATGCCGCTGTCACTTCTTCGCCCCAAGGCTTGAGGATTTTCGCAGGCACAGTGGCCACGGGGGGCAAGAACTGGTGCAGACGCAAAGTGACCTCTTGCGCGAAGGCCAATCCCGGCAACATTGCGACAGCCGCAGCTGCGCCAATCAATAGTGTCCGTTTGTTCATCTTGTTTCCTCCCTGAAGATGCTTGTTGTTACCAGCTTTTCTGGCTTATTTGCGGAAATCCGGCGGGCGCTTCTCTAAAAATGCACGCAGCCCTTCCTGAGCCCCCTCCGATGTCTGCGACATCGCCGCAGACAGGCTCTCGGTGAACAGGCCGTCCGAGCGGGACATATCACCAATGCGCCCGATGGCCTGAATCATCAAGTAGTTCGAGAACGGCGCGTTGCCTGCAATTTCGCGCGCCAGCTTTTTCGCCAGTGGCAGTGCCTCGCCCTCACCGACCGAATAATGGGCCAGCCCCATACGCAGGCCGTCTTCAGCCCCGTAATTGCGGCCCGTCAGCATCATTTCACGCATGCGGTCCGCACCAATGATACGGCCCACGCGCACGGTCGCCCCGCCGCCGACAAAGATGCCGCGACGTCCTTCGGGCAGCTGGAAACGCACCGATGGCTCGGCAATACGCACATGCGCCGACGTGGCGATTTCCAGACCGCCACCAATCACAGCACCGGTCATTGCCGCGACAACCGGAAGACCACCGTATTCAATGGCGTCTGACACACGGTGCCAGTTGCGTGAATGGTAAACGGTCTCTTCGGGGTTGCGATGTTCGTGTTCCGACAGGTCCAGACCCGAGCAGAAATGGCCGCCTTCGCCGTACAACACCACTGCGCGCACACCTTCAGGCGGCTTGGAAAAGAAGTCATCCAACGCCGAGATCAGCGCATCGTTCATCGCATTGCGCTTTTCAGGTCGGTCAAAGATGATGGTTGCAATCTCGCCTTCGATTTCGATGCGGGTCACGTTTGTCTTGGCTGAGTTTGCGGCCACGAGAATCCCCTCCCTTTCAAAAATAGTGTTAAAAGTGTTATAGACTGTAATTGTTACACAGCATAGCGTTTTTTGGTGATATACTGATGACGCAACCCGAGGGAGGATTGATTCTTGGTAGACTTTGCATCCGTTCGCGCAATCGACTTTCACACGCATGCGGAAGAGCCGTGCTGCGACCACCGCGATGATGGCTATAACGAATTTCAGGCCGGCATGGCCGCCTATTTCAAGAATCCGGCAGGCGCCAAGGGCATGTTGCCCACGGTGCAGGACACCGCAAACTACTATCGTGAACGCAACATTGCGGCCGTGATCTTTCCTGTGGACGCCGAGCGCGAGACCGGCTTTCGCCGCTATTCCAACGAAGAAGTCGCAGGTATCTGCGCCGAGAATGACGACATCCTGATCCCCTTTGCCTCGGTTGATCCGCACAAAGGCAAGGCAGGCGCACGCGAAGTGCGCCGTCTGGTACGGGACTTTGGCGTGCGCGGGTTCAAGTTTCACCCGACCATGCAGGGCTTTTTCCCGAATGACCGCGAGGCGTGCTATACCGTGCTGGAAGCCTGCGCCGAAGAGGGGGTGATTACCCTGTTTCACACCGGCCAAACCGGCGTGGGCTCGGGGATGCCCGGAGGAATGGGGATGCGCCTGAAGTATTCCAATCCGATGTATCTGGATGATGTGGCGGTGGATTTCCCCGACATGAAAATCATTCTGGCCCACCCCTCGTTCCCCTGGACCGAGGAAGGTCTGGCCGTCGCCCAGCACAAGCCCAACGTCTATTACGACATGTCCGGCTGGTCGCCCAAGTATTTCCCGGAAACATTTATCCGCTATGCCAACTCGATCCTGAAAAAGAAGATGTTGTTCGGATCGGACTGGCCCGCGATCACGCCCGACCGCTGGCTGGCCGACTTCGAGGCCGCCCCCTTCAAGGACGAAGTGCGCCCGCTGATCCTGAAGGAAAATGCGATGCGCCTGCTGGGGGAAACTGTCTAGGCATACGCAAGAACCGAGACACAGAGTATCTGGGAGGAAAACTGTGATGTTCAAGACAATGGGAACGGCTGCCTTGATGTGCGGCACGGCCACGCTGGCCATGGCACAGATGCAATGCGAAGGATTGACGCCCGAAGCCCTGGGCCTGAGCGGCGTCACCTTTAGCGAAGTGGCAGCGGTGCCAGCAGGCGATGACAGCCCCGCCGCCCAATGCCGCATCCGTGCCACGACCGCCGAACGCACCGGCGCCGACGCGCGCGACTATGCGCTGCGGTTTGAACTGGCCCTGCCGGATGTCTGGAACGGCGATTACGTCCACCAGTTCAACGGCGGCAACGACGGCGAGGTCAAGCCAGCCACCGGCGGCATGGGGGCCGGCACAGGTGAACAGACACCGCTGGCACACGGTTTTGCGGTTGTATCCTCGGACGCGGGTCATGATGGCAAGGCTGTTACGGATGCAGGCCTTGCCGGTGGCGCGCGCTTTGGGTTCGATTTCGAGGCACGGCAGATGTACGGCTACAAGGCCGTGGCGTTGCTGGACCCGCTGGCCCGCCAGATCGTCGAAGCCTATTACGACAATGAAATCGGCCACAGCTATGGCGTCGGGTGCTCAAACGGTGGACGGCACGCAATGGTCGCCGCGTCGCGGATGCCGCAGGCCTTTGACGGTCTGCTGATCGGCGCGCCGGGCTACAACCTGCCCAAGGCGGCGCTGCAACATGCGGTGGATGTACAGGCGCTGACAGCCGTAACAGGCGATCTGGCCACCGCCTTTAGCGCCGCAGATCTGCAAACGGTTGCCAACGGCATCCTTCAAGCCTGCGATGCACTGGACGGGATCGCGGACGGGCTGGTCATGGACACTGCCGCCTGTCAGGCCAGCTTTGACAGCGCGGCCCTGCAATGCACCGACGGGCAGAATTCGGCCTGTCTGTCGCCGGAACAGGTCACGGCGCTGAACACCATTCACGCAGGCACCGCCGATGGCGGCACGCCGTTCTACAGCGATTTTCCATGGGACACCGGGATCGCGGGCGGCGGCTGGCGGTTCTGGAAACTGGAAAGCCCGATCCCGCCCTGGGGCAAGAAACCGATCATCGCGGTGATGGGATCGGCGTCACTGGCACAGATCTTCACCACACCACCGACGGAAGTGGCAGGCGACCCCGCCGCGCTGGAGCAATTCCTGCGGGATTTTGACCTGTCTGCCCGCGCGGACGAGATCTTTGCCACCAGCGACGCCTTTCCTGAATCGGCAATGCAAGTGATGACCCCGCCCGGATCGGACAATCCCGAACTGGCGGCCTTTCGCGATGCAGGCGGCAAGATGATGCTGTTTCACGGCGTGTCTGATCCGGTGTTTTCGGTCAATGACACGGCGAACTGGTACAGCAAGCTGGATGCCAACAACGGCGGCAGCGCGGCTGATTTCGCCAAATTCTACCCTGTTCCCGGCATGACCCATTGTTCGGGCGGCCCAGCGGTCGAGGGTTTCGACATGTTCGCAGAGCTGGTGGCCTGGGTCGAAAACGACATGGAACCGCAGGTCGTGACCGCAACGGCACGCGCGTCGAACCGTGATCTGCCCGAGGCATTGGCCGACACTTCGCGCCCGCTGTGTCCGGCCCCGCAGGTCGCCCGCTACACCGGCAGCAATCCCGCCATGGCGGACAGCTTTACCTGCCAATAACACCACTGCGCAGGGGGCCATCCCCTGCGCCTCACCGTATGACGAAAGAACCCGCTATGACCACGCTTGCCCCTTTGGATGAAAGCATCACGCTGGACCAGCTGGATCGCGATCCCTACCCGATCTACCGCCGCCTGCGCGCCGAAGCGCCGGTGCTGCGCGTCAAGGCCGCGGGTCGCACACTGCTGACCAAGGCCGAAGACACCAAATACGTCAAGGACACACCGGAAATCTTCAGCTCGGACGATCCCAATACGCCGATGAAGCGGGCCTTTCAGGCGCATACGCTGATGCGCAAGGACGGCGAGGCCCACAAGCGCGAGCGCATGGCGATGGCGCCTGCCTTTGCGCCCAAGGTCATCATGAACGACTGGATGCCGCGCTATCGCCAGATCGCAGAAGACTATGTCTCGCGCCTGCCACGCGGCGAGGTGGTCGACATATTCCCTGCGCTCGCAGGCCCTTATGCCGCGCGCGGTCTGGCCGTGCTGCTGGGGCTGGACGGGCCGGACGGGGCCACGGACGACCAGATGCAACATTGGTCGCAGGCCCTGATCAACGGTGCGGGCAACTTTGGCTGGAAGGACGAACCCTTTGCCATTTCCGATCAGGCCAACACCGAGATGAACGCGCTGATGGACAGCCTGCAAGACCGCCACCGTGCCAACCCGAACAATTCGGCACTGTCGGTGATGCTGAACGCGGATGATCCCATCGAGATGAGCCAGATCTATTCCAACATCAAGATCGCCATCGGCGGCGGCATCAACGAACCGCGCGATGCGCTGAACACGATCATCTACGGCCTGCTGACCAATCCCGACCAGCTGGAAGAGGTCAAACGCAACGCCGACTGGGACAAGGCGTTCGAGGAAGGTGTGCGCTGGGTCGCCCCCATTCAGGCCTCGGCCCGGCTGGTACTGGAAGACACGGAAATTCGCGGTTATCACATCCCAAAGGGCGACACGGTGATGACCATTCAGGCCAGCGCCTGCCGTGACGAAGACCTGTACGAGAACGGCGAGGATTTCATCGTGTACCGCGACAAGAACCAGCATCAGGCCTTTGGCAACGGCCCGCACTTTTGCCAGGGCACCCATGTGGCGCGCCGCGCCGTGGGGCAAGTGATGCTGCCACTGCTGTTTGACCGTTTTCCAAACATGAGCATCCCCAACACCGACGACGTGATCTGGCGCGGCTTCGGCTTTCGCGGGCCGGTGCAAATTCCGGTGCTGTTGAATTGACCCGTGTTCTGATTGCAGGCGGCGGCATCGGCGGGCTGTCTCTGGCGCTGACATTGCACCAGATCGGCGTGCCCTGCACCGTGTTCGAAAGCGTGCGCAGCCTGCGCCCGCTGGGGGTGGGCATCAACATCCAGCCCAACGCGGTGCGCGAGCTGTTCGACATGGGGCTGACGGGTGATGATCTGGACAGCGTCGGCGTGCCCGCGCGCGAATGGGCAATGGTCGGGCTGAACGGTCAGGACATCTATGCCGAACCCCGCGGGCTAGAGGCCGGATACAACTGGCCGCAGTACGCCATGCACCGTGGTGAATTCCACATGTTGCTGGCACGGATCTTGCGGGAGCGCGCGGGCGACGATGCAATCCGGCTGGGCGCCAGGGTCACCGGTTATGAAAAGCACGATGACGGCACCGTCACCGCACTGATCGAACACGCTGACGGCCGTACATCGCGCGAGGACGGCACACTGCTGATCGGTGCCGACGGCATCCACAGCCGCGTGCGCGCCCAGATGCACCCCGACCAGCCGCCGATCCACTGGGGCGGTGCCGTGATGTGGCGCGGGACAACGCTGGCCAAACCGATCCGCACCGGTTCGTCCTTTGTGGGTTTGGGCACGCACCGTCAGCGCATGGTGATCTATCCGATCTCGCACCCTGATCCCGACACCGGCCTGGCCCTGATCAACTGGATTGCCGAAGTCACGATGGACGACCCCGCCGCGCGCGCCGACATCGGGTGGTTCCGCGAGGTGCCGATTGACGATTTTGCCCACCATTTTAACGATTGGGTCTATGACTGGCTGGACGTGCCTGCGCTGATCCGCGGCGCGGACAGCGCCTATGAGAACCCGATGATCGACCGTGATCCGGTGTCCAGCTGGGTCGATGGCCCTGTGGCGCTGATGGGCGATGCGGCGCACGCGATGTACCCCACGGGATCGAACGGCGCGAGCCAGGCGGTGATCGACGCGCGCATGATGGGCGCGGCCTTTGTCCAGCACGGCGTGAGCGCGCAGGCGCTGAGCGCCTATGACGCGCAACTGTGCGGCCCGATTTCCGAGCTGATCCTGCGCAATCGCGGAGCGGGGCCTTTCGGCCTGCTGAACATGCTGAACGCGCGTTCGGGCGGGGAATACGAAAACATCGACGACGTGATCCCGCCCGCTGAACGGCAAGAGTTCATGGCCAAGTACAAGGCCGCTGCCGGCTTTGCCATCGAAACGCTGAACGCCGCGCCGCGCACGCTGCCCGATGGGGCGACGGTCAAACTCTAGACCGTCGCCTCGAACTCGGCGTAGGCCGCAGCGGTGTTGGCATCGTCCAGCAGCGCCTGCGCCACGGCGGGGCTGATGGTGAACGTGTCCTGTCCTTCGGCGGCCAGCCGCACCATCTGTTCCGGCGACCGCAGCGACGCCACAAGGATCGTACAACGCTTGTCGCCCGCGCCCTGTATCGCCTTCATCTGCGCCAGCGCGTCGTAGGCATCCATGCCCAGCCCGTCCATCCGCCCGAAATAGGGCGCGATGAAATCGGCCCCCAGTGCCTTGGCAACAAACATCTGTTTCGCGTCATAACAGGCGGTCATCAGAACCCGCCCGCCCAGGGCACGGATCGCGCCGGTGGCGCGGATCGCCGGTTCGACCAGCGGGATTTTCACCACGGTTTCAATTCCCGCAGCACGGCCCGCATCATAGAGTGCCCCCGCCCAGTCGACATAGTCGGTCACCGGACCGTAAACCTGCGCATGCAGCTCTTTCGCCCCCAGATCGCGGGCGCGGGTGGCCATCTGCGCCCAGTCGATTGCAGGATAATCGAGCCCGGCACGGGACGCCAATAGCGGGTTCGTGGTGATGCCGTGAAACAGCCCCGTGGGCATCAGCCTGTCCCAGGCCGTCACGTCGGCAGTGTCCAGATAGAGCGCCATTTGAATTGATCCTCAGCCAGCCAGTGCGGCGTCGATATCCGACCGGGACGGTGGGTTACAACCGGACTGTGCGCAATTCAGCGCAGCCGCCTGCCCCGCACGCGCCAGCAAGTGCTGCAAGTCAGCCTCGTCCAAGGCCTCGAGTGCTTCGGCGGTCAGTGAACCCCGCGCCGCAAGCGTCGCCAGCAAGGTCGCCATAAAGGTATCGCCCGCCCCCACCGTGTCCACCAGACGCGCAACCTTGGGGGCAGGCTGGGTCCAAGTGGCCGATTTCGCAAAGGCGGTTGCATCCTTCGGCCCGCGTGTCAGCACCACCATACCGGCAGAAGTTGTCGCAAGAAGAGCCGTGATCGCATCATCCTCGGACACATCGGGGTAAAGCCAGTCCAGATCCTCGTCGCTGAGTTTCAGCAGGTGCGCCACCTGCATCACCCGCCCCACCCGCGCCATATAGGCCGCGCGATCAAGGATCAGTGACGCCCGCACATTGGGATCAAACGACACGAATATGCCGCGCGCCGCAGCCTCGGCCATGGCCGCTGCCCACACATCGGCATCTGCGCCAGATGCCAGCGCCAGTGATCCGCAATGCAGCGCGCTCACCCCCTGTGGAATGCTCTGCCACAGACCCTCAGCCGTGATCTGGCGCTCGGCGGTGCCATCACGGTGAAAAGCATAGGTGGGTATGCCATGCACAAGCGTCACAACAGCGCGCGACGTCGGTTCCGGCCTGCGTGGGGCCGCGATATGCGCCCCCGAAGCCCTAAGCCGCTCGGCCAGCATATCGCCCAGATCATCGGTGGATATCGGCGTGACATAATGCGTCTCGACCTCTTGGCGCGCCAGCCCGACCGCAACATTGAACGGGGATCCGCCCGGCGCGGCATCAAACACCGGCGCACCGTTCTTTTCTCCGGTCTGGACGAAATCAATCAGGTTTTCACCGCCAATGGCGATCACGGCCTTGCCTGTCATCTGCTGGTTCCTCCCACTGGGCCCGACATGCGCTGCGCATGCAAAAAGCGGTGGAATCACCCGCGATGTCAATAATTAATTCAACTTGATTTAATTATTGACATGTTTGCGGCAATTGCGCTTGGCTCTGCGAGCAGGATAGGACCCCACGATGGCAGATAAGACACCTGAAAACGCGCAAAGGCCCTATAATGACCGTCTGTTTCTGCATCTGATCCGCAAGGCCGGGCAGATGAGCAAGGCCGAGCTGACCCGCGCCTCGGGTCTGTCAGCGCAATCTGCCAGCGTGATCGTGAACCGTCTGGTCGCTGACGGCTTTCTTCGTGCTGGCAAGGCAGTGCGTGGACGCATCGGGCAACCTTCGACGCCCTATCAGGTGAACCCCGACGGCGCGACGTCGATTGGCGTCAAGGTCGGGCGGCACACACTCGAAGTTGTCAGCATGGGGCTTGACTACCGCATTCAGAAACACATCACTCACCGCTATGCCTTTCCGCAACTGGCCGAATTGCGCCACAAGGTCACCGGCTCCGTCGCGGCCATGCTCGACCAGTTGCCCCCCACCGCAAGGGACCGTTTTATCGGCATCGGGCTGGCGCTGCCCGATCAACTGGCCGACTGGGAGGCCACCATCGGCGCGCCGCCCGAAGCGATGGCCGACTGGCGCGACAGTGATCTGGGGGCCGAACTTGCCGCGCGGTTTGACGTTCCACTGACCACGTTGAACGACGCAGCTGCGGCCTGCCTGGCTGAACTGGAAACCGGCAATCCAAGCGGCTTTGACAGCTTTGTCTATGTCTATGTCGGCACCTTCATTGGCGGCGGCATCGCTCTGGGCGGACGGTTGTTTACAGGGGGCGGAAAGGCGGGCGCCATCGGGTCGATGCCCGCCGTCGATCCGACCTCGGGGAAATTGCAGCAGATGATTGATTCAGGATCGCTGCAACAGCTTGAAACGCGCGCAGCCGCCGCAGGTCTGTCACCAGGCGTGTACACCGGAGCCGCCCCGCTGGACGCCCAGGCACAGGCGGTCTTTTACAGCTGGCTGATACCGGCAGCCGAGGCCATCGCCACAGCCTGCGTCAGCGCGCAGGCCTTTCTGGACCCGCAAGCGATCGTGATCGACACCAGCCTGTCACGGCCACTTAATGAAAAACTGGTCGCCGCCGTGCAAGCCGCCGCCCTGCGGCTGGATCAACGCGGGCTGGCACCGTTAAACATTGTGCGCGGCACGGCTGGGACAACCGCACGGGCAACCGGCAGTGGTATCGCACCATTTCAAGCCCGCTTTTCCGTCGATAGAGACGACTGACCGCCCCAGCCCCAGACGTCACGCCTTGATGTGATTGGCGCCATTTTGTGCGCAACAGACCGCATCGGCGTGCGCATCCCGGAATTGCGGCCCAAAACCCGGAAAACACAGCACAAGCCATTGACCTTCGCACCCCGCATAGTAAGTAGATAATATAATATGGTAACCATACTAATAGACCCATCAACATGTCCACCACGATCACCCCGCCCCCATCTGAAACCAAACTCATAGATCCCGACAGCCTGGGATTTCTGATCGGTGACATTGCCCGCCTGATGCGCGGCAACTTCGAGCGCGAGATTGAAAAAGTCGGCGTGCCTGTCACCACGTCCGAAGCGCGGGTTCTGGTACATATGGCCCGGTGCGGTGCAGCACGGCAGAATGTTCTGGCAGAATACCTCGGGCTTGCCCCGATGAGCGTGACCGGATTTCTGGACAATCTGGAAAGAGCCGGACTGGTTGTGCGCGCACCCGACCCCGCCGACCGGCGCGCAAAAATCGTCACGTTGACAGAAGCCGCCCAGGTCTTGCTGGATCGTATTGCCATCGCAGGGCAACAGGCCCGCGCCCGGGCGCTTGCCGGGCTGACCGACGATCAGGTAGCCGCCTTCAAATCGGCCGCCCTTGCCATACGCACGAACCTTGAAACCGCACGCACCGCATCCCGCACCGAGGCCGGATCATGACCACAAAGCCCATTATGTCCGAACGCAAGGTCAGCATCATCGGGGCCCTTCTGGTGGCCATCGGGCCGGTCTCGATGGCACTGTATACACCTGCGATGACCGAACTGGTGCACCACTTCAACACCAGTGAAGCCATCGTCAAGTTGACCCTGACACTGTATTTCGGCGGCTTTGCCTGTGCCCAACTCGTCGCCGGTCCGTTGTCAGACGCGCTGGGACGGCGGCCCGTAACCATTGCCTTCATGTCGCTTTATTGCGCTGCCAGCGTGCTGGCGATGCTGTCGCAATCAGTTGAACTTCTGATCGTTGCCCGCTTTTTCCAAGGTGTCGGTGCCTCTGTCGGCGTCGCGATTTCAAGGGCCCTGGTGCGCGATCTGTTCACCGGTGAAAAATCCTCGCGGATCATGAACCTGATCGGGATCATTCTGGCACTGGGGCCTGCCCTGTCACCCACAATCGGGGGGCTGTTGCTGGTGGTGTCCGGCTGGCGGTCGATCTTTGTGCTGATGACCGTTCTGGGCCTTTTCGTCATTGGCGTCACGATCTTTTCGATGAAAGAAACCGTGGCAGACGCACCCAAACGTCTGAATTTCCGGGCACTTGCGGGGTCCTACCGCACCTTGCTGACCAACCGGCGGTTCCTGACCACCTCTTTCGTGATTGGGGGCGCATTGGGTGCGGTCTATGCGCAGGCAACCTTTTTGCCGTTCATACTGATGCGCGACGTCGGCCTGTCCCCCTCGCAATTCGGCCTTTCGATGCTTGCCCAGTCAGGCGCGTTTCTTGCCGGTTCGATGTTGGTGCGCAGATTGATGACCCGTTATGGCGCTGAAAAGCTGGTTCTGCCCGGCCTGATATTCATCGCAGCGGGAAGCATCGGCACGGCAACACTGTTGATCTGGCCACCCAGCTTTTTGCATGTGATGGTGCCTGTCGCGTTTTATTCGTTCGGAATTTCCTTTGTCATGCCTGCAATGTCGACAGCGGCACTTGCCCCCTTTGGAAAAATGGCCGGCGCTGCGGCATCACTGTTGGGGTTCATCCAGATGGGCTCGGGCCTGTTGGTGGGCAGCATCGGCGCATTGCTGGGAGATGCGCTGTTTGCGATGGGCCTTCTGATCCCCATGATGGGTGCCTTTGCCTGCCTTTGCTATGGGCTGTACAGACGCCTGCCGCCTTACCGGCCCGAGCGCGCCGCCGCGGGTGCTGGTATGCCCCCGGGGCCGGTCATGGCTGCCCCTGAGCGTTAGGGTCTGGACCTGAGGTCGGGGTGCAGGCCACTTTCCTGTTCCCCCAAAGGCCCATATTTGCCAAGATGTTCGGAATATTATTAGCCGTCCGAATGTCGTGTAGGTTGAATGAGAGCCTCCTTTGTTTGATGCGGGATCGGTTTGTGAGAAGGCCCTGAAGCGTAATGGACCACGACATGAATAGACAAATGCCTTCACCCGCCACCAAGCCGCGCAAGTTCGCCTTTGCACTTGCGGTCTTTGCCGGCATTCTGGCACTGCTTGATCTGGGTTTGGGATGGGGCGCAGGGCTGGAGTTTTTCATCCGCATCCATCCGAGTTTTCCTGCGATGGTTCCCTCAACTGCGGTGTGTTTGCTGTCGGGAAGTCTGGGCCTGATCGCCATACACCAAAAGCAGAACCACTGGATTGCACGCGGCTGTGGCCTGTTTGTCGCGGCCATCGTCATTGCAAACTACCGACTGCCGCATTTCGATCTGGGACACGACGGCATGTCGATCGGCACAGCCTTGGCCTGCACGCTGATTGCGGTCTGTCTGGTGTTCAAGACACTGCCCGATCTGCCATTCGCCGGCAGATTGTTCCCCAAGACTTTGGGCCTCAGCATCGTGATGATTCCAACAATTGGATTCCTGTTCAACGCCAACGCGCTGTTCAACAATGCCATCTACACCCAAATGGCCCTGCACACGGCCATCGGCTTTGCGGCTCTGTTCATCGGATTTCTGCTGCTGGATTCCCAATCGGGTTGGGTGAAGGTGTTAACCTCGCCCGGCCTTGGCAGCCAGATGCTGCGCAACCTGCTGCCGTTCATCATTATGGTGCCGATTTCCCTGACAGGTCTGGCCCTGATCGCCTCGCATATGAATTATCTGTCTCCTGATCTGCGCGCCTCGTTTCTGGCCTACCTGATGATCTTGCTGCTGATGTCGGCCGCTATCTATTTTGCCCATGTTACCAATCAGGCGGAACAACGCGCCCTTCAGGCAGAAAAGCTGCAACGTGAAAGCGACCGCGCCCGGCAGGCGGCCGAAATCGCGTTGGAACGCGGTCAGAAAATCGAAGCGTTGGGCAAGCTTGTCAGCGGCGTGGCCCATGATTTCAACAACACGCTCTCGGTTGTTCTGGGGAACCTCCAGTTGCTTCAGGTCGACCCAGACACAGAGGCGCACCCCGGCTATCTCAGCGATTCAGTCGAAGCGGTGCAGCATGCCGCGCATCTGACGCGGCAATTGCTGTCCTATGGGCGCAAGTCACGGCTGGAACCGGTGCCTTCGGTGCTGGACGAACTGGTTGAAAAGACCCTGACAATGTTCCAGCGGCTGTGCCCTGCGAATATCTCGGTGACAACACAGCTTTCGACGCCCGACCTGATTGTTCAGGTGGATCAGGTCAATTTCCAACAGGCACTGCTGAACATATTGATCAATGCCAAAGACGCCCAACCGAACGGCGGGGCGATCATTGTCGGCAGTTCCACTCAGGAACTGGGCCGAGAAATCGTGGCAGGCTTTGGCGGCCCTGAGCATCTGTTCTCGGGCACCTTTGTCAGCGTCACTGTGGTCGACGCCGGGCCGGGCATGACAGCCCAAGAGCTGTCACGCGCCACCGAACCGTTCTTTACCACCAAACCCGTGGGCGAGGGCAGCGGCCTTGGGCTTTCGGTCGCATCGGGGTTCTGTCGCCAGTCGGGTGGCGGTATGACACTGTCCTCCGACCTCGGGCAGGGTCTGACCGTCACCATGTCCTTCCCGGTCTCGCCAGATGGCCCGAAGCGCGTTGTCGGAGGAGAACAGCAGGTTGAGCACAGCGAATCGCTGAGACATCAAATTCTGCTGGTTGACGACGACCCCAAAGTCACCCGCGTCATGGCACGCCAGCTTCAACTGGATGGCAACGAAGTAAAAGTTGCCGTGAATGCCGCACAGGCATTGTCCATGATGGAAAGAGGACCCGCACCCGATCTGGTAATCACCGATCTGGTCATGCCAGGAGACATGCAGGGCCACATGCTGGCCAAGGAGATCAGGGCGCGTTTCCCCAAAACCCATGTGGTGCTGATGTCGGGCTATGATTCCATCCGTCAACGCCAGACCGACAGCGAGGAGTGGAACGAACCGTTCTTGCAAAAACCGATCAACTGGATCCTCTTGCGCGAAGTTGCGGCATCGGTGCTGTCGCAGCCCCCCCGCAACTAGGCTAAGCGCGGCCAGCGCAAAGCCGCCGCGCCAGCCTGTGACATATCTGAATTTTTCTATCTGATGTGACGTTCTGGCGCGCGCGGGTTCGACATGGCAAATATTTACCAGCCAAGGCGGCCGGCAGGATGGATAAACGGCAGGCCGGCGCGGCCTTTTCCGTCCGTTTATTCCTGAATGCTCTCCAGATAGGCCAGCAATCCGGCCAACACGCGCGGCGTCGGGGTCAGCACGCCGTCAATTTTCACCGGAACCAGATCCTGCGCCATCGCGCCGCCGAACTGCGGCATGACGCGGGCAAGATGGGCCTGTTCGGGATCGCCATAGATATAGCTGAGCGCACGGGCCGCCGGAAAGGATCCGCCATTATCGCGGCTGAGCATGGTTAGATTTGCCGGTGCAGTTTGCAACCCCCCAGAAAGAACGCCGTCGCCCCGCCCCCCTGCCCCGTGGCACGACGCACAATTATCGGCAAAGAATGCCGCACCATCCGTGCGATCCGGCATCGTGGGTTCAGTGCAGGCCAGCAGCCCGACCGCTGCAAGCGCCAGACCGGAAATGATAAAAATAGGATTGCGCATATGCCCCTCGTCCAAAGTTATGTCCAATTCTTCACGCTTTACCAGCAACGCCGCCATGATCCATATCAATAGCCGACACGGATACTGTTCGCACGGGTCATTTAGGGTCAGGACCCATTAACCCTGCACTGTCAGTTCGACAGATTTTTCCGCTGACAAGCAGCATCTGCGCAGGAATAGTGGTTCTATTTCAAACAGATGCGCCGCAGGCTGCGGGAAAATCCGTCGAACCCGTCACGCCGAAGGCGTGCCAATATTATTAAGCGCTCCTACGGAGCGACGGGCGGCAATTTCACTTCATTTCAGTGTCTTGGGCCGCTTGCAAATAGAACCACTATTGGCAGCACGACCCAAACCACTGAAATTTCGTGAAATTGCCGCTGACGGCGCAGGATTAATGGGTCCTGGCCCTAGGCTGGAACTGGCCGCTTGGGGTATCGGCAGAGCACTGAAAAACCGGCACCAATCTGTATGTTCCGATGACCCGACCAAAGCTGTAAGACTTTTCACTGGCCATTAATCCCATTTCGCTATCCTTGCCCCGATCAAGGGAAAAGCAGCGAAAATGCCAGACACATTTGATGCAACGCCCCAAGCCGGGCCAGATGCGCAGACCAATGTCATTTGCGCGATGCGCTGCCTATTTCGGGGTGGCTAAGAAATGCCCATTGTTTTCCAGGCCACAGCAACCGCGACCTTTGACGATCTTTCTGGCGGGAATTACCAGCGTATCTTTGACTTTGGAAACGGCCCCGGGGTGGATTCGATCTGGCTTGGCAATATCGCATACACCGATACGATTGCCTTCGAAGTTCTGCAAAACGGCATCCGGTATCGAATCGCAGTCCCCGACGTCATTGTCGAAGGTGTCGAAACCACATGGGAGGTTACGATTGATGACAGCGGCACGCTGACAATTGCCAAGGACGGCGTCCAGATCGGCGCACAGAATTTCGGCATTGCCGCGGTGCCAAATGATGTTGAGCGCACGCAAATCATGGTTGGAGATTCCCCCTATGCGGACGATGATCCGCTCGTTGGAAACGTCAATACGCTTGATGTCGAGACGACGCTGACGCATGGCTTTGACCTGACTGTCACACCGACAAAGAATGTTCTGCAATCCTATGACGGCACCGACCAGGACGAGGTTCTGGACGCGTCGACGGCCAGCGATGCAATCACACTAAGCGGTGGCGGCGGCAATGACACCATCAGTGGCGGCAGCGGCAATGACACGTTAACCGGCGGCGCGGGTGCAGATGTGTTCAAGATCGACGGCACGCCCGATCTGATCACCGATTTCGACACCACGACAGGCATCGCTGGGGATGGCGACAGCAGCGACAATGATTTTGTCGATCTGTCCGCCTATTACAACGAAGCATCGCTTGCCGATTGGAACGCCAACAACCCCGGGCAGACCTATACAACCGTCCTGAACTGGATGCGCGCGGATCAGGCCGATGGCACGTTGGATCAGGCCGGTGGCCTGCAGATCCAGAATGCGGGGTCGGCGGTCGATGGCTCTGGGTTGACCACCGAAAACACCGGCGTCGTTTGTTTTGCCAATGACACGTTGATTGCGACGCAGGTCGGCGATGTGCCGATCCAGAATTTGCGCATAGGCGATCTTGTGCAGACAATGGACAACGGCCTGCAACCGCTGCGATGGATCGGGGTGCGACATCTCACAGCCCGCGACCTGTTGCGACACCCGAAGCTGCGGCCGATCCGCATTTGCCAACGGGCCGTAAATCTGAACGCAGGCGCAGCCGATCTGATCGTTTCGCCGCAGCATCGCCTGCTGATTGCATCCCCAATCGCGACACGAATGTTCAACGAACACGAAGTGCTGGTTTCTGCCAAACAACTTCTCACGGTGGATGGCGTTGATATTGCTTATGATATGGCCACGGTTTCATATTATCACATCCTATTTGACCGGCACGAGATCGTGAAAGCCAACGGGATCCCCAGCGAAAGCCTGTATTTGGGCGCGCAAACGCAAACCATGCTGACGCCCGCCGGTCGGGCGGAAATACAGCGTCTGTTCCCCGATGTGTCTGCTCAATACCGCAAGCCAGCGGCATGCCGACAGATCATCTCGGGCGGGCGGGCGCGCAGAATTGCCTACCGGCTTGCAAGGAACAGCAAGCGGCTGGTCGATAGCGATGTTTTTTAGGGTCTGGACCGATTTGCGCCTGAAATGACGCCTTTCCCGCTTTGATCCTCGGAGAGCGGCCAGAATCTGGACTTAAATGTCACATGTATTTGGCCCTATCGCACGGGTCATTTCTGCTGTTCTCTAGATCACCAACGGGTGCAATATGTTTTGCAGTGCCCCAGCCCCACCCTCATGCATCCCGAAAGGCCAGACAATGGACGGAACCTTTAGTGAAAACGACCTTAGCCGTGTGGTCGAAGCCGACCGCAAGAACGTCTGGCACCACCTGATTCAACACCAACCCTTCGAAAGCGCGATCGACCCGCGCATCATCGTCGAGGGCAAGGGCATGAAGGTCTGGGACCAGAAGGGCAAAGAACACCTGGATGCGGTCTCGGGCGGTGTCTGGACGGTCAACGTCGGTTATGGCCGCGAAAGCATTGCCGATGCGGTCCGCGACCAGCTGGTGAAACTGAACTATTTCGCAGGCTCCGCCGGGTCGATCCCCGGCGCGCTCTTTGCCGAAAAGCTGCTGGAAAAGATGCCCGGCCTTGACCGGATGTACTATTGCAACTCGGGGTCCGAAGCGAACGAGAAGGCGTTCAAGATGGTCCGCCAGATCGCGCACAAGAAATATGGCGGCAAGAAGCACAAGATCCTGTACCGCGACCGCGACTATCACGGCACCACAATCGCCTGCCTGTCCGCAGGTGGTCAGGACGAGCGCAACGCGCAATACGGTCCCTTCGTGCCAGGTTTCGTGCGCGTGCCGCATTGCCTGGAATACCGCGCCTTTGAACAGGACGGCGCACCGCAGGAAAACTATGGCACTTGGGCCGCGGACCAGATCGAAAAGGTAATCCTGGCCGAAGGGCCCGACACGGTGGGCGCGCTGTGCCTTGAACCGGTAACCGCAGGCGGCGGCGTCATCACCCCGCCCGATGGCTATTGGGACCGCGTGCAGGAGATTTGCAAAAAGTATGACATCCTGCTGCACATCGACGAAGTGGTCTGCGGCGTGGGCCGCACCGGCACATGGTTCGGCTACCAGCACTACGGCATTCAGCCCGACATGGTGACAATGGCCAAGGGCGTGGCCTCGGGTTATGCGGCGATTGCCTGCCTTGTGACCACCGAAGCGGTCTTTGACATGTTCAAGGACGACCCGTCGGACAAGCTGAACTATTTCCGCGATATCTCGACCTTTGGTGGCTGCACCGCCGGTCCTGCTGCGGCGATTGAAAACATGCGCATCATCGAGGACGAAAACCTGCTGGAGAACACCACGCAGATGGGTGCCTATATGCTGGACCAGCTGTACGCGCTGGCCGACAAACACGCCGTGATCGGCGATGTGCGCGGCAAGGGGCTGTTTCTGGGCGCGGAACTGGTCAGCGACCGCGAAAGCCGTGCGCCTGCGGAAGAGGCCAAGGTTCAGGCCGTGGTCGGCAACTGCATGGCACAGGGCGTCATCATCGGGGCAACCAACCGGTCGCTGCCGGGCAAGAACAACAGCCTGTGTTTCTCGCCCGCGCTGATCGCCACCAAGGATGACATCGACCATATCATTTCGGCAGTCGACAAGGCCCTGGGCGACGTGTTCGGCTGACGACACACCAAATGAACCAGACCAGACGGGCGAAGGGAAACCTTTGCCCGTTTCGCGTCTCATACCCCTGCCCCGCTCGGCGCTTCTTCGCCTGTGCCGCCTGCGCTCGGCTTGACGCTGTACGACAATTCGCTACCTGTAACGCTGTCTTGCCCGAACAGGACCGGTGGTATCTTGCGCCCCAAAGCCTTTTTTCACCGTTATCGAAATAATGTGGGAACCGTTTATCCGGTCACTGCGTTCTCGTTTTAGAATTCAACAAGGGAAGACCATAATGAAAAAGCTCCTGATCGCCATTCCGCTGATCGCATCGCTTGCTGCCTGCGAATCCACGACATCGAACACCACTGCCGCCGGCGCATTGACCGGTGCTGCACTCGGTGCAACCGTTTCGGGCGGCAACGACAAGGTCAAAGGCGCACTGATTGGCGCGGCTGTTGGCGGCCTTGCCGGCAACTACATCGGCAAAACGCAAAACGGCCAGTGTGTGTACCAGCGTGCAGACGGCTCGCGTTACTATGCGTCCTGCCCGTAAGCTTTTCGCGAGCTTCAAGCACCCGAACGACACTTCACATGTCCATGCAAAGGCCCCGGTCGCGTCCGGGGTCTTTCGCATTTCAGCGATGGCGCCACATTGCCGTGCCGATAAGTCCAGTGTAGATCTGGGCTATGACAGTCCCCGTCGAAACCTTCTTTTTGCATCCCGATGCGCAAGGCACGCTGCAAAGCCAGATCCAGCAGATGATTGCCCAGGGCATTCTGTCGGGCCGCTTCCAGCCGGGTGAAAAGCTGCCCTCGACCCGTAAGCTGGCGCAACACCTTGGCATCAGCCGCATCACCGTCACGCTTGGCTATACCGAACTGCTGTCCAACGACTACCTGATCTCGCGCGGGCGCTCTGGCTATTTCGTATCTGACACCGCACCAGTGCCCCCGGTCTTTGCCCCCGCACCAGACACCGCGGATGCCGTGGACTGGTCGCGTGCCATCGGTCAACGGTATTCAGGCGGAGAGGCGCCCCAACGCCCGCAAGACTGGGCGCGCTATCGCTTTCCATTCATCTACGGGCAGGCTGATCCGACATTGTTTGACCATGCCAATTGGCGGCAATGTGCGATGCAGGCCTTGGGGCAGCGTGATTTCGGGCCGATGACCACGGATTACTATGATCAGGACGACCCGAAACTGATCGAATTCATCGTGCGCCATTCGCTGCCCCGCCGTGGCATCACCGCCCGCCCCGAGCAGGTGTTGATCACGCTGGGGGCACAGAACGCGCTGTGGCTGACCACGCAGGTGCTGTTGACCCAACGCCGCCACGCTGCACTGGAAGAGCCGTTTTACCACGCCCTGCGTGACATTCTGAACCAGTCAAAGTGCCGTCTGTCCCATGTTCGTGTCGATCAGGACGGCCTGCCGCCCGACGCGATTCCGCCGGGGGTCGATGTGATTTTCACCACGCCCAGCCATCAGTGCCCCACCACGGCCACCATGCCGATGGAGCGCCGCCGCGCCCTGCTGGACAGGGCGGCTGAAATGGACGCGCTGATCGTCGAAGACGATTATGAATTCGAGATGTCCTTTCTCAAACCGCCCTCGCCCGCGCTCAAATCGCTGGATGCGGACGGGCGGGTGATCTATGTGGGCAGCTTTTCCAAATCGCTGTTTCCGGGTCTGCGGCTGGGTTATCTTGTCGGGTCCGAGCCGTTCATCCGCGAGGCCCGCGCCCTGCGTGCATCGGTGCTGCGCCATCCGCCCGGACACATCCAGCGCACAGTCGCCTATTTCCTGTCGCTGGGCCACTACGACGCGCTGGTGCGCAAGATGAGCACCACCCTGCACAGCCGCCGCGATGCGATGCAGCAGGCGATCACCGACACCGGGCTGACCATTGCAGGTCAGGGTGTTTCGGGCGGATCCTCCTTTTGGATGCGCGCGCCGCACCCGGTAGACACCCGCCAGCTTGCACAGATGCTAAGGGCGCAAAGCGTGCTGATCGAACCGGGTGAATCGTTCTTTTCCGGCACCGACAGGGCGCGCAACTTCTACCGTCTGGCCTATTCGTCGATTCCGGAAAATCGCATCGCTGAGGGCGTGCAGCGTATCGCAGACACCCTAAGTCAGCTGGTCTGATAAGCGGGGGGTCGACGGCAGCGATTGCCTTGCTTTCTTGCTGTAAAATGCCAAATCCTGGCGGAATAATGTTCTTGCACAGCTATCGGGATTGGGAAATATTCCTCATCAGGCGCGCCGTGCCGCCAAAACCGTCAGTGCACCGCGCACCATCCCGCTGCCAAAGGATCAGACATATGCCGCACAAGCAGCCCGCGCTGGACCTGTCACCCAAAGTTTCGGACGAGATTCGCAAGACCACCTGCTATATGTGCGCCTGCCGCTGTGGCATCAACGTTCACATGAAAGCGGGTAAGGTTGCCTATATCGAAGGCAACCGCGACCATCCGGTGAACAAGGGCGTGCTGTGCGCAAAGGGATCGGCCGGCATCATGCAGCACAACGCCCCCGCCCGTCTGCGCGCGCCACTGAAACGGGTCGGACCGCGCGGCTCGGGTGAATTCGAGGAGATCAGCTGGGACGAGGCGCTGGACATCGCCACCGGCTGGCTGGCACCGATCCGCCGCGACAATCCTGAAAAGCTGGCCTTCTTCACCGGGCGCGACCAGTCGCAATCGTTCACCTCCTTCTGGGCGCAGAATTTCGGCACGCCCAACTACGCGGCCCACGGCGGGTTCTGTTCGGTCAACATGGCGGCGGCCGGCATCTACACCATGGGCGGCGCGTTCTGGGAATTCGGTCAGCCCGACTGGGACCACACCAAGCTGTTCATGCTGTTCGGCGTCGCCGAAGACCACGACAGCAACCCGATCAAGATGGGTATAGGCAAGATCAAGGCACGCGGCGCGCGGGTGATCGGGGTGAACCCGATCCGCACCGGATACAACGCCGTGGCCGATGATTGGGTCGGCATCACGCCGGGCACCGACGGGTTGTTCATCATGGCGCTGATCCATTGCCTGATGAAGGCGGGCAAGATTGATCTGACGTATCTGGCGCAGTTCACCAACGCCCCCTGTCTCGTAAACAGCGACGAGAAATCGCCCGAATACGGCCTGCTGCTGCGTGATGCGGACGGCAAGGAACTGGTGATCGACCGCACCACGGGCAAGCTAGCCCCCTTTGACAAAAAGGGCGTGCGCCCCGATCTGGCCGCCACCCACCGTGCGGCGGGTATCACCCACCGGCCTGTCATGCACCTGATGGCCGAACGCTATCTGTCCGAGGAATATGCGCCCGAAGCCGTGGCCGAACGCACCGGTATCTCTGCTGCGCGGATCCGCGCCATTGCCTCCGAACTGGCCCGCGTCGCCTTTGACGAGGCGTTCGAGCTGGATCATGCATGGACCGATTTCCGGGGCGAAACACACACAAAGATGACAGGCCGCCCCGTCAGCTTTCACGCCATGCGCGGAATCAGCGCCCACGCCAACGGTTTTCAGACCTGCCGCGCATTGCATGTGTTGCAGATCATCCTTGGCACGGTCGAGGTTCCGGGCGGCTTCCGGTTCAAACCGCCCTACCCCAAACCCGCGACCGCGCATCCCACGCCCCACTGCAAAACCACCTGCGGCGGCCCGCTGGATGGCCCGCACCTTGGCTTTGTGCAGGGGCCGCAAGATCTGGCGTTGAAAGCCGACGGCACGGCGGCGCGCATCGACAAGGCGTTTACATGGGAAAACCCGATGTCGGTTCACGGGCTGATGCATATGGTAATCTCGAACGCCCACGCGGGTGACCCGTACAAGATCGACACGCTGTTCCTGTATATGGCCAATATGGCGTGGAATTCGTCGATGAACACGCGCGGCGTGATCGACATGCTGACCGACAGGGATGAAAACGGCGATTACGTCATCCCCCGCATCATCTATTCGGATGCCTACAGCTCGGAAATGGTCGCCTATGCCGACCTGATCCTGCCCGACACCACCTATCTGGAGCGTCACGACTGTATTTCGCTGCTGGACCGTCCGATCTGCGAGGCGGATGCGGCTGCCGATGCGATCCGCTGGCCCGTGGTCGAACCAGACCGCGACGTGCGCGGGTTCCAGTCGGTGTTGTGCGATCTGGGCGCGCGGCTGAACTTGCCCGGCTTTGTCACCGAAGACGGCGCACAGAAATACGCCGATTACGCCGACTATATCATCAACCACGAACGCCGCCCCGGCATCGGCCCTTTGGCTGGCTGGCGCACCGGCGAACACGGTCTGACCGCAGGACGCGGCGCGCCGAATGCCAGCCAGATCGACAACTATATCGAAAACGGCGGCTTTTTCGTCGAACACATCCCCCAGGGGGCAAATTACTACAAACCGTGGAACATGGCCTATCAGGACTGGGCCGTGGGCATGGGCCTGTTCGACGCCCCGCAACCCTATCTGTTCTCGCTGTATGTCGAGCCGCTGCGCCGGTTCCAGTTGGCCGCCGAGGGCCAAGGCGACCGCCAGCCGCCCGACCACCTGCGCGACCGCATCCGCCAAACGATGGACCCGCTGCCCATCTGGTACGACCCGTCAGGCGACAACCGCGCCACCGAATATCCCGTGACCGCGCTGACGCAGCGCCCGATGGCGATGTATCATTCATGGGGCAGCCAGAACGCTTGGCTGCGGCAATTGCACGGGCACAACCCGCTGTATCTGCCGACCAACCTGATGCGCGACAACGACCTGAAAGACGGCGACTGGGCCACCGTCACCTCGCCGCACGGCGAAATCACGGTGCCGGTGCTGGAAATGGCGGCGCTGAACCCCAACACGGTCTGGACATGGAACGCCATCGGCAAGCGCAAGGGCGCGTGGGCTCTGGACAAGGACGCGCCGGAGGCGACCAAGGGGTTCCTGCTGAACCACCTGATCCACGAGTTGCTGCCGCCCAAGGGCGACGGGCTGCGGTGGTCCAACTCGGACCCTGTCACTGGCCAAGCCGCATGGTTCGACCTGAAAGTGCGCATCGCCAAGGCCGCGCCACAGGGTCAGTCGAAACCCGTCATGGCGCCGATCAAATCGCCCGTGGGCCAGGGGCCTGACAGGCTGGCATGGAAGGTGGGAAAATGACACAGCTTCCCGAAACAACCGAACGCAAACTGGGCCTTGTCATCGACCTCGACACCTGCGTCGGCTGCCATGCCTGCGTGATTTCGTGCAAAGGATGGAACACCGAAAACTACGGCGCGCCCCTGTCCGATCAAGACCCTTACGGCGCAGCCCCATCCGGCACCTTCCTGAACCGCGTGCACAGTTACGAGGTGCAACCGCTGGCAACCTCGGCCAAAGTCCAGCCACCTGCGCAGTTGATCCATTTCCCCAAATCCTGTCTGCACTGCGAAGATGCGCCATGCGTCACCGTTTGCCCCACCGGCGCCAGCTATAAACGGGTCGAGGACGGCATCGTTCTGGTCAACGAAAGCGACTGCATCGGCTGTGGCCTGTGCGCCTGGGCCTGCCCGTACGGCGCGCGCGAAAAGGACGAGGCTGAGGGGGTGATGAAGAAATGCACCCTGTGTGTCGACCGCATCTATAACGAAAACCTTGAAGAGGTGGACCGCATCCCCACCTGCGTGCGCACCTGTCCGTCGGGTGCGCGCCACTTTGGCGATTTTGCCGACCCCGACAGCCATGTGTCGCGGCTGACTGCGGAACGGGGCGGCATGGACCTGATGCCGGAAATGGGCACCAAACCCGTGAACAAATATCTGCCGCCACGGCCCAAGGATGCCCTGCCCGAGATTGACGTGCTGGCCCCCTACCTTGCCCCTGTCGACGACGCTCCGGGCGGTTTTCTTGGCTGGCTCGACAAGACGTTGGAGAAGCTCTGAGATGCATCCGGCACCTTCTGTCATTCTCTTCACCACCTTCTCGGGGCTGGGCTTTGGCCTGCTGGCATGGCTTGGCTTGGGCTTTCCGGCGGTTACGGGTCTGACCGCCTTTGTCTTTTTCACCATCGCCTATGTCTGCGCGGTGGGCGGGCTGATGGCCTCTGCCTTTCACTTGGGCCGCCCCGAACGCGCGCTCAAGGCGTTCACGCAATGGCGCAAAAGCTGGCTGAGCCGCGAGGCGGTGATGTCGGTGGCCGCACTTCTGGTGATGGGCGTCTATGCCATCGGGACGATCTTTTTCGCGACGGCCTTGCCGTTGGTTGGGATTTTGGGGGCGGTGTTGTGCCTGCTGACCGTGTTCACCACCTCGATGATCTACACCCAGCTGAGAACCGTGCCGCGCTGGCACACGCCGCTGACACCGGTGATGTTTCTGGCCCTTGCCGTCGCGGGCGGTGCGTTGCTGGCAGGGCAGACCACTGCGGCGGCGGTGTTGCTGGTGCTGGCGGGGGCTGCACTGGTGGCCACGTGGGTGCACGGCGACGGCGCGTTTACCCGGTCGGGCACGACGCTGGCGACGGCGACTGGACTTGGCGCCATCGGCACGCCCCGCGCGTTCGAGCCGCCGCACACCGGCACCAACTATCTGCTGCGCGAGTTTGTCTTTGTGGTGGGGCGCAAACACGGGATGAAACTGCGCATCATCGCCTTTGTGCTGGCGATTGTCCTGCCGGTGATCCTGCTGCTGGTGCCGTTTTCGCACTGGCTGGCGCTGGTGGCGGTGCTGAGCCATGTGGCGGGTGTGCTGGTGGCGCGCTGGTTGTTCTTTGCGCAGGCGGAACATGTGGTCGGGCTGTACTATGGGAAACGATAAAGGGGCCGCAGATTGCAGCCCCTTTGCCAATTCCTTTAGTGCAACCTTGAACGGTTACAGCAAACCCGCGTGCGCCAGCCCTTTGTCCACCAGCTTGCGCGTGGCTTCTGTCAGCGGCACGTGCGGCAGGCGCACCTCGTCGCTGCACAGGCCCAGACGCGACATAGCGTATTTCACGCCCACCAGCCCCGGCTCGGTAAAGATCGCCTTGTGCAGCGGCATCAGCCTGTCCTGCAACTCCAGCGCCTTGGCATAGTCGCCCGCGGCGCAGGCCGCCTGCACTTCGGCGCACAGCTTGGGTGCCACATTCGCCGTGACCGAGATACAGCCGACGCCACCCTGGGCGTTGAACCCGTGTGCTGTGCCATCTTCGCCCGAAAGCTGGATGAAATCCGGCCCGCACATCAAACGCTGGTCGTTAACCCGTTGCAGGTCGCCCGTGGCATCCTTGACGCCCACGATCCGCTCCATCTTGGCCAGTTCGACCATGGTCGCGTTCGAGATGTCGACGACCGAGCGGCCCGGAATGTTGTACACAATGATCGGCAATTTGCACGCATCATGTACGGCGGCGAAATGCGCGATCACGCCGGCCTGCGTCGGTTTGTTATAATAAGGCGTCACCACCAGAACCGCATCGGCGCCCACGGCTTCCGCGTGTTTTGCCAGCCGAACAGACTCGACCGTATTGTTCGACCCGGCCCCGGCAATCACCTTGACGCGGCCCGCGGCGGCGCGCACCACCTCTTCGACAACCTTGTCGTGTTCGCCATGGGTCAGGGTCGGACTTTCGCCGGTTGTGCCCACAGGCACCAGCCCCGAAGACCCCTGTTCGATCTGCCAGTCCACCAGCTTCTTGAGCGTGACCAGATCCAGTGCGCCGTCCTGGAACGGCGTGACGAGTGCGGGCATAGAACCCTTGAACATATTCACGCTCCTTTTTTCAAAATGCTGGCCGGAATTGGCCGGATTGCATGATCCTGTCGCAGTCGTGAGTTGCACAGTCGCGACAAGACCATATGCTTACAGCCACTACCCTTGCCATGACAGGAAATGCAAGTGATCACCCGCCTCGCTGCCCTGATGCTGTGCCTTTTTGCCACCGTGGCAACCGCTCAACCCGAGCGGCCGCGCCCGTTGGGCTGGGCGATGAATGCAATGCGTGCGGGTCATTGGGATACAGCGCAACGGCTTGCCGCGCGCGACGGTCAGGTGGCAGCCGATGTCATCGAATGGCACCGCCTGCGTGCAGGGCGCGGCAGCTACGCCGAGTACATGGATTTCCTCAAACGCCGCTATGACTGGCCCGGCATGGACTATTTGCGCCGCCGTGGCGAAGGCGAAGCGATTGCCGAAGGCGCCGCAGCCGTGCGCGCCTATTTTGCGGAAGCCGAGCCAAAGACGCCGCGCGGCGTTCTGGCCTATGCCGATGCGATGGCCGAGCAGGGGCAAACCGGCGAGGCACAGGCCAGTGTGGTCCTGGCGTGGACCTCGATGCCGATGGATGCCGACGAAGAGGCCCTGTTTCTGACCAGGCACAGCGAACTGCTGAAACCCCATCACGAGGCGCGTGTCGACACGATGCTGTGGCTGGGCGAGCTGAACGAGGCAGAGCGGTTGCGCCCCCTGCTGGATGCCGGGCATCAGGCATTGCTGGACGCCCGCGTGGCGCTGACCAAACGCAGCAACGATGTAGATGCCAAACTGGCCGCCGTGCCCGCCGCCCTGCAATCTGACGCCGGCCTGCAACATGCCCGCTTTGAATGGCGGGTGCGCAAGGGACGGTGGGACGACGCCAAGGCGCTGATCCTCGAACGCTCGACCAGTGCCGCCGCGCTGGGACGGCCCGACGCGTGGTCGAACCGGCGCCGTGCGCTGGCGCGTGACGAAATGCGCGATGGCGATCCCAAGGTGGCCTATCAGCTGGCCGCGCAGCATTTCCTGACCTCGGGGTCCGATTATGCCGATCTGGAATGGATTGCGGGCTATATCGCGCTGCGCAAGCTGAACGATCCGGCCACGGCGCTGAAGCATTTCCAAAACCACCGCAGCGTGATCGAAAGCCCCATTTCACGGGGCCGGGCGGGCTATTGGACCGGGCTGGCCTATGAAGCCCTGGGCGACGTGGCCGCTGCGGATCAGGCCTTTGCCGACGGGGCGCAGTTTCAGACATCATTCTATGGCATTCTTGCCGCCGAGAAGGCGGGCCAGCCCTTTGACATCGGGCTGAAACCACAGGGCGAAACAGACGACTGGCGCACCAGCCCCCTGATCCATTCCCCGCTGTTCGAAGCCGGGCTGTTGCTGCAAGCCTCAGGCGAGTTGAGCGTTGCCGAACGGTTCTGGACACATCTGGCCGACCAACTGGACGAAAAGCAGGCCGCGCAACTGGGGCAGGCCGCGATTGATGCAGGCCAGCCGCATCTGGCCGTGATGATCGGCAAGACTGTCGCCTATCGCGGGATCACGCTGGCCGAGCCTTACTATCCGCTGCACCCGCTGACCGAACAGGATCTGGCGATTGCGCCCGAAATGGCCCTGGCCATCGCACGGCGCGAATCCGAATTTGATCCGGTGGTACAATCGGGCGTGGGCGCGCGCGGGCTGATGCAATTGATGCCTGCCACAGCCAAAGAAGTGGCCGCAAATCTGGGCCGCAGCGCGGAACATACGACAGACCGGCTGATTTCAGACCCTGTTTACAACGCCGAACTCGGGTCATCCTTTCTGTCGACGCTGGCCGGACGGTTCGAAGGCAATGTCGTGATGATGTCAGCCGCCTATAATGCAGGCCCGTCGCGTCCATTGCGCTGGATGGAGATGTACGGCGACCCACGCGACGGCAAGATGGATGTGGTCGACTGGATCGAAAACATCCCGTTTCGCGAGACCCGCAACTATGTGATGCGCGTCACCGAAAGCCTGCCGGTCTATCGCGCGCGACTGGGCAAGGAAGCGCTGCCAATTCCCTTTACCCAAGAGCTGACAGGCTCAACCCTTTTGGCGTTCGCGCCAAAGGGTGAATAGCCCCGCCGCCACCACGATTCCTGCCCCTGTGGCCACGTTCCACGCGATCACTTCGCCAAAGACGCTGACGCCAATCATCGAGCCGAACACCAGCTGCAAATAGGCAAAGGGCTGCACGGCGCTGGCCTCGGCCACCTCGTACACACGGATCAGCAGCCAGTGGCCAAGGGCGCCGGTCACGCACAGAGTGCCCATCCACAGCCAGTCGCCTGGCACCATCGGCTCCCAGAACCAGATGCCAACGCCGGTCATGGCTACGGCCCCCGCAACGCCGGTCCAGAAAAAGCTGGTGGCAGAGGTGTCCTTGCGCGCGACATAGCGTGTCAGCAACCCATAAAGCGCGAACATCATCGCCGCCAGCAGCGGGATCACCGCGGCCGGTTCGAACACGCCAATGCCCGGTTGCAGGATAATCAGCACGCCAACAAAGCCCACAGCGATGGCAGACCAGCGCCGCCAGCCGACGCTTTCGCCCAGGATAGGGCCGCTCAGCGCCGCCACCAGCAAGGGATAGCAGGTAAAGACCGCAAGGCTTTCGACCAGCCCGAGGATGGTAAAGGCCAGCACCATTACACAAATCTCGGCGGCCAGCAGCAGACCGCGAAACGCCTGTAATCCCATCTGCTCCGAGCGCGCGGCGGCGCGGATGCCCCCCGCCTTGGCCCGCGCAATGGCCACGACAAAAGCCGCAAAGAACCAATAGCGGATCATCACCACCATCAGCACATTGTATTCCGACGCCAGATGCCGCGAGATTCCGTCCTGCATGGCAAAGACGAAGGTTGTCAGCACCATCAGGCCGACACCCAGCCGCGTGTTATTGCCTGCGCTCATCGTAATGTTCCCACTGTCATATGCCGTTTGCGGCCATAGCCTGAAATCCGGCTGACATCGAAGCCCGCAGCCTCCAGACCCCGCCGCACGAAACCGGCGGCGGTATAGGTGGCCACTGTGCCATGCGCTGCCGTATGGTCGGCCACGCCCTGCATCAGATCAGCGTCCCACAGTTCCGGGTTCTTGGCAGGCGAAAACCCGTCCAGAAACCACGCATCCGCCTTGCCCTGCCACGCGGGCAACGTGGCGCGCGCATCACCTGTGACCACCTCCAGCACGGCATCGCCAAAATCGAACCGTCCGCCGCGCCCGTTCCAGACCGCGACCATTTCGTCGCTAAGGCCAAAGGCCCCCAGTGCGCGCGCCATTTCGTCCACCGACATCGGGTAAGCTTCGAAACTGGTAAAGCGCAGCACACCGGCCACGCCTGCGGCACGCCATGCGGCCAGCGTCACCACAAAATTCAGTCCGGTGCCAAAGCCCAGCTCGCCAATGTGAAAGCCGTCACAGAAACGCGCAGGCAGGCCGTTGCCCGCCAGAAACACATGGCGCGTTTCGTCCAGACCGTTTTCAAGGCTGAAATAAGGGTCGTCAAACCGTGTGCTGACCGGCACGTCGCCGTCCCGCCATTCCAAGTCTGCCTGCTGGTCCTGCATCCCGTCACCCTGTAAGGATCGTCAGTGCATCCATGGCGAAAGGCTCTATCCTTGGCAATGCCCGACATCACCATCCGCGGCGCCGGTATCTTCGGCCTCGCCACTGCATGGGTCTGCGCCCAAAAAGGCGCGACTGTGCGCATCATCGACCCGAACGGCCCGGCTGCCGGCGCGTCGGGGGGCATTGTCGGCGCGCTGGCCCCGCATGTGCCGGAAAACTGGAACCCCAAGAAACAGTTTCAGCTGGAAAGCCTGCTGATGGCCGACAGCTTTTGGCGTGGCGTGTCGGACGCGGGCGGGCGGCATTCGGGTTATATCCGGTCTGGTCGTTTGCAACCGGTGGCAGATAGCCGCGCGCTGGCGCTGGCACAGGCACGGATCGAAACCGCGCGCGACCTGTGGCAGGGACAGGCGGAATGGGCCCTGCGACCGGCCTCGGGTGGCCCGTGGGCGCCGGACAGCCCGACCGGACAGCTGATCTTTGACAATCTCAGCGCCCATTTACATCCGGCACAGGCTTGCGCAGCACTGGTTGCCGCGCTGGACTCACGCGGGATATCGGTGGAAACGGACGGCCCCGAAGGCGGCCCGACCCTATGGGCAACCGGCATCGCGGGGCTGCAAGATCTGAACAAAACAGCGCCCCGGCCGATGGGGGCAGGCGTAAAGGGTCAGGCCGCGCTGCTGCAATACGACATGGCCGGCGCGCCACAGCTTTACGCCGAAGGGCTGCACATCATTCCGCACGCCGATGGCACCACCGCCATCGGGTCGACGTCGGAAAACCAATACGACCACCTGCAACCCGACGACCAACTGGACAACATTATTGCCCGCGCCCGCGCCGCCGTGCCTGCACTGGAATATGCGCCGGTCATTCAACGCTGGGCCGGCGTGCGCCCCCGCGCGCGCTCGCGTGCGCCGATGTTGGGGGCCTGGCCGGACCGCCCCCACCACTTTATCGCAAACGGCGGCTTCAAGATCGGTTTTGGCATGGCCCCCAAAGTGGCCGAAACAATGGCCGCGCTGATCCTGGAAAGCGACAACACCATCCCGACCGGCTTCGAGGTGCAAGCTTCGCAATAGGGCAGGCGCGCCGCGCATCGCAGACAAAGGCAAAATGGCAAAGGTCATGCTGCAACTGCACGGACGGCGTCAATTGCATAGCAGCCATGCAATCACATTCGATACGTCCACTTGCACATATGCGTCATCTGTTTCACGCTCCGGACTCTCACGGTACGAAAGCCTTTTTGATGAAACACCCTGAAATAGCCAGCCTCGACCACCTTGTTCTGACCGTTGGTGATCTGGAAGAAACGCTCGCCTTTTACTCGGACATCCTTGGAATGAAAGTCGAAAGATTCACCGCCGTAGACGGATCAAAGCGCCATGCATTGAAATTCGGCAGCCAAAAAATCAACGTCCACCGATGGGGTGCGGAATACGACCCAAAGGCCGCCTACCCTGGCCCCGGCACAACCGATATGTGCCTGCTTTCGGACACGCCGCTGGAAGAGTGGCAAGCCCATCTCGCGGCCAATAACATCACGATCGAAGAGGGGCCCGTCAGCCGGACGGGGGCAACGGGCCCGCTGCTATCGCTTTACATCCGCGACCCTGACGGCAACTTGCTTGAGGTCAGCACCCGCGCCTAGCAGTTTGTCTCGGCGCGCAATTGCTGCATGAGCTGACCCAGTTCCCTTAGGTAAATTTCGCCGGTCAGCCGGCCTTGATCGTCAAATTGGGTCGCGCAACTGGCGACGTGAATTTCCGGCCCCTGCAAGATGCGCGGGCGGAAAGGCACCATGAAACTGCGCAAGATCAACTGCGCCCGCTCGCCGCCTGCACGGCCCGCAGCGGCAGACATTACGGCAACAGGCTTGCCCGCCCAGCAGTTGCCTTCGCAACGGCTGATCCAGTCCAGCGCATTCTTCAAAACGCCCGACGGACCCTTGTTGTATTCGGTCGTCGAAATCACCACGGCGTCGGCATCAGCGATCTGACGTTCAACAGCCTGCACGTTTTCCGGCACGCCGTTGGCATCCTCTTCGTCGCCGTCATACAGCGAAAACCGCAGGTCCGCTTCCGAAAAGCTGCATTCCCCAAACAGGCGCGCCGCCTCGCGGATCAATTTGCTGTTGCAGGATTGCGCACGCAGCGATCCGGAAAGTCCCAATAGTCTTGGCGTGGTCATGTCGCCTCCTTTTCAATGACTTCCGCCAAAAGATGTGGCGGGTCAGTGCAATAGCAAGAGGGCGCAGCATTGCCACGCCCTCTTTCGTTATACATCATGATGCAGGTCGCATCAGGCGTTGGGCAAAATCACGATCTCTACGCGACGGTTCTGCGCCTTGCCTGCGGCATTCAGGTTGGTGGCGACGGGTTGCGATTCGCCGCGGCCAAAGGCCTGGATACGCGAATAGGGCACGCCGTTCTGCATCAACACATCAGCCACGGCATTCGCACGCCGTTCGCTCAGCTGTTGGTTATAGGCCGCGTCACCATCGCTGTCGGTATGTCCGACCACCTGAACGGTGCTGCCCGGATAGCGTTGCAGGCTGGCGGCCACCGAGGCCAGATCGTCGCGCAGGCCCTGGCGGACGGCAAAGCTGTCAGTTGCAAACAGGATATCCTGCGGCAGGGTCACAATCAGACGGTCACCCGTGTTGGTGATCTGCACGTTGTTGTCCAGCGACTGGCGCAACTCGGCTTCTTGCTTGTCCAGACTATAGCCGACCCCCGCGCCCACAGCGCCGCCCAGGACGGCACCGATCAGCGCACCGTCGCCACGGTCGCCGTCATCACTGACAGCGGCGCCCAGCAATGCGCCCGCAGCCGCACCCGCAAGGGCACCGGACTTGGTGTTGCGTTTGGGGTCATTTGGGTTGCCACCCAACTGGCCCGGAGCGGTACAGGCTGTCAGCGCCATGCTGCCCATCAGGACCGCTGCAATGGAAATTTTCGAAAACGTCATATCATACTGCCTTGGTTGGGCCCCGTTCGGGCAGGGCATGTTTTGATCAACGTTCTCATATATAGGCTTGTTCCCTACAAAAATAAGGGAAGTTCAAACTCGGCAAGAACCCGCCTGCTTCTCTGGTTCCAATAATCCCGGGGGACGACGCGCAAGCGGCGGGGGGCTGGCCCCCGCGTCGGCCCGCCACTTTCGCAATTCAAGCTTCGGCGCGGGCCGATTCATAGGCCAGCATCGCCCGTTTCACCGGCAAGCCCCAGTGATAACCACCCAACCCGCCCGATTTACGCAGCGCACGGTGGCAGGGGATCAGCCAGCTGACCGGATTGCGCCCCACGGCGGTGCCCACAGCGCGCACCGCACGCGGGCTGCCAATGCTTTGGGCAATTTCGGAATATGTCGTGACATGGCCCGAGGGGATGCGCAGCAACGCTTCCCACACCTTGATCTGGAACGGCGCACCGATCAGGTACAGCGGCGCGGTTTCCAGTTTCGCATCCGCCGCGCCAAAGGCCGCAAGCGCCCAGGGGCGCAGACGCATCGGGTCTTCGACAAAACGGGCGGCGGGCCAGCGCGCAACCAGATCCTCCAGGGCTGCGGCTTCGCCTGTTTCTGCCGCGAAACCCATGCCGCAAATGCCCTTGTCAGTGCCCATGACCACGGCGGGGCCAAAGGGGCTTTCGAACCAGCCCCAGTATATCGTCAGCCCCGCGCCGCCCTTGGCATAGTCACCCGGGCTCATCGCCTCCCAGCGCAAGAACAGGTCATGCAACCGCCCGCCACCCGACAGGCCGGCGGCAAGGGCGGTCTCCAGCGTGGTGAACCGTTCTGCCAGAAGCGCCTTGGCATGTCCCAGCGCCAGATATTGCTGATAACGCTTGGGCGACACGCCCACCCAGCGGCTAAAGACCCGCTGAAAATGGGCCGGGCTCATGCCCATTTCGCGCGCCAGATCGTCCAGCGTCAGGTTGTTGCCCTTGTCATCCACCAGTTCGATCGCGCGCCGCACGATATTATAATGGTAACCTGTGTCGGTTTCTGTGTGCTGTTCCATGACCCAAATCTAACGCGAGATCCGCGCCACAGCGACCCGAAAGCTGCGCAATCAAATTCTCTTTTGCGGTGTATCACGGCGGTGTTCCGGCAGATCCTTGCCCAAATCCTGAGCGATCAACGCCCCCGCTTCGGCCAGCGTCAGGATCGGCCGCGCCGCGATCATGGGGGCTTTGCCCAGCGCGGCGGCCAACATCGGGTCGTGAATGGTCGAAATGACGTTCAGGTCGGCAATGAACAGCGACCCGACCCACATCGCCTCGACATTCAGCAGCTCGTGCTGCTGCATCAAGATTTGTGTGTAGACAAATACCGAATCCCCCGGACGACGCAGCGGCATCTGCTGGGCCATCGCAGCCCCCGGCACCAGCACTTCATTTGATCCATAGTGCAATTCGGCCCGCCACGACTGGTACAGCACCAGCGAATTCGGTGACAGCCGCACATGATGCACCGGCACGCCCCGACCAAACGATTCAGGCGGCAAGACCACAGGGGCAATTTCGGGATGCCGGTTCAGGTCCGAGCGCAACAAACGGATCCGGTTGATCCGCAAGATGGGTTGCAGGCCGTGATCGCGCGTGACCAACATGTGCTGGCTGTCCAGCCATTCGACAGGCACCTCGCCCTCTTCGGTCAGCACCATCGTTCCGGGACCAAAGCTGGTTAACACCGCCGCGTCCCGCGATATGTCCGTTCTGTTCGCGTCTGGCCCTGTCGTTGCACGCATCTTTCCGGCGTCCTCTGTAACCTTCGACCCGCCGACGGATATCGCCCAATACTTAAAAGGACCTGACCAAAGGAACACGCACTAGATAGGATTGTCGGGATTTTCCGGTTGCGCGCTTGCCCGCCCGCGCCAAAACCCGCATAGGAGAACAATGGTAAAACAGCTTGATTATCACACGATCTATCAGATCTTCGACCGCTTCCGTGATGCAGACCCCGAACCCAAGGGCGAGCTGGATCACACCAACGCCTATACGCTGGTGGTCGCCGTGGCGCTGAGTGCGCAGGCCACCGACGCGGGGGTCAACAAGGCCACGAAATCGCTGTTCGCGGTGGTGGACACGCCGCAAAAGATGCTGGACCTGGGGCTGGAAGGTCTGACCGAGCATATCAAGACCATCGGCCTGTTCCGCCAAAAGGCCAAGAACGTGATGAAGCTCAGCCAGATTCTGGTGGACGACTATGGTGGCGTCGTGCCCTCGTCCCGCGCCGCGCTGCAATCGCTGCCGGGCGTCGGGCGCAAGACGGCCAACGTGGTGCTGAACATGTGGTGGAACTATCCCGCGCAGGCGGTCGATACGCACATTTTCCGTCTGGGCAACCGTTCGGGCATCGCCCCCGGCAAAACCGTGGACGCGGTTGAACGCGCCATCGAAGACAATATTCCCGCTGAATTCCAGCAACATGCACACCACTGGATGATCCTGCACGGACGCTATCACTGCAAGGCCCGCAAGCCCCAGTGCCGCACCTGTATCATCCGCGATCTCTGCCAATTCGAGGACAAGACCCAATGACACAATATGAACTTGTTGGCATCGGCAACGCCGTTGTCGATGTCATCTCGCATGCCGACGACCAGTTTCTGGGCAACATGGGCATCGAAAAAGGCATCATGCAGCTGATTGAACGCGACCGCGCCGAAGTGCTGTACGGCGCAATGAACGACCGCTTGCAGACCCCCGGCGGATCGGTGGCCAACACGCTTGCAGGCGTCGGTGCGCTGGGTATGAAGACCGCCTTTATCGGACGGGTGAACGATGACGTTCTGGGCCGGTTCTACGCCGACGCGATGACCGGTGTGGGCACCGAATTTGTCAACGCACCGGTTGCGGGCGGCGATCTGCCCACGTCACGCTCGATGATCTTTGTGTCGCCCGATGGCGAACGGTCGATGAACACCTATCTGGGCATCTCCACCGATCTGGGCCCGGCCGATGTGCCCGACGCTGTCGCCTCGGCGGCCAAGATCATGTTCCTCGAAGGGTATCTGTTCGACAAGGACCATGGCAAACAGGCGTTCCTGCAAGCGTCGCGGCTGACCCGCGCGGCGGGGGGCATGTCGGGCATCGCCATTTCCGACCCCTTTTGTGTTGACCGCCACCGCGCCGATTTCCTGCGCATGATCGGCGAAGAACTGGACTATGTCATTGGCAACGAGGCCGAAATCAAGTCGCTGTTCGAAACCGACGACCTTGAAGCAGCCTTGGGCAAGACCGCCGCCATGTGCCCCACCGTGGTCTGCACCCGTTCGGGCGATGGCGTGACCCTGATCCGCAACAGCGAACGGGTGGACGTGCCGGTGACCAAGGTTGTGCCGGTCGATGCCACGGGTGCGGGCGACCAGTTTGCCGCCGGCTTCCTGTTTGGTCTCGCCTCGGGGCGCGATCTGGCCACCTGCGGGCGCATGGGCAACGCCTGTGCTGCCGAGGTTATCAGCCACATCGGTCCCCGCCCCGAAGCGGACATGATGGAGGTGTTCCGCAAGGAAGGTCTGGTCTGATGCTGGAAAACGGAATGCATGACGTACCGCTGGGCAAGATCGCCACAGTGGTCACGCATCTGGAAATGCGCGCGCGTGCCGACATCTCGGGGCGCACTGCCCCTCAGGGCTGGACCCTGCGCCGCATGGAAAAGCCGGATCTGGACTGGTATCGCCGCATCTTTCAGGCGGTGGGTGAAGACTGGCTGTGGTTCTCGCGCCGTGGCCTGTCCGACGATGCACTGGCCGCGATCATTCACAGCGACGATGTCGCCATCTGGACCCTATCCAAAGGCAGCACCGACGCCGCCCTGCTGGAACTGGATTTCCGCGTGTCAGGGGAATGCGAGCTGGCATTCTTCGGCGTTACCCCGGACCTGATCGGCCTTGGTGCAGGGCGTTACCTGATGGACGTCGCGATTGATCAGGCATGGGCGCGCGACATCAACCGCTTTCACGTCCACACCTGCACGCTGGACAGTCCGCAGGCGCTGGGGTTCTACCGCCGTGCAGGGTTTACGCCGATCCGCCAACAGGTCGAAATCGACGACGACCCGCGCGTGGCCAAAGGGTTTGACGACGCGCTGGCCCCGCATGTGCCGCTGTTGGCCCCTTAGGGTCACAGATAGGTTTCGAATTCGGCCAACACGGCGGCGTAAACATCGCGCTTGAACGGCACGATGCCGTCCACCACCTGCGCGGGCGCGACCCACTTCCATGCGACAAATTCGGGATGCTCGGTGGCGATGTTCACATCCCCGTCCGCCCCTTTGAACCGCAGCAGGAACCACTTCTGCTCTTGCCCGCGATACTTGCCGCCCCAGATGTCCGGCACCACATCGTGCGGCAGATCATAGGGCAACCAGCCCGCTGTTTCAGCCTCGACCTCGACCAATGACGACGGGATGCCGGTCTCTTCCTCCAGTTCGCGCAGGGCGGCTGCTCGGGCATCCTCGCCCTTGTCCACGCCACCCTGTGGCATCTGCCAGAATTCACGGAACCGGTCATGACGCTGCCCGACCCAGACCTGCCCCGCCGCATTGACCAGCATCACGCCCACATTGCGCCGGTATGGCAGCGCGTTAATCTCTTCCGGTGTCATCGTACTCTCCTGTCGTTTGGGCTGTGATATATTGCCTTACGCCGCGTTGCACATGACATTCCCGCCCAACTGGGGCGAAATAGCGCGAAATCATACCGCCGGAGGATTCCATGACAGCTTACCGCCACATGCTCGCCCCGCTCGACCTTGGCTTTACCACTTTGAAGAACCGCGTGCTCATGGGGTCCATGCACACCGGCCTTGAGGAAACCAAGGACTGGAACCGTGTCGCAGAGTTCTACGCCGAACGTGCGCGCGGCGATGTGGGCCTGATGGTGACAGGGGGCATCGGCCCCAACATGGAAGGGTCGGTCGCACCCGGTGCCGCAATGCTGGCGACGGACGAAGACATCAAGAATCACAGCGTCGTCACCGACCGTGTCCACGCGGCAGGCGGCAAGATCGCGATGCAGATCCTGCACGCGGGCCGCTATGCCTTCAGCCCCAAGTGCGTGGCGCCCAGCCCCGTCAAATCCCCGATTTCCCCCTTCCCGCCGAACGAGCTGGACGAAGAAGGCATCGAGAAACAGATCAGCGACATCGTCAACACCGCCGCCCGCGCCCGCGAGGCCGGCTATGACGGGGTCGAAATCATGGGGTCCGAGGGGTATTTCCTGAACCAGTTCCTTGTGACCCACACCAACAAGCGCACCGACCGCTGGGGCGGTTCCTATGAAAACCGCATGCGCCTGCCGATCGAAGTGGTCCGCCGCACCCGCGAAGCCGTGGGCGATGACTTTATCATCATCTACCGCCTGTCGATGATCGACCTTGTGCCCGATGGATCGACCTTTGACGAGGTCGTGCAACTGGCCAAGGAAATCGAAAAAGCGGGGGCCACCATCATCAACACCGGCATCGGCTGGCACGAGGCGCGCATCCCGACCATCGCCACCTCGGTCCCGCGCGCGGCCTTTGCATGGGTCACCAAGAAACTGATGGGTCAGGTGAACATTCCCATCATCACGTCAAACCGCATCAACACCCCCGAGGTCGCAGAGGAGGTCCTGTCGACGGGCTGCGCCGACATGGTGTCGATGGCCCGCCCGATGCTGGCCGACCCGCATTTCGTGTCCAAGGCCGCCGCAGACAAGGCTGCGCAGATCGCGCCCTGCATCGCCTGCAATCAGGCCTGTCTGGACCACACCTTTGGCGGCAAGATCAGCTCGTGCCTGGTGAACCCGCTGGCCTGCTATGAAACCGAACTGCCGATCACGCCAACCGACACCCCAAAATCAATCGCCGTCGTCGGCGCAGGTCCCGCAGGCCTGTCCACCGCTATCACCGCCGCCCAACGCGGGCACAGCGTGACCTTGTTTGACAAGTCAGACGAGGTCGGCGGGCAGTTGAACATGGCCAAGCAAATCCCCGGCAAGGAAGAGTTCTGGGGGCTGGTCGACTGGTATCGCACCATGGTCGACACTCTGGGCATCACCACGAAACTCGGCACCACCGCCACGCCGGACATGCTGAAAGGGTTTGACGAGGTTATCATCGCCACCGGCGTCCTGCCCCGCGATCCTGCGATCCCCGGTCAGGATGGCGCCAACGTGCTGGATTACATCGACGTGCTACGCCACAAGAAACCTGTCGGCAAATCCGTCGCCGTTGTCGGCGCGGGCGGTATCGGCTTTGACGTATCCGAATTCCTGTCCGAGGAAGACGGCCACAGCACCACCGAACACCTACCCGAATGGATGCGCGAATGGGGCGTCTCCGACCCCGCAGAGCACCGCGGCGGCCTGAACCCCGATGGCCCCAAACCCGGCCACCCCGCCCGCGCCATCACCTTGCTGCAACGCAAGGCGGAAAAGCACGGCAAACGTCTGGGCAAGACCACCGGCTGGATTCACCGCGCCGCGCTGAAGATGAAAGAGGTCAATTTTGTCGGCGGTGTGAATTATGAACGCATCGACGCCGACGGCCTGCATGTCTCGTTCGGCGAAGCCCGCGAAAACCCGCAGACCATCGCCGCCGAGACCATCGTTCTGTGCGCGGGCCAGCTGCCCGACCGCAGCCTTGCCGATGCGCTGGAACAACAGGGCACCACATGCCACGTCATTGGCGGGGCTGACGTGGCCGCAGAACTCGACGCGAAACGCGCCATCGACCAGGGCACGCGGCTCGCCGCGACACTCTGAGCCCCTTCTTTTGGCTGCAAATATCCTCGGGGGGAGTGTGAGGGGGCCGAAAGCCCCCTCGCTGCGCCGCAAGGCGCAAACAAAAGAAACCGCCGCAAGGCGCAAAGCATCGCGTGCGCCGTCAGGCGCTCTGCTCCGATCCGCCATGCGCCGCGCGGCTGTCCTCGGGGGCCTCTGCGCGGTCAAACATCCCGTAATCCCGGATCACATGCGCCACACGCAAACGGTAGTCGGCAAAGACACCACCCCGCCCCTTGCTCTGCGCCCCGCGATGCGCGGTCAGCGTCCGCCAGCGTTCCACCGCTGCCTCGTCCTCGAAGAACGACAGCGACAACAGCTTGCCCGGCGTCGTCAGGCTCTCGAATCGCTCGACGCCCAGAAACCCCTCGACCTGATCCACCAGCGGACGCATCGCCGCCGCGATGTCCAGATAGGCGTCGCGCTTGCCCTCTGCGGGCTCAACTTCAAATATAACAGCAATCATCCCGATACCTTTCTCAACCACGTCCTGTCCTCGCGCAGCAGAAACTTCTGCGACTGCGCAAAGGCATAGTTTTCCCGCCCCAGCGGGTCTTCGGCCAAACGTGCCCGATAGGCTTCGTAGTCCGCCAGCGATTTCACATGATAAATGCCATAGGCCAGCGTGGACGACCCCTCATGCGGGGCGAAATACCCCACAAGGTCGGCACCACAGCGCGGGATCGCCTGCCCCCAGTTGCGGGCATATTGCGCAAAGGCATCGTGTTGCGTGGGGTCAATCTGATATCGGATTACACAGGTCAGCATCGGTCATTCTCCTTCGGTTGCTCAGGCACTGATAGACGATTGCCGCACGCAAATGCTTCGACTAGCATCAAACTATGAAAGAAGGCCCCGATTTCACCCAGATCGCCATGCTGATGGGCGACCCCGCACGCGCCAACATCCTGACAGCGCTGATGTCAGGGCGTGCACTGACCGCATCTGAACTGGCCGCAGAGGCGGGCGTGACCGCTGCGACAGCCTCGTCGCATCTGGCCAAGCTGGAACAGGGCGGGCTGCTGTTGCGCCGCAAACAGGGGCGGCATCGCTATTTCGCGCTGGCCACAGAAGAGGTCGCACATACCATCGAGGCGATGATGGGGCTGGCCGCGAACCACGGCCATCTGCGCACCCGCCAGGGGCCAAAGGATATCGAACTGCGCACCGCGCGGGTCTGCTACAACCACCTTGCGGGCGACACTGGCGTTCAGATGTTTCGTGCGCTTCTGACCAAGGGGCAGATCGCCACCGGCCCCGACGGTCTGGACCTGACCGACACTGGCATGGATCTGATGCAGCGCCTTGGCCTGCCGCTTGATGCGCTTGCACAATCCCGCGCGCCGATGTGCCGCGAATGTCTGGACTGGAGCGCACGCCGCTCGCATCTGGCGGGCAAACTGGGGCGTGCTTTGCTGTCCCATTTCGAGACACTGGGCTGGGCATCCCGCGTGCCGAACACCCGTATCATCCGCTTTACCCCCAAGGGCCGCGCCGCCTTTGACGCGACATTTGCGAAACTGGACTGATCCATGCCTCTCTATATCTACGACATCCTGCCCGACGGCACCGCGACCCCCACGACCGACACATCGCCCACCGGCCTCAGCGGCTACCGCTGGTTCCACTTCGACCTGAAGGACCCTGAACTGCCGCAATGGGCCAACGCGCATCTGCACCCGATCCCCGCAGGTGCCTTGTTGCAAACCGAAACCCGGCCACGCTGCGATGTGCATGACGACGGGCTGATGCTGAACCTGCGCGGCGTGAACCTGAACTCTGACGGACCAGCAGACCAGATGGTCGCCGTACGGATGTGGGTCACCGATCAAACCGTGGTGACCGTGCGCATGCGCCGCGTCTTTGCCATCGAGGACATTCGCAAGGCCTTGGAAAAAGGGGGCGGCCCCAACAGCAGCGCCGCCTTTGTCGAAGCGCTGGCCAGCCGGTTGACCGAACGTGTGCAAAACACCGTGTTCGAGTTGGCTGACGAGGTTGACGATCTGGAGGACGCCATCCACGATGACGATAATGCACCGCTGCCCGAAAACCTGGCCGAACTGCGCCGCACCGCGATCCGCCTGCGCCGCTATCTGGGCCCGCAACGCGACGCGCTGATGGCGCTGGCCGCCACTGACACGCCCGCTGGCAACAGCCCGCTGCACCGCCGCGAACTGGCCAACCTTGCAATGCTGACCGTCGAGGAACTGGACGGGCTTCAGAGCCGCCTGACCGCGATCAACGACCACCACGCCGCTCAAGCTGCCAATGTGCAGAACCGCAACAGCTATATCCTGAGTATCATCGCCGGGATATTTTTGCCCTTGAGTTTCATCACAGGCCTGTTTGGCGTCAACGTGGGTGGAATGCCGGGTATTAACAGCCCCCTTGCCTTCACAATTCTATGTCTGTCAATGATCGCGATCACTTTGGTGTCGTTTGTGATCATGCGTTGGCTCAAGTGGATATAAGTGCCCGCCACGCCCTGTCGGCCTGATGAATCATTATGCCGAAAATCTGGAAAATGTGAGCAGACAATGTCATTGCTGAAATTCTCGAATGACTCTTGTTGCAAGCAATTGTGACATCGACTCGCGCCTGGATTGCGGTCGAAAATCACAATACACGCTAACTTTTCCGATTAATATCAAATAGATATTCGAATTAGCCCCCAACAGAAACACAGCGTTCTCGCGTTTCCGCGCCTGCAACGATGTCCCGAATAACCCCAAGATTATCCCACCCTTGCCCCGATCTTGCCGTGATTGGGCGCGATACACGGGGTTAGAAACCGAATACCGAGAGAAGGGGACGGCATGGACCGCCTAACAGAAATGGAAGCCTTTGCCACAGTTGTGGATCAGGGAGGATTCACTGACGCGGCCAAGAAGATGGGAATCTCCAAATCGGCCGTGTCCAAGCACGTCTCGTCGCTGGAAGCGCGCCTTGGGGCGCGCCTGCTGAACCGCACCACGCGCCGCGTGTCGCCGACCGAAATCGGACTTGCCTATTATGACCGCGCGCGCCGCGTGCTGAATGACGCAGGCGAGGCTGATGCGCTGGTCACGTCGATGCAATCTGCCCCGTCCGGCCTGCTGCGGATCAGTGTGGCAACCGATTTTGGCGTTAATCATCTGTCACCGGCCCTGTCCTCATTCCTTGAAGATTTCCCCGACATCACCGTCAACATGGTGCTGAACAACCGCTATGTCGAACTGATCTCGGAAGGGTTCGACATGGCCGTGCGCATCGGCGAGCTGGAAGACAGCACCCTGCGCGCCCGCAAGTTGACGGAAACCACCAAACGCATGATTGCCTCGCCCGCCTATTTCGCGAAATACGGCAAGCCGGAAAAAATCGACGATCTGAACAATCACAAACTGCTGCATTATTCCAACCAGTCCTCGGGCAACGTGTGGAAGCTGACCGCTCCGTCTGGCGAAAAACGTCAGGTGCGCACTGCGGGCTGGCTGTCGGTCAACGACGGGCAATCCTTGCTGAACGCCGCTGTGTCGGGTCTGGGCATCGCCTATCTGCCGTCGTTCCTGTATGCGGATGCAATGGAAAAAGGTCTGGTCGAGGACGCAATGCCCGACCTGCCGATGGACAGTCAGGGCATCTATGCCGTCTATCCGCCGGGCCGGTTTACCCAGCCCAAAGTGCGCGCGTTCATCGACTTTCTCGTGCATGAGTTTGCCGACAAGGGTCCATCCGACTGGTAAACCCGACCAAAAGTTACCTCGCAGAAAGCCCCGCCCCAGTGCGGGGTTTTCAGCGTTGTGACAACAGCACCGCTTCGACCCGCCGGTTCTGCTCGCGGCCCGCCGCGGTCAGGTTCGACGCAATCGGGGCAAGATAACCCATGCCCTCGGCCTGTACCTGTTCGGGATCGACGTTATAGGCATCAATCAACCGCTGGCGTACTGCTGCGGCGCGTTGTCGTGACAGGGCTATGTTCACGTCCTGACTGCCAACACTGTCCGTGTGCCCAACCACCGCAATCGTCACATCGGGCTGCGCCAGCAGAAACTTTGCCAGCATTTGCACAGAGGCAAACGGCCCCTTGCCCAGCGCCGAGGTGCCGGTGTCAAACTCAAGCCCGCCCAGAACGATGTGGCCATCTGTCAAAAGCTGCCTGTCGAAATCCGCAACAGGTGGGGGCGGGTCCGTGGGTGCGATGGCCGGCGTCGGGCGGTCGCCCACGGTCTCGGGTGTGCCTTGCTGCTGTACGATCTTCCCCGCTTCGATGATTTGCACATAGGCTGCGGTCGATGTCGTGGACACCATCAACGTAATCACGCTGTCCGGCTGTTCGGTCGGCCCCATGATGGCGGTCACAAACCGATAGGCCCGCATGTTCACGCGCATGTTCGGCGCGGGCAGCACTTCGGTGTTGAACCGGAAATCAAAGCCGCCACAACTGGATTGATCGCAGTCCAACGCGATGACATAGCCCGCCGCTTTCAACTGCGCGCGCAGGGGAACCAGAACCTGCAAGGTGGTCAGCCCGGCCGAAGCGATGCGCCACGCCTGACGGCGCACTTGGCCCTCGATGGCGACGGTTGGCACGCCCACCCCGTATTGAAACGCCCCCGTCGGCGCGAGATAGCGGTCAAGTGCGCTGTTGCGTTCGACCGTTTCGCGCGCGCTGGTCGACAGGGTCAGCTGCAACGCCTGAACCGGCGCTGCGGCCCAGACGACCAAGGCCGTTATTGCCAGCCGCGCGTTCACCGAAACTGGCTGTGATAGGCGTCGTTGGGGCGCATGTCAGTGGCGCTGGCCACACGGTTGGTCATATTGAAAAAGGCCGCGACCGACGCGATGTCCCAGATATCGCGGTCGGAAAATCCGTGATCGCGCAGGGTCTGACGGTGGGCCTCGGTGGTCTTGGCGCTGGCGACGGTCAGGTTTTCGGAAAATTCCAACATCGCCGCCACCCGCGGTTCCAGATCAGCCGCCCGCCAGTTCATCACCATCTGTTCGCCCAAAATCGGATCACCCGACAGTTGCCGCACGGCAGCGCCATGGGCGGTCAGACAATAATAGCATTTGTTCACCGAACTGACGACAACGGCGATCATTTCGCGCTCCAGCTTGGTCAGGCCCGAGTCGCCCAGCATCAGGTCGTTATACAGCGCGGTAAAGCTGTTCAGCTTGTCGATATCAAAGGCATAGGCCTGCAACACATTCGGGATCATGCCCAGTTTGTCCTGACACACGTCAAAGTATTTTTGCGTCGCTGCGGGCAGCGGATCAACCATTGGCAGATTCAGGGCTGTGGGTTGGGTCTTGTCGCTCATGTTGCATCCTCCAGATGTCTGTAATGATAGCGCCCGACTTCGGTAAAGCCGCTTTTTTGATATAGCGCGTTGGCCGCTGTGTTTGTCGCCACGCACAGAACCGACAGGCTGTGCGCCCCGTTTTCCTGCGCCCAAAAAGCCGCCTTGCGCATCATCCAGTCAGCCACACCCTGACGGCGCTGGTGTTCCAGAACTTCGACCGCATGGACCATGCACACGCCGTCATGGATAGCGGCAAAGGCAACACCTGCGGGTTGTTCGTTCCAGCGCGACAGGATCGCGGTTTTCAGCCTGGCCCGCGCCATCACCGCCAGACGGGCCGGGCCGATACCGCCCTTGGCCCAGATTTCTTCCATGATCGCCAGCGGCTCCCATATGGAAAAGGCCGTGACTTTGGGGATCGGCTTGTCGGTCAGTGTCCCAACGGGTGTGATATAAAGCACAACCGGGTCGATCACGACAAAGCCGCGCGCTTCCAGCATCGCGTCCAGCGCGTCGTCCCCTTCGCGCACCTGAAACAAAGGTTCCTGATCCAGCGCCGCCATCCCGGAAATGGCGGCGTCGATGTCGCCCTCACTCACCGGCCCCGTGGCCGAGGCCGCCGAAACACGTTTGCCGCCGCATTGTCCCTCGCGCAACATCCACGATCCCAGTGGAATGAACCGCGCTGCTGGCCAGGTCGCGTCGCATACATCATACAGTTTCTGTACTGTTGTCATGCCGGAAACTCTGCATCCAGCGCGGCCACTGCGGCGTCCAGCATCGCCGCATCGGTGCCGCGCAAAACAATGTTCGCGCCATATCGCCCGTCCTTTTGAAACGGATAGGATCCGATCGACAGGGCCGGATAGGCCCGCGCCAGTTCCCCCAAGGGGCCGGCAATGTCCCCCTCGCCGCGATCAATGCGCCGGGTGCGACTGATCAGGGGTGCCCCGCCTGTCAGGGTGGGCAGAACGCTTTGAACCATCGCCTGAAACACCGCTGGCACCCCCGCCATCACATGCACGTTTTCCATGGTAAAGCCGGGGGCAATCGAAACAGGGTTTTCGATCAGCACAGCCCCGTCGGGAATGCGCGCCATGCGCTGGCGTGCGGTGTTGAATTCCATCCCCTGCCGGTTGTAATGCGCCTGAAGCAATGCCCGCGCATCATCGCGCACATCGATATGCGCCCCAAAGGCTGCCGCGATGCAATCGGCGGTAATATCGTCATGGGTCGGGCCGATGCCGCCGCTGGTGAACACGTGCTCATAAGCCGCCGACAGCGCCTTGACCGCCTCGGTGATTGCATCCGCGTCGTCGCTGACAACGCGCACCTCGCGCAGGTCGATGCCGCGTTCGGTCAGTTGTCCGGCCAGATGATACATGTTGCTGTCGCGGGTGCGCCCCGACAGGATCTCGTCGCCGATCACCAGCATGGCTGCGGTTGGTTGTGTCATCCGGGCGGTTCCCTTAAGCCTGTGTTGCCCAAGGTATAGGCCCGCCCTCATGCGCTTTCAAACCCAACTTGTCCCTGCCCGCCTGCTCCGGCGATATAAACGCTTTCTGGCCGACTGTACGCTGGAAGACCGCACCGAAATCACCGCCCATTGCGCCAACCCCGGCTCGATGATGGGGCTGGCCGAAGCGGGCATGAAAATCTGGCTGGAGCCCAATGACGACCCCAAGAAAAAGCTGAAATACGGCTGGCGTCTGGTCGATCACGAAAACGGGCATTTCACCGGCGTTGACACATCTGTGCCCAACCGCGCCTTGCGTGCGGCGCTTGAGACCCGCCAGATCGGCCCTCTGGCGGCCTATGGCACTGTGCGGCCCGAGGTGAAATACGGCACCAGCAGCCGCATTGATTTCCTGCTGAGCGAACCGGGCCTGCCCGATGCCTATGTCGAGGTGAAATCCGTGACCCTGAACCGCCAACCCGGACTGGCCGAATTTCCCGATAGCGTGACCGCGCGCGGGGCCAGGCATTTGGGCGAATTGACCCGCATGGTACAGGACGGCCATCGCGCGGTGATGCTGTATCTGGTGCAACGCACCGATTGCACCCGTTTCGCGCTGGCGGGCGATATTGACCCTGCTTATGCCGCCGCCTATGCCACCGCCACACACGCCGGGGTGGAAACCATTTGCATCGGCACCCATATAACCCCGCAAGCGATCACAATTGCCGATCCTCTGACCGTTGATATGTAAGCAACTCTGGCAATTTTTCTGCACTTGCATTACAATTGTGCAAATTCTCAGGACCAACGGAGACCTCTGTTGAAACAAGAAAACCGGGGCCGTCTGACCAAAGACGGCATACGCATTTACGATCCGTCTGACTCCGCTGGTATGTACGCCGCCGGAGCACTGGCTTCGCGTATCCTTGATGCGATGTCCGAACATGTTTTTCCCGGTCAGACCACGGCCGAGATTGACCGGATAATCACCGACATGGTGGACGCGGCGGGCGCCAAATCGGCGACCATCGGCTACAAGGGCTATGAACACGCCAGCTGCATCAGCGTGAACCATGTGGTGTGCCACGGCATCCCCGGCGACAAGAAGCTGAAGGATGGCGACATTCTGAACATCGACGTCACCGTGATCGTTGATGGATGGTTTGGTGACACCAGCCGCATGTATGTGGCAGGCAAACTACCCCGCAAGGCCGAGCGTCTGATCCAAGTGACCCACGACGCGCTGATGCGAGGGATCGAAGCGGTGAAGCCGGGCAATACATTCGGCGATATCGGCTATGCCATCCAAAGCTTTGTCGAAGCGCACCGCATGTCGGTGGTCCGCGATTTCTGCGGGCATGGGCTGGGCCGCGTCTTTCACGCGCCGCCGAACGTGTTGCACTATGGCCGCCAGGGCGCAGGTGCGCGGTTGGAGCCCGGCATGTTCTTTACCATCGAACCGATGGTGAACCTTGGCCGCGCCGAGACAAAAACGCTGGCCGACGACTGGACCGCCGTAACCCGCGACAAATCGCTGTCTGCACAGTTTGAACATTCGGTTGGTGTGACGGAAACCGGTGTTGAAATCTTTACCCTCTCCGAGGCCGGAACGTTCCACCCGACCTACTAGCAACTGTATTTCTCAAGCGAGTTGAGTAGTCCATTTCTGCCGACTTTTGCAAAGGGCGTTCACGATTGTCACAAGCTTTCTTGCGACGGCGGTGATTATCACTTTGTGTGGTTTTCCGGCTTCGCGAAGGCGGTCTGCGAACGGCTTCAGGACGGGATTGTGGTGACTGGCGACGAGCGCCGCCTGGAACATAACGTGTCGCAGCGGGCGCCGGCCGCCTCCGATAGCGCGCTTGCCCCGCATCGCGCCGCTGTCATGGGCAATGGGCGCAAGGCCTGTCAGCGCGGCGGCTTGTTCGCCCGTGATCTGGCCGAGTTCCGGCATTTCAGCGATCAACATCGTGCTGGCGACCGGGCCAATGCCGGGAACTGAACGCAAGATGGCAGCAGTCGTGGCAAGGCCTTCCTCTGAGGCGATGATCTGTTCGATCCGGACCTCAAGTCCTGCAATCTGGCGATCCAGTAGGTCTTTCAGGTCACCATCCATGACGTCGAACAGATCATCCGAACCCAGTTTCGCATGCGCCTTGATTTGCGCCAAAAGCCGTTTGCGTGTTTCGACGAGCTGACCACGCTTGGACACCAAAGCCCTGAGAAGACGTATCTTTTCATGCGGCAAGGTCCGCCCTGCATCAGGCCGAAAGGCCATGAACCGCGCGATAAGCTCCGCGTCGATCCTATCCGTTTTCGCCCGCGTGCCCCGGCTGGCGGCAAAGGCTTTGATTTGCGCGGGCGGCAGTTGCCTGGTCGCGACCCCTGCAACGTCGAGGGCCGACCACAGACGCCATTCCTGCCCCCCTGTGGCCTCAAAACAAACCAGCGCACAGGCTGACTTTGCCAGGGCGCCCACGCGCGCATGCCCGTCCTCGGAATTGGGCAATCGAAGTCTCTGATTGCTTGGCAGGCAATGAATGTCCAGCCAATCGCGGCTGACATCTATGCCAAGGATTGCGTCTCGTGTTATCCTGTTCATGTTCTCTTCCTTCTGATCCGTGGTCCAAGCTGGCCACAAGCAACTGTTCGAGATGGATGAAGAGAGACAGTGCTGGCTCGCTAGCAAACGTGGTCCCAGTTCAACTTGGGCCACAAGGCTCTGACGCCATACAACGTCCCGTCAGTGACCTCGGCCAAGGTCGCTGACGGGGGAACAATAACAGATCGGAGATACAGAAGGGTCTGGACCCCAGGATCTATTCGGCACTGAAGGTGAACAGGGGTTCGCCACCGACCGTATAGGTGTTGATCAGCTCTGCCGCGCGCGGGCTGCTCAGCCATGTCTCGACCCGTTCGGCCAGGTCATGTGCCACATGCGGATGCCGTTCGGGGTTGAGCGGGACAAAACTGTATTGGTTGAACAACACCGGATCCCCCGAAAACAGAACCGCAAGACTGGCCTTGTTGTCAAATTTCAGCCAGCTGGCGCGGTCCGTCAAAGCATAGGCGTCGAATTCCACAGCGGCGCTCAGGCTGCCCTGAGACACAACGCTGTACCAGTTCGGAAACGACTGCGGCATCAGCCCCGCATCGGCCCACAGCGCCTGTTCCTTGGCCTGAACAACGCTGTCACCGCTATAGCTGACAAAACGGCGTTCGCTTTTGGCGATGCGCTGCAAGGCTTCGGTCACAGACCTGGCCTGTGCAATGCCCGCATGGTCGTCCACCGGCCCGACCAGAACAAAATCATCATACATGATCTGACGACAATGGGTGCCAAACCCTGTCGCAATAAAAGTTTCTTCATCTCTGCGGCTGCGAACAAGAATCGCATCCACCTGCCCTGTCTCGCCCAATGCAAGCACCTGAACCGTGTCGCCAGACTGCATCTGCACGGAAATACCGGTGTCTGCCTCAAGCGCGGGCCACAGCACATCGGACAGCCCGGAGACCGCAAAAGGTGTGGTGACTGCCAGTTTCAGCGTTTCAGCCTGCGCAGCAAAAGCAGTCAATGCCAAAGCCAACGCGGCCAAACTACGGATCATGCGACATCGCCCTTAAGTGGATCGGAATTCGTATCGGGACAGCCTGCCGACGTGAAGCCGCCAACACCTGCCCTGATTGCAGTATACACCAAAGCATCAAACATACACTGCCCTAAGCACCTAGCCTTTTTCCAGCAGCGTCACATGGGTGTCACCAAAACGACGCCCGTCCACTTGCACAAAGCCGTCAGGCGCGGTCATCGGGGCGTTTTCTTCCCAGACAATACAGGCCCCCTTGGCGATCCAGCCGCCGGCGACGGCAGAGCGCAGCGCGCTGTCGCCCATGCCCTTGCCATAGGGCGGGTCAAGAAACACCAGATCGAAAGGCGCGGCGATCCAGGCGCCCAGCCGCGTGGCATCGTTGCGCATCAGCGTCGCATTGTCCTCGGCCCGCAGTTTTTTGAGGTTTTCGCCAATCAGCTTTTGCCCCACGCGTCCGTTTTCCACCAATACCGCTTGCGCCGCGCCGCGCGACAGCGCCTCAAGCGCCAGTGCCCCCGTGCCTGCGAACAGGTCCAGCACCCGCGCACCGTCGATCACGCCGCGACTGGTCAGCATCGAAAACAGGCTTTCGCGCACACGGTCCGAGGTGGGGCGCAGATGTGCGCCCGCATCCCCCTTGCCCAGATGGGCCAGCGCCGTGCCGCGCCATGTGCCTGCGATGATCCTCACGCTTGCAGCAATGGCTTCAGATCGGCGTCAGGATCGGCCACGATGGCGGGGTCCGCCGTCTTGCCCGCCTCGATCAGTCGCTTGCCGATCATATAGGCACGCGGATCATTGGCAGCGTCCACTGCAAGCAGTTGGTCCCCAAGGTAATACCAGAAAGACACCGCAGCACCGCTGTCGCGGGTTACCACACGGTCATAGCCGACATTCAGCCCGGCGATTTGCAGTTTCACATCATATTGATCCGACCAGAACCAGGGCTTGGCCACATAATCCTTGCCCGCGCCCATGATGTTTTCGGCCACCACCTCGGCCTGATCAATGGCGTTGGGCACGCTTTCCAGCCGGATACGGGTGCCGCGATAGGGGAAGGACGCGCAATCGCCCGCCGCCCAGACATGCGGATCAGAGGTGCGCCCCAACGCGTCAACCTTGATACCGTTTTCCATCTCCAGCCCCGCCGCTTCGGCCAGACCCGATGCAGGCGCAATGCCAACACCCACGATCACAAAATCCACGTCCAGCTCGGACCCATCGGTCAAAAGCGCTCCGCTGACGGCTCCCTCGCCCAGCAGGCGGTCCAGCCCGACACCTTCGCGGATGTCGACACCGTGGCCTGTGTGCAGAGCGCGGAAGTAGTCGCTGGTTTCCGGCGATGCGACCCGTTGCAGGATACGATCGGCCATTTCGACCAACGTCACCTTCAGCCCCAGTTTGGACGCCACCGCTGCCGCCTCAAGCCCGATATAGCCGCCGCCCACGATCAATACCCGCGCACCATCGGCAAAACGCGGAGCCATGGTGTCAACGTCCAGCAGGTCGCGCACGGTGAACACCCCGTCAAGCGTGCCACCAATCGCAGCAGGCAGACGGCGCGGATCTGATCCTGTCGTCAAAACCAGCTGGTCGTAATGCAGCACTTCGCCCGGTATCGTCACAGTCTGCGCAACAGGGTCAATCGCCTCGACCTTTGTACCCATGCGCAGGTCGATGTTGTTCTCGGAATAGAAGCTTTCGGGACGCAGAAACATCCGCTCAAGCGTCATGTCACCCAGCAGATACCCTTTTGACAAGGGCGGGCGCTGATAGGGGGGAACCGCCTCTGCACCGATTAAAGTTACCTTGCCCTCAAACCCTTTGTTGCGCAGCTTTGCCACACAAGACGATCCGGCTTGACCGGCCCCGATAACAATAACGTGCATATTGTGTCCTTCCCTGACGTTCTGACCGATTTTTATGGCCCAAATCCCTGGCGGACCCTATATCGGGAACGGACGTTAACACAATTCCCGAAAGGAGCCGATAATGGCACTCTCTCAAGGTGACACCCTGCCCGACGCAACACTGGTGCAAATGGGCGCAGAAGGCCCCGCTCCGGTCAGCCTGGCTGACAAGACCAAGGGTCGCAAGGTCGTGATCTTTGCTGTTCCCGGCGCCTTCACCCCCACCTGTCATTCGGCCCATGTGCCCTCGTTCATCCGCACCAAGGATCAGTTCGACGCAAAAGGCGTGGACGAGATCATTTGCGTATCGGTCAACGACCCGTTCGTGATGAACGCCTGGGGCGAAGCCACCGGCGCGACCGCCGCAGGCATCACCATGCTGTCGGACGCAAGCAGCGAATTCACCACCGCCATCGGCATGAACTTTGACGCCCCGCCCGTCGGCCTGATGGCACGGTCCAAACGCTATGCAATGCTGGTGGACGACGGCAAGGTGACCCTGTTCCAGGCCGAAGAAAACCCCGGCGTCTGTGACGTGTCCGGCGGCGAAGGTTTGCTGGACAGCATGTAAAGGTCACCCATGGGTTACCCCTATGGGCTATCGAGACGTGCCTTGAACGCAAAAGGCCCCCGCGCAACGGGGGCCTTTTTCATGTCAGCATCGCCGCGCTTTATTCTGCCGCAGCCTGATAGATCGTGCGCGTGGGGAACGGAATATCGACACCCTTGGCATCCAGTGCTTCCTTGACCTTGCGGTTCATGTCGTTGGTGAAGGCAAAGTAATCCGACGCATTGCACCACACCCGCACCCGGAAATCGACCGAGCTGTCGCCCAGGTTGCCGACCTGAATGAACGGTTCCGGTTCCTTGTGCGCACGCGGATCGGCCATGATCGTTTCGCGGATCGTGTCCTCGGCGTCCTTCAGGTTCGCGCCATAGCCCACACCGAAATACCATTCGGCGCGGCGGGTGGGATAGACAGAGTAGTTCTCGATCACGTTGCCCCAGACTTCCTTGTTGGGAATGATCACCTGCGTGTTCGACATACTGGCCAGTTCGGTAAAGTTCAGCGTCACGTCCTTGACCGTGCCCATCTGCCCTGCCACATCGACAAAATCGCCGATCTTCAGCGGACGGAACAGGATCAGCATAACGCCCGCCGCGACGTTGGACAGCGTGCCCTGCAAGGCCAGACCAATCGCCAGACCCGCAGCACCCACCGCCGCGACAATTGACGTGGTCTGAATGCCGAATGTGTTCAGCACGATCAGCATCGTAAAGCCGATGATGACGTATTGGACAATCGAGCCCAGGAAATTGAACAGCGTGTTGTCCAGATGCGCATGTGCCGTGCCGATCTTGCGCACGCGGCTGCCCAGCCATGCGGCAATGATCCAGCCGACAATGATGATGACGACCGCCCCGACAACCGATCCGGCAATCGACGCCAGCATGTTCAGTGTCAGGAAATCGGCAATGGTATGGCCGCCAAAAATCTCGGTATTCATTAAGTCTTGAAACATCTCTTATCCTGCCAGGCTGTCCATTTTGCGCGCCAGTTTGACGTCCAGCGAGCTGAGACCGTCAACATCATGGGTGATCAGCACCACAGCGACCCTATTATAGGTATTGCTCCATTCGGGGTGATGATCCCACTTTTCGGCCCAGAACGCGGCGCGTGTCATCCAGCCGAAAGCATCCGCAAAATCATGAAACTTGAACGTCTTGCAAATGGCATCGCGGCCTTCGACCATGTCCCAGCCGGTTTCCTTCAACGGCGCAAGCAGTGTCTTGCGTGTCTCGGTGCTTAATTTTTCAGTCATTCCTGTTCCTCGATTTGTATTTTCCTGAACGGTCCGTATTCCGTCAGCACTTCGATTTCCTCGGCCACGGCTGCACCTTCGGCCCTAAGGTAGGTCGCAATCGCGTCAGAGAAACCCGCATCCCCCACCCAGTGCAAAGAATGGGTCTGGGTCGGAAGGTAGCCGCGCGCCAGCTTGTGTTCGCCCTGCGCACCCGCCTCGACCGTGTCCAGCCCAAGAGAGATGGCGATGTCGATAGCCTGATAATAGCACAGTTCGAAATGCAGGCAGGGGTGATGCTCGGTACAGCCCCAATAGCGCCCGTAAAGCGCGTGTGCGCCAACGAAATTCAGCGCGCCAGCCACATAGTGCCCACCGCGCCGCGCCAGCACCAGATAGATGTCGTCGCGCAAATGCGCCTGCGCCTGATTGAAAAAGTCCCGCGTTAAATAGGGCGTGCCCCATTTGCGCGCGCCGGTGTCCTGATAGAACTCCCAGAACGCATCCCAATGGTGCGGCTGGATCGCCTCCCCCGTCAGCACTTCGATCTCGCCGCCAAAACCCTGCGCCTGCGCACGTTCCTTGCGGATGTTCTTGCGCTTGCGGCTGGACAGGCTGGCAAGGAAGTCATCAAAGCTCGCATAGCCGTCGTTGTGCCAGTGAAACTGCTGTGTGGTCCGCCGCAACAGCCCCATCTGAACGCCCAGCGCCGCCTCGTCTTCCGTGCAAAACGTGGCGTGCAGGGTCGAAATACCGTTGTTTTCTGCCAGCTGCACGGCCCCCTGCACCAGAGCCGCAAAGCCGGCTTCGGCAAAGTCGGGATGCACCAGAAACCGCCGCCCCGTGGCGGGGGTATGCGGGACAGCGATCTGCAATTTCGGATAATACCGCCCGCCCGCGCGCTCATAGGCATGGGCCCAGTTGTGGTCAAAGATATATTCGCCCTGACTGTGCGATTTGACATACATCGGGGCACAGCCGATCACCTGCCCCTGCATCGACGCGACCAGATACTGGGGCTGCCACCCTGTGCCCGTGCCCACCGAACCGCTGTCTTCCAACGCCCGCAAAAAGCGATAGGTCGTAAACGGATCGTTCGGACGCGCGCCCCCCCCAGACTCGGGACAGGCGCAGGCATCCCAGTCTGCCGCGTCAATCTGCGCAAGCGTGGGGACGACCCTGATTTCTACCTCTTGCCCGCTCATCTCTGCCCCGCTTGTTGTTATAGCTGCCCTGCGACGGCGGCCACCCACACTATGTGTGGCGGCGCTGCGTCGGATCAACCTTTGAGAGGGGCCAGATATTGCTCAAAGGTGATGTTCTGCGCCACCAGGCGCGCTTCGGCTTCGGCCTCGGGTGAGCAGACCGTCCAGCACAAGACCGCCGCCCCCGCCGCCTTCAACGCCGCGACACGTGCGCGGCCCAGATCTTCGGCCTCGTGGCTGATAAAACAGGCACCGACACGGTCATAATCCGGGATTTCACGCAACCGGTCACAGACTTCGGCGCTCAGCGGCCAGTCTTCGGCACGATAGGCACTTGTTGTCAGCCCGCGCGGCACGTCGGGCAACACCTCGGCCAGTCGCGCCACGGCATGGGGGTTGAACGACATCACGGCCAACGGCCCCGCGTAGTCGCGCAGGGACCGCGCCGCCACGTCCTGGAGCAGCCCCACATGGGGACCCATCGCGCCGTCCTGATCCTTGAACTCGACCAACAGCGGCACGCGACCCGCGACAATCTCCAGAACCTCGGCCAGCTGGGGAATCCCCTCGTTCGATCCACGCAGCACCGTGCGTCCCAACGTCGCCGAATCGCACATGCGCACCGCTCCGCTGCCTTCGGCCAACCGGTCCAGCGCGTAATCATGGAACACCATCGCATGGCCATCGGCGCTCAGTTGCAGGTCGATCTCGATTCCATAACCGTGTGCAATCGCCGCGCGGATTGCCGCGCGGCTGTTCTCGGGCCGCCCGTCAGCCACATCGTGCAAGGCCCGATGCGCCAGTGGCACATCGAGAAAGTCCTGCGGCAACCGCATGATCATTTGACCTGGAAGATGCCTTCGATCTCGACAGCCACACCCAAAGGCAGGGACGCCGCCGAAACGGCCGAGCGCGAATGCCGCCCCGCATCACCCAGCGCCTCGACCAAAAAGTCCGACGCACCGTTCACCACTTTGGGCTGGTCGGTGAAATCTGCCGTTGAATTCACAAATGCGGTCAGCTTGACCACACGCACCAGACGGTCGATGTCGCCACCACAGGCCGCCTTGACCTGCGCCAGCAGGCTGATCGCACAAGTCCGAGCCGCAGCCGCGCCCGCAGCCACATCCATATCTGCGCCCAGTTTCCCGGTGATGAACCCGTCAGGACCGTTAGAGATCTGGCCCGAGACGTAGACCATATCGCCCACTTGAACAAAGGGCACATAGTTCGCCGCAGGTGCCGGCGCATTCGGCAGTTCCACACCCAGGTCTGCCAGTTTCTTTGCAAAGCTCATCGCAATCTCCAATATTGAATTTCGCCGCGACGCTATTCCTTCGCCCGCAAAAGCAAAAGCCCAAAGCTTCATCTTGCCCAATAAACTCCGGGGGACGGCGCGCAGCGTCGGGGGGCTGGCCCCCTGCACCGATCAGGATTCGCGGAACGCCCGTTTGAAGTAATCTGCAAAAGGCTTGATCAGATAGGCCATCGGCGTGCGGTCCAGGGTCCGGATATAGGCCTCTACAGGCATGCCGGGGATCAGGACGTCGCCTTCGTTCAACTTGCTCAGCTCACCAGGTCTCAGCGTGATCTCAGCACGGTAGTAAGTACGTCCGATCGCTTCATCCTCGAACGCATCGGCAGAAATCAGGTCCACCTGCCCGATCAGCTCGGGTGTGCTGCGGTGGTCAAGCGCGCTCATCCGAAGGTTCACCTGCTGACCGACATGAACTTCGTCAATGTGGATCGGGTCCACCTGTGCGACGATCACCAGCGGCCTGTCTTGCGGGATCAGGAACAGCACCGGATCGGCGCCACGAATGACCGACCGCGGTGTCTGCACCCGCATTCCATAGACGATGCCCGACACCGGTGCGCGGATTTGCAGTTTGTCGATATCCGACAAAAGCGACAGGCGCTGTTCCACCAGTTCCAGCTCGCGATAGCGCAGATCACGCAGCCGTGTGATCGCCTCTTCGCGCCGGCCGACACCCAATTTCAGCACCTCAAGGTCAATCTCGGTGATCCGCCCTTCGGCCTGCGCCTTGCTGGCGGCCAGCTCCCCCAGTTGCCCGACAAGGCTGGCTTCCTGACGTTGCAGCGCCAGAACCCGAGTCGCCTGTGCCAGACCTTTTTCCAAAAGGGATTTTTGATTGGTCAGCTCTTCTTCGATAAAGCCCAACTGCAATCCCAGCGCCTTTTCCTGCGATTCGATGCCGTCGATCTGGTTCTGGATCTGCCCCTGCCGCTTCTGCAACTGATCGGTCTCGCTGGCGACGCTGTCGCGGCGCGCAAAGAACAGGTTGCGCTGGCCACTGATCAGCTCTTGCAGATCGGGGTTGTTCGTCCCGGCTTCGATCAACTGCGCCTCGAACACAACCTCATCGGTCTGGTCGCGTTCGGCTTCCAGCCGGCCACGCCGGGCCATCAGCTCGTACAGCTGGCCTTCGATGATCGACAGCTGCGACTTCAATTGCCGGTCATCCAGCGCCAGCAGCAGATCGCCCGCCTTGACGGTATCCCCTTCTTTCACGGCAATTTCCGACACAACCCCGCCTGTCGGATGCTGTACAACCTGACGGTTGCGGTCGACCTCGATGCGCCCCTGCGCGATGATCGCCCCCGCGATGTTGGTCTGTGTGGCCCAGACAGCAAAACCGCCGAACAGGACGATCAGGCCAAACAGGCCGAACAATACCGGCGCGCGGGCGCTCCAAGCTTTTGCGGGTACAGCGCTCATGAGATCCCTCCTGCGCGCAGCGGAGCCTGCGTGATCTGTTGATGGTTCTGGACGCTCGCTCTCAACACTTCATCCCTTGGGCCAAAGGCCACGCGCGCGCCCTGATCCAGGATCAACAGCATTTCACATTCCGCAATGGCCGAAGGCCGGTGCGCCATGATCATGATCGACCGCCCGTCAGCCTTCATCGCGCGGATCGCGCGGTTCAGTGCCTCGGTGCCATCGTTGTCGAGGTTCGAGTTCGGTTCGTCCAGCACCATGATCACCGGATCGGCATAAAGCGCGCGTGCCAGACCGATGCGCTGGATCTGCCCGCCCGACAGGCGTTGCTGCCCCGCGCTGATGCGCGTGTCATAGCCTTCGGGAAATTCAAGGATCATCTCGTGTGCATCCGCCTTTTTGGCGGCGGCCACAACGGCGGCATCGTCGGGTGTTTCTGCCAGACGGGCGATGTTTTCGGCAATCGTGCCGTCAAACAGCTGAACCCGTTGCGGCAGGTATCCGATGTGCTGGCCCAATGTGTCAGGGTCGTATTGATCAAGGGCTGCGCTGTCCAAGCGGATGGACCCGCCCGCAGGCCGCCAGACGCCCGTCACACATCGCGCCAATGTCGATTTTCCCGCGCCCGAAGGCCCGATCACGCCCAGCGCCTCACCCGGCTTCAGTTCAAAGTTCAGTCCGCGCAGCGACGCCTGCTTTTGCCCCGGCGGCACCACTGTCAGTGACTTGGCCACCAGCCGCGCCTTGGGTTTGGGCAAGGCTGTACGGGGTTGTTCCGGCTGCACGGCCCCCAACAGTTCGGCCAGGTTGTCCCACCCTTTGGAAGCGCGTTGTGCCACCGGCCACTGGTTCAGCATCATTTCAATCGGCGCAAGTGCGCGGCCAAGCAGGATCGACCCTGCGATCATCGCACCCGCAGTCATTTCGTTCTGCAAAACCAGATAGGCGCCAAGGCCCAGCATCGCGCTTTGCAGGAACAGCCGCAGGGTTTTGGTCAGCGAGGTGAACGTGCCGCCGACATCTGTCGCGGCAATCTGCTCTTTCAACGCGAGCGTTCGCGATTTTGCCCAACGGGTAAAGGCCGCATCCCGCATTCCCATCGCCTGCACCATTTCGGCTTCGATGCGGATCTGGTCGGACATCGTACCGGCCTGCTGGCCGGCGACGCCGGCACGCAACTGGGGTTCGCGCGACAGCCACTGGTTCAAAAACGCAATCAGGATCAGCAAGGCCCCGCCGCCAACTGCCAGCCAACCCAGCATCGGATGGAACATGAAGATCCCGGCGATAAAAATGGGCGTCCACGGCAGGTCGAAAAAGGCGATCAGAACAGGCGAGGTGATAAACCGCTGCACCGCTTCCAGATCCGCCAACCCCGATTGCGTTTGCAGATCGGGCGCCACCGCAGATTTACGCACCACCGCGTCGAACACGCGCCGGTCCAGCCGCGCCTGAAAACGCGCGCCCACACGGGCCATGATCCGGCTGCGGGTATAATCGAGAATCCCCATGATGCCGTACAAAAACAGCACCAGCAGTGACAGGGCGATCAACGTCGCCTCTGACCGGCTGCCCAGCACCCGGTCATAGACCGACAGCATATACAGCGGCCCCGTCAACATCAGCAGGTTTGCAAACAAACTGAACACACCAACCAGCCAGTACAGGCCGCGACTCTCTGCTCGGGCGCGCCGAAGCTCGGTCACTCCCATTTTTAGAACTCGGTTTTGCATCGGCACCTTTTCGCCTGTGATATGGCGCTTGCTATGCCCTCTCGGGCGTAAAGACTTTAAGATCCCTGTCGCTGAACTGCCACAGAGAAAGAATTCGAATGTTCTCATCTGGGCATTGCCAGCGAAAGTATTAGGTACGTTGTAAAGTTATCAAACGGAGATTTCCATTGCCAGTTTATCGCTTCCAGCACCATGTGGCGCGTATGCCGATTTTCATTCTGGCCTTGGCCCTTGTTTCTGCATGTGCTGCACCCGACCCCGGTGCAGTGACGCGCGATGGCATCTATGACCCCAACGAAGCGAAGAACCGCAAGGTGCACGCCTTTAACCTTGGATTGGACAAGGCTATTTTGCGTCCCGCAGGGCGTGGTTATTCCAATGCTGTCCCCGACGGGATCGAAGACAGCATCGGCAACTTTGCAACCAACCTGGCCCAGCCCAGCGTCATCGTGAATTCGGTGCTGCAAGGCGATTTGCGCGGTGCGGGTCTGTCCACAGTGCGGTTCCTGACCAACACGGTTTTGGGGTTTGGCGGATTCGTCGATGCTGCCACCGAGTTCAAAGTGCCACAACACGACACCGATTTTGGCGAAACGCTGTATGTCTGGGGCGCTGGCGAAGGTCCGTATGTGGAATTGCCTGTTGTCGGCCCGGCAACCAGACGCGACGCGGTCGGGCGGGTTGTCGACCTGTTCACCAACCCGCTGAGCTACCGTTTGCCCACGCCCGAAAGCTATTATGCCACTGGTGCCAAACTGGCATCGCGACTGGGTGATCGTGGCCGTTACTCTGACACGGTGGATTCGATTCTATACGAAAGTGCAGACAGTTATGCCCAGGCCCGCCTGATCTACCTGCAAAACCGGCGCTTTGAACTGGGTTCCAGCGCCGGCGCTGACAGCGCCGACCCGTACTCTGATGACCCGTACTCTGACATTTACGAGGACCCCTATGCTCAATAACCTGACACGACGCACTTTCCTTGCCGCATCGGGCGGTGCCATTGTTGCAGGACCCGTCTGGGCGCTGAGCGAAGCTCAGGCGCGCACTCTGGTCGACGGGCTTGTTGCCGAAATCAACCGCGTTATCGCCTCGGGCAAGTCCGAAGCGGCGATGATCAATGATTTCAAAAACATCTTTGCAACATACGGCGATGTGCCGATCATGGCGCAATATGCTTTGGGTGTGGATGGACGCAGCGCATCTGCCGCACAAAAACGCAAGTTTGGTGAAGTCTTCGCAGGCTACATCTCGCGCAAATACGGCAAACGCTTCCACGAGTTTATCGGTGGCCGGATCGAGGTGAAATCAGCCCGCCAGATCAAATCCGGCTATGAAATCAAAACGACCGCATTTCTGCGTGGAGAGGCCCCTTTTGAGGTGACTTTCCTTGTTTCGGACAAATCGGGACGTAACCTGTTCTTCAACATGTTCATCGAAGGCGTGAACCTGCTGCTGACAGAGCGCACCGAAATCGGTGCCCTGCTGGACCGCAACGGCGGCAATATCGACAAGATGATCGCAGACCTCGCCCGCATGGGGTAACTTTTTGCAGCCGGTGGCAGCCTTCGCAGGCCGCTACCGGTCGCTCCCTCGCGGCGGCGGAGTCCGGGAGCCGGAACCGCCACCCCCCAGAATATCGCGCAACAGGTTGTTGATGATGCCTTCGGTTGTCCGGGGCTGCGCAACCGGTTCATCCACCACATGTTCCGGGCGGCGCGGCGCGTCCATCGGCAGCGGAACTTCCGGCACACCTTCGTGGACACGCACCATGACCTCTCTCCAGATCTCAGCGGGCAGCCCGCCCCCGGTCACCCCTGTCAGCGGCGTGTTGTCGTCGTAGCCCATCCAGACACCGGCCACATAGCTGCCGGTGAACCCGATGAACCACGCGTCACGTGCCGCCTGCGTGGTGCCGGTCTTGCCGGCAATCTCGCGCCCGCCAAACTGCGCGCGCGCGCCGGTGCCTTCGCTGACAACCTTTTCCATCATCCAGACGAGTTGACGTGCGGCCTCTTCCTGAATCACCCGCTCGCCAATGCCGCCGCCCGTGCCCATCAAAGGTTCCTTGTCGCCCAACAGACGCAGTTCGGTCAGACCATAGGGCGTGACCGACGAGCCGCCGTTCAGGAAACCGGCATAGGCACCGGTCATTTCGATCAACGTGCTTTCCGATGCGCCCAGTGCCAGCGCAGGTCCCGCCGCCAGGTCGCTTTCAATACCAAAGCCACTGGCGACACGCCGCACCAGATCGCGCCCCACGCCCTCGGACACCTTTACCGCAGGGATGTTCAGCGATTCCTCCAGCGCCTTGGCCAGGGTCACGGTGCCCAGGTAACGGTTGGTATAGTTTTTAGGCGACCAAGCGCCCGAGCCGGGAATATTGATCGTCAAAGGCGCGTCCTCGACCGTATCGAGGGGCGAATATCCCAGGTCCAGCGCCGTGGCATAAACGAACGGCTTGAACGCCGAACCGGTCTGACGCAGCGCCTGCGTGGCGCGGTTAAAGGCACCGGCCACCTGGTTTTCGCGCCCGCCGACCATCGCGCGCACAGCGCCGTCAGCGTCCATCACCACAATGGCCGCCTGCGCATTGGACCCTTCGCGCACCTTGTTTTCAAAGATCCACTTCAAACCGTCCTCGGCAGCCCGCTGAATGCGCTGATCCAGCGTGGTGTGAATAATCACATCCTCGGTGGTCTTGCGGGTAAAGAACTCGGGGCCGGACGACATCACCCAATCGGCGAAATAGCCCCCCGCCCGCGCGGCAGCAGCTTCGCTCAGTTCGGCGGGGTGGGCCTGCGCGTCGGCGGCCTGGGCGTTGGTCAGGTACCCCTGTTCGTTCATCAGCCGTATGATTGTCGCCGCACGATTCTGCGACCGCGCCAGATCGTTGGTGGGGGCAAACCGGGTGGGCGCAACCAGAAGACCTGCCAGCATCGCGGCCTCGGCGGGGGTCACGTTGGCCGCCGACTTGCCAAAGTAACGCTGGCTTGCCGCCTCGAACCCACGGGCACCGGCGCCCAGAAAGGCGCGGTTCATGTAGACCGTCAGAATGTCATCCTTGGAATACTTGGCCTCCATCGCCATCGCATAGACAGCCTCGTAGATCTTGCGTTGCAGGGTCCCGCGACGACATTCCTGTTCATATTCCTTCTCGGATTGCCCGGTGGTCGGATCATAGGGCGTGCCCAGGCACAGCAGCTTTGCCACCTGCTGTGTGATGGTCGAACCGCCATGCCCGTCCAGGGGACCGCGCCCTTCGCTCAGGTTGATGCGGATGGCGCTGGCAATACCGCGCGGGCTGACGCCAATGTGTTTGTAGAATCGCTTGTCCTCGGTGGCGACGATCGCGTGCAGCAGGTTGGGTGATACCGTTTGCGCGGTCACGACCCCGCCAAACTGGTCTCCGCGCCATGCGAACACCTTGCCCTGATAATCCAGCATCGTCACAGACCCGCGGGCACGACCGTCCAGCAACTCTTCCAGATCAGGCAGCGTCGTGGCTGTATAGCCAACCCACAGGCCCAGAACCACAACCACCGCCAGCGCGCCACGCCATGCCACCGTCCAGAACAGCCGCAGGAAAAAACGCAGGATACGCAGGAAAAACCCGACGATACCACCGCGCCGTGGCGGCGTGGGTTTGCGTCGTTTAACCGGTCGCTTGCGCGCCGGGGCTGGTTTCTTCTTGGCCGCGGCACCCGTCCGCTTGTCTGCCACCAATGGACGCTTGCCGCGTGTCGAATTGCTCATGTAGACCCCTGCTCGGCCTTGATTGTTTTGCACACAATACCCGTCTGCGCCCGGAGATACACGGGGAACTACCGCCTGGTGTTCATCATTTTTTCGATTATTTTTTGAGCATTAATTCATTTTTGCGCATTTTTTGCGCACAATCACCCGGATTCGAGTCGCAAAACCCCCACCCAACCTTCCCCAAAGCCGCATCATTCCGTCTGTTGCCTTTAGGAAAACGGCTGAAAACACGGCCTAACGACAAGGGGAATGTGCGTGAAACTGATCATTGCAACGATCAAACCATTCAAGCTGGAGGATGTCCGTCAGGCTCTGACCGAAGCAGGCGTCCGCGGCATGATGGTAACCGAGATCAAGGGCTTCGGCTCTCAGTCCGGCCATACAGAAATTTACCGCGGCGCGGAATACGCCGTGAACTTCGTTCCGAAAATCAAACTGGAAATCGTGGTCGATTCCGCGGCTGCCGATCAGGTGGTCGAGACGATCAAGAAGACCGCCCACACCGGCAAAATCGGTGATGGCAAGATTTTCGTACTCGATGTCGAACAGGCCGTGCGCGTGCGCACCGGCGAAACCAATCAAGACGCGCTTTAACGCGACCGCAACCGGGGACATTCCAAAAATGAAACGTACCACTACTCTGACCCTTGCAGCTGCCGCGTCTGTCGCGCTGCTGCCGACGCTGGGCCTGGCCCAGGACGCAGGCCCGACGGCCGGCGTGAATGCATCGACCGACACCGTTTATATCCTGAACTCCTTGCTGTTCCTCGTGGGCGGCTTTCTGGTGTTCTGGATGGCAGCAGGCTTTGCCATGCTCGAAGGCGGTCTGGTCCGCTCGAAAAACGTTACCATGCAGATGACCAAGAACATCGCATTGTTCTCGCTGGCGGCGATTTTCTATTACCTGCTGGGCTATAACCTGATGTATCCCGGCGACGGCTGGAGCATTGACGGCGTTCTGGGCGCATTCGGCACTGCCGGGCTTGAGCCTGTGGGCGTTGCGGCGGCTGATGCAGATGCTTATGACTATGCCTCGACCGGTTCCGACTTTTTCTTCCAGTTGATGTTCTGTGCGACCACAGCGTCGATCGTTTCGGGCACCTTGGCCGAGCGCATCAAACTGTGGCCCTTCCTGATCTTCACCATCGCCCTGACAGCCGTGATCTATCCGGTTCAGGCGTCGTGGAAATGGGGCGGCGGCTTCCTGGATGCCATGGGTTTCCTCGACTTCGCGGGTTCGACTGTTGTGCACTCGGTCGGTGGCTGGGCTGCCCTGGTCGGCGCGCTGATCCTGGGTCCGCGTATCGGCAAATACAAGGACGGCCGCACCATTCCGATGCCCGGTTCGAACCTGACACTGGCAACACTGGGTACGTTCATCCTGTGGCTGGGCTGGTTCGGCTTCAACGGTGGTTCGCAACTGGCGATGGGCACCGTGGGCGATGTGGCTGACGTCAGCCGTATCTTTGCCAACACCAACACGGCGGCTGCCGGCGGTGCGATTGCCGCGCTGATCCTGACACAGGTTCTGTACAAAAAGCCCGACCTGACGATGATCCTGAACGGCGCACTGGCCGGTCTGGTGTCGATCACAGCCGAACCGCTGACCCCCTCGCTGGGTGCCGCAACACTGATCGGTGCTGTGGGTGGTATCATCGTGGTCTTCGCGGTTCCGTTCCTGGACAAGCTGAAAATCGACGACGTTGTTGGCGCGATCCCCGTTCACCTGTTCTGCGGCATCTGGGGCACCATCGCGGTTGTTCTGACCAATGGCGACGCTTCGCTTGCAACACAGCTGTATTCGATCGTTGTGGTGGGTCTGTTCACCGTCGTCGCATCGGGTGTCGTCTGGTTCATCCTGAAGGTGGCAATGGGCATCCGCGTCACCGAAGAGGACGAGATCAACGGTCTGGACATGGCCGAGATGGGCATGGAGGCCTATCCCGAATTCTCCAAAGGCTGAGGTTTCTTTCCTCCCACCTTTCAGCCTTGAGAACACAAGCCGGGCGCAGCGATGCGCCCGGTTTTTCTTTTTCCGGGACAAACTGAACAAAAAAGGGCGACCCGAAGGGCCGCCCGTTCCGTTCCATCACATCAGATGCGTGTCAGATGCCTGCGTCGATGATCGCGCGCGCCAAAATCGGAATGGTCTGTTCATTCAGGCCCGCAATGTTCATCCGGCTGTCACCCACCATGTAAATCCCGTGATCCGCGCGCAGCTTCTCGACCAGTTCGGGCGTGGTGCCCAGACGCGAGAACATGCCGCGATGTTCGGCCAGAAAATCGAATCGGTCCGAGTTCGACAAGCGCTTCAGTTCGCCTGCCAGTTGCTTGCGCAGGTTCAACATGCCCAGACGCACTTCTTCCAGCTCTGCCTGCCAGTCGGCGCGCAGTTCATCATCCGTCAGGATCATCGTCACCAGCCGTGCGCCGTGATCGGGCGGAAAGCTGAAGTTCTGGCGGTTGAGATAGGCCAGCGTGCCCTGATTAAGCGTCTGCGCACCGGCATCGGCAGCCACCAGCATCAGAATGCCGGTCCGCTCGCGGTAGATGCCGAAATTCTTCGAGCAGCTTGCCGCGATCAGACATTCCGGCACAGCCGCAGCCACCGCACGGGTGCCTGCCGCATCCGCGTCCAGGCCGTCGCCAAAGCCCTGATAGGCAATGTCGATCATCGGCGTGGCGCCGGTGTCCTGCAACACTTTGATGACTTCGGCCCACTGGTCCATCGTCAGGTTGGCACCGGTCGGGTTGTGACAGCAGCCGTGCAACAGGATCACGTCATCCTTGGTCGCGCCCTTCAGGTCCTCGATCATCGCATCGAACGACACGCTGCGGGTTTCACTGTCGAAATAACGATAGGGCACCACTTCGATACCCAGATATTGCAGGATCGAAATGTGGTTCGGCCATGTGGGATCAGACACAAACACCCGCGCTTTGGGGTTGGCCATTTGCACCATCTCGAACGCCTGACGCACCGCACCTGTACCGCCGGGCGTGGCCGCAGCGGCAACGGTGTTGCGCGGCACCGCGTCGCCCAGAACCAGTTTGATCATCGCATCCGAAAACGCGGGGTCGCCGGTCAGGCCGGTATATGTCTTGGTGTCCTGCTCTTGCCACAGCTTGTGCTCGGCGGCCTTGATCGCGCGCATCACAGGCGTCAGACCCGAGGCATCCTTGTACACCCCCACACCAAGGTCGATCTTGGTGGTACGCGGGTCTTCGCGGTACTGGGCCATCAGCGACAGGATCTTGTCAGGGGCCTGTGGCTTGAGAGTTTCGAACATTATGCGTCTCCGGTTGCGATGGGCACAGTGGGGAACATCCCCCATTCGGCCCAGGATCCATCGTAAAGCGACCATGTATCAACGCCGATTCGTTCCAGCGCCAGCGCCAGAACCGCAGCCGTGATACCCGAGCCGCAAGTGGTGATCATAGGACGGGACAGGTCGACGCCTGCCGCCTCGAACTCCGCGCGGCACTCGGCGGGCGATTTAAGTGTATTGTCAGCGTTCAGCAACGTACCAAAGGGCACATTGCGCGATCCGGGAATGTGACCTGCGCGCAATCCCTCGCGCGGTTCGGGTGCATCCCCGCGAAAACGGGCAGCCGAGCGGGCATCGACGATTTGTGCATCACCTAGCTTCGAGGCTTGCGACACCTGTGTGACATCGCGCACCAGATGATTCTGAAAGCGCACAGTCAGGTGGCGGTCCTTGACCACGGGTGGCAGATCCTCGATGGCGCGGCCTTCGGCCTGCCATTTGGGAAAGCCACCATCCAGCACGGCAACGTTTTCGTGGCCCATCAGGCGGAACAGCCACCATACGCGGGGGGCCGACAGAATGCCGGCACCGTCGTAAACCACAACCTGATGGCCGTCACCCACACCCATGGCCCGCATCCGCGACATGAATTTCTCAACCGGGGGCACCATATGGGGCAGATCCGAGCGCGCGTCGGAAATTTCGTCTATGTTGAAAAACCGCGCGCCGGGGATATGGGCCGCGTCATATTCGGCCTGCGGGTCGCGGTTGGCATCGGGCAGATACCACGAGGCATCCAGAACGCGCAGGTCCGGGTCCTTGATGTGTTTGGCCAGCCACTCGGTCGAGACAAGCGTTTTGGGATCATCGGACATGGGCGGCCTCCGTGCAGGAATAAACGTGTTTTCCCTACCCCCGCAGGGCCGCCTTCGCAAGATAGATCGCCTGTTAGGCGGATGTTCAGCCGTGATCCTTCAGCAAACGTGCCTTTTGACGGCTCCAGTCGCGCTTGGCGCTGGTCTCGCGTTTGTCGTGGTTCTTCTTGCCCTTTGCGATGCCGATCTTGATCTTGGCCATGCCCCGGTGGTTGAAATACAGCACCAGCGGCACCAGCGTCATGCCCTTGCGCTGGGTTTCGTTCCACAGATGGGACATCTGCTTGCGGCTGACCAGCAGCTTGCGGCGGCGGCGCTCTTCGTGGCGAAAGGTCTTGGCCTGGTCGTAGGGGGCAACATAGCTGTTCACCAACCACAGCTCGCCATCTTCAACAGCGGCATAGCTTTCGGCGATGTTCGACCCGCCCTGACGCATCGACTTGACCTCTGAGCCTTCCAGAATAATCCCGCATTCAAGATCTTCCTCGATGGCATAGTCAAACCGTGCCCGCCGGTTCTCGGCGATCACTTTGTAATTCGGGTCTGCGTTCTTTACCTGTGCCATAGACTGGGGATGTAGGACGAAGCGGCGCATTTCACAATATCGCCGCAGCACTTTCACAATTTACAGGAACTGTGATGCAAAGAAGCGGTATCTTGTACGCGAAGGGAAACTTGATGAAACCGATCCTGCTGATGGTTCTGATGCTACTGGCGTCGCCCCTGCGCGCCGAACAGGCGCATATCCTTGCCATCGGGGATTCGTTTTTTGCCACCTATTCGCGGTCGGAACAGTCAATTCCCGATGTGGTGGCCCGCGAGCTGGGTCAGAAGGTGTCAAATCGCGCAGTGATGGGCGCAAGAATGATCTACAAGCTGCCCCTGAGCGGGGCCCTTGGGTTCAACATTTCGCGCCAGTACCGCCCCGGCCCCTGGAACTGGGTGATTATGAACGGTGGTGGCAACGATCTGTGGCTGGGCTGCAATTGCTCGCGCTGCAACCGCAAAATGACCAAGATGATTTCCAAGGACGGAACGCGCGGTGAAATTCCGTCCCTGGTGTCCAAAATTCGCAGCGCCGGCGCACGGGTGATCTATGTAGGATACCTGCGCAGCCCCGGGCGCGGCTCGCCAATCGAACATTGCCGCGACGAAGGGGACGAGCTGGACGCACGCATCGCGCGCATGGCGCAGCGCGATCAGGGCGTGTGGTTCGTGCCGATGGCCGATATGGTGCCGTACGGCGACCGGTCGTTCCACGCCGCCGACATGATCCACCCCAGTCAAAAAGGGACCGCCGCGGCAGGCAAACGTGTGGCGAAAATCATTGCAGAAACGGGCAGCTAGCGCGTCCGGCCTCAGGTCAAAAGCCGGGCGCTTCAGGGTCCGGACCCTAGTCGCCCAGTTTCTTGTGGACCTCGTCAAGGTCGATCTCGGCGATGGGCATCTTGTTGGCGGGATTTTCAAAGTCGTATTTGAACACTTCGAAATCGCGCTTGTAGATTTCATACACCAGATGCATCGACAGATCGTCAAAGTAATCCTCGACAGGATGTGCCCGCTTGGGTCCGTGACCCTCGCTTTCGTTAAAGCGCGGAATATCGGCGATGTTCACCTTTTTGGGCGTGTTAACGGCTGCCAGAACCTCTTGCATGCCTTCATTGAACTTCTCGGTCCAGATGATCTTGTCGTATTTTCCGCCGTTTACGATGTAGGTCGAGACATGGCCTGACATCGCCGACCAGTGAATGTCGGGCTCCATCGGCTTGCGCCAGCGGATGGTGTCGCGGGTGAACAGCAAAAAGCGGCGAAAGCTGGCGATCTGGTCGAATTCCTGTTTGCCGTCATCACCACCCACGTCGATGCCGTATTTCTGGATCAGCAAAGGCACCAGATTGCCGCGATAGCGTTTGCCGTTGCGCTGGATGCCGCAGATCTTGTCAAAGAACGACGACAGGATGCGGGTGTACGGGTTGCGCACGCAGGTGAAGGCATACGAGCTGTGGTTCTGCACATTTGCCGTGATCGGCCCCTGACTGTCCTCCAGCGCCCACTTGTGCATCCCCCCTTTGGCGTCGTGGATGTCGCCATCGAAGAACTCACCGTGGTCGGAATAATACATGATTTGCCCGATGGTCGAACAGGCACATTTGGGCACCACGCGGTACACCACGCTTTCGCTTTCCGTCATCCACGTTCCGGGGAAACCCATACCTGTCGTCCTCTGAAAACCTGCTGTTTCATATGGCAGCAGTTGTCTGTCATCGCAAAAAAGCAAATAAATGCTGTTTATTCAATCTCCCTTCACCTCTATCTAGGTAAACAACATCAGGTAAAGGGTCTGTAAATCACCGGTATGGCCAAAATCGCCTATATATTGCTGTGTCACAAGGACCCTGGCGCTGTCATCAAGCAGGCACAGCGGCTGACGGCTGCCGGCGATTACATGGCCATCCACTTTGATGCCTCGGCCAAACCCGAACATTTTGCAGCCATTCAGGCCGCCCTGAAAGACAATCCCAACGTCACCTTTGCCCGCAAACGCATCAAATGCGGCTGGGGGGAATGGTCGCTGGTGCAGGCCACGCTGTATGCCGTTGAATCCGCGGTCGACGCCTTTCCGCGGGCCACGCATTTTTACATGCTGTCGGGCGACTGCATGGCGATCAAATCCGCTGAATACACGCACCGGTTCCTTGACGACAACGACGCCGATTTCATCGAAAGCTTCGACTATTTCGAAAGCGACTGGATCAAGACCGGCATGAAGGAAGAGCGGCTGATCTATCGCCACTTCTTCAACGAACGCACCCAGAAATGGCTGTTCAACACCAGCTTTCAGTTGCAACAGCGTCTGGGCCTGACCCGCAAGATTCCCGACGACATTCAGGTACAGATCGGCAGCCAATGGTGGTGCCTGCGCCGTCGTACTGTCGAATGGGTGCTGGAGTTCACCAAGAAGCGCCGCGATGTCATGCGTTTTTTTCGCACCACATGGATACCGGACGAGACGTTCTTTCAGACCATCGTGCGCCATGTGGTGCCCGAAACAGAGATTCGCAGCCGCACGCTGACCTTCCTGATGTTCACCGATTACGGGATGCCGGTTGTATTCTACGACGACCACTATGATCTGCTGCTGAGTCAGGATTTCCTGTTTGCCCGCAAAATCAGCCCCGAGGCACAAGACCTGAAGCGCCGCCTTGGATTGCTTTATGCGGCCGAAGGGGTGCAGTTCCAGATCTCGAACGAAGGCCGCAGCCTGTTCAAGTTCCTCAGCGGGCGGGGCCGTATCGGCCGTCGCTTTGCCATGCGGTTCTGGGAAACGGAATCAACGCTGGGCCGTGAGCGCGAACTGATGATCGTGATTTGCAAGAAATGGCATGTTGCGAAGCGGATGCTTGAACGTATCCGCCAAGTGACCAACGTGCCCGCCATCGAATACCTGTTCAACGAAGAAAGCACCCCGTTGCCGGATCTGGGTGGCATCCAGAAAACGCTGGGCAAGCGCACGCGCCATCGGCGCGCACTGATGCGGATGTTGTTCGACTATTACGAAACCGACCGCCTGATCGTGTGTATGGACCCCGGGGAACTGGACCTGCTTCAGGATTTTGCCGGCGACCGGTCGATGACGCGCATGCTGGAAATCCAGTGTAAATTCTCGGACGACTATCTGATCGGTCACGCCATGCGGGTTGGCCTGGCAGGTGAGCAAACCAATTCGGACACGCTGGAACGGCTGCTGCCCACGATCCGAAACGATATGGTCTTTGAAAGCGACCACATCCGCGACGCCGAATTCGAAAACATGAACCGGATGCGCGAAGGGGCGACGCTTGAGGAAAACACCCACGCTTTGTCGAACTTCCTAAGCATTGGCGAAGACAAGGCGCGCGAGATTGCCAGCGCCGAGTATCTATTCGCAGATTAGGGTCTGGACCCTATGGTCCGAACCCGACGCGCACAGTGCCGACCCTGCACGCGCCGCCTGTCGGTCAATAAATGCCATCAACACCAGAGGGTTTCATCGACGGCAAAACGATCACAGATGCCCCGTGCAAGGCACGATCGTACAAATGGATCGCGTCCTGATTCAGCATTCGGATACAGCCCGACGACACAGGCCGCCCCAGCTCGCGCGGGTCGGCGTCGCCGTGAATGCGGTACAGGGTGTCGATGCCGTTCTGGAACAAATACAAGGCCCGCGCGCCCATCGGGTTGCCCGGCCCGGGCGGCATGCCCCCCTTGGCCACCGAATAGGGCGCCAGTTCCGGTTTGCGCGCAATCATCGTCGCCGGCACCTTCCACACGGGCCATTTACGGCGGAACTGCAACCGCGCGGTGCCGTTCCACGCATAGCCTGCGGCCCCCACGCTTACGCCATAGCGCGTCGCGGCCTCAGGGCTTTCAACAAAATACAGCATCGCAGCGTCGGGATCGACAACGATGGTGCCACGCGGATGCTGTGGCCACAGGTTTGCCACCTCCTGCCGCCAGTATTCGGGCTTCAGGATGCCTTCGGCCACCGCTGGGACCGGAAAGGGTTCGTCCGTGATGGCCCGGTAGAAGGCAGGCACAGGCGGGATCACGGGCGCAGGCGGGGCAACAGGTGTGGGTTCGGGGCGGGCGCAAGCGCTTAGGCCAGCTGCCGCGCCACAGGCAACGAACATACGTCGGGTCAACATTTGGGGTATCCTTTGATCTGATCGGGAATGGCGCAGGCGCGCCGGTGGTCCGTTCAGATCAGGCGCGGCGGCCCCTGCGGCGGCGGCTTGTCGACGCCGCTGCGCAGCACCATATCGCGCGGCACAGGCAGGGCCGTGTCACCCGCTGGCTCGACCAGCACGACGCTGTCATGCAGCCGCACATCCAGCCCGCAGGGTGATCCCGGCAGCGTCGCCGTGCGGCACCGCTTGCGCGGCCGCTCGACCGACGCAGGCACGGCAGACAATTGCGATGCATCTTCGGCCAAGGCATGCGCCGGATTGCCCAGCACCGGATAGACAGCCGAAAACGCCCCCCATGGCATCGCCACAAAGATCATCACTGCCAGCAGGATAGAGCGCAAGACCATCATATCCCCGCCATGGCCGATGCGGCGCCCCAAGTCCAGCCGTGGGCGTTCACATCCTGATGAGCATGCGCCGCGTCTATTTCGCGCGCCACGTCCCAAGCCAGCGCGAGAACCGGTTGCGCCGGTCCGCAACAGCATCGCCTGCGGCTTCCCAGTTGTCCTGCATCTCTTCCAGCTTCGGGTCGATGCGCGCCTGCCGGAACCGGCGCCAGCGCACCCAGATGAAGTAGACCACCATGAAAAACAGCGTCAGGATAAAGATATTCAGGAACGGAATGCCCTTGGACGCATCCGGCCCGTCCACCGGCGTCACCGAGATGGCGTTGGGAAAGATCGAATAGAATTCGTTCCGCCAGCCGTAATGTTTGATGATCGCATAGCGCGGATTGGCTGCGGTGGATTTCAGATCTCCTGCCTCGGCCTGAAGGTTCGAGGTATCGAACTTGAAATAGGGCGGCCAGCCCCAGCCGGTGTCTTCATTGCGATACACCATGACACGGTCGGAACCGGCCAGGCGCGTCTGGATAAAGAACACATCGCGGTTGGCTACGGTGCCATCACTGCCCACATCCGCCTGCGCCCAGAAGATCGAGTTCTCCCCGAAATCAATCCGCTTTTCATAGGTGTCGGTGATCCGCACGATATCTTTCTGCGGCAGGGTGTAATGGAAAAAGGCCGCCACAAAGACCCAGAACACGATGATGATAAACCATTTGACGTAGCGCATAGGGGGCCTCCGTTCAGGCGAAATTGGTCAGATAGATGATGACGCCGACCAGAACCGTAGGCACCACATAGACACCAAGGATCAGCTTGCGCCGCAAGGAGTTGTCGTATTCGATCATGCCGATATCTACAAACGCCTCTTCGGTCTGTTCGGCAACACCGGCCTGCGCCTGTTCGCGCCATTCCGCCCGCAGCTTGCCCTTGCGCACGCTGCGCGAATACAGCGACAGCGCGATATAGATGATCGTCAGCACAACAAAGCCGACAACGATCAGACGTAGCAATGCAAACATGGGCCTATCTCCTGACTGCGCCCCAGGGGCCAACGCGGGCGACCACATCGTCCATCGTTTGCGGCTTGGTGCGTGTGGTGGCTGCGGGGGGTTCTTCCATCGGCGCGTCATGGCCGAACAACGCGTCGCGCGTGCCGACCTTGTCCGCCTGATACTCGGCCGCGAGGTACTGCGCGACATATTCCTTCTTGGCGTCGGGCCAGCGGGCGTATGTGTCATAGAACATCTGTTTGTGACAGATGAACAGTTGGCGCACGTCCTTGGGGGTCAGCTCGGCCAGCATCATGTTGACCAGATCGGCATCTGGATGCGCCGCCGCCCGCAGCGTGTAGAAATAGGCCGGATGGTCCGAAGTGATGTGCGGCCACGCACCGCCGTTCTCGGCCCAGTTCACCAGCGCGGCCAGCGCGTGGAATTCCTCGGGCAGGTGTTCTGCATGGTTGCGCGCCAGCCTGCGCATATCGGCACGCGTGGTGCCCGACAGATCGACGCCCGCCGAGGTGACCGCATCGACCAGAATGAAATCCATCTTCTGGCGCAGGATCGCGGCCGAATCGATACCCCGCGCCGCCACGATGGGTTCGGCCAGCCCGTTCAGCTCCAGAAACCGCGCGATCTGGTTGCGCTGGCGGGTCTCGAACACATGCTCCAAGGGCAGTTTGCCCAGCGCGCCTGCGTCACCTGATGCAATCACCGCCGGATGTTCGACCTTTTGAAACACATAGAGGCCGCCGAAATGCGCCGTCCAGAAATTGCCCTGCTCGAACCGTGCCTTTTTCAGCTTCACCGGATTGCGCGTGACGTCACCGGTTTGCGCGGCCAGGCCGATCATCTCGGCGATCAGCACATCGTCGAACCACGCATCTTCGGCTTCCAGGAACCTGTCCACCTTGCCCGCCAGCACTTCGGCATTGCGCACGGTGCCTGCGGTGGTGTCCGCATCAATGGTGATGGCGCGGATGTCGAACAGGCGTTGGGGCGTGGACACGTCATAGACCGAATTCACCAGCTCGCCCGCCACCGCATCCCGCGCGGTCAGCGCGAACAGCGCCGCCTCGTTCTCCTCGATGAACCGCCGCAAGATGGTGCGCGAGGTCGAGAATTTCGCATCCAGCAGCGGCGCGCGCTTCTGGTCGGTGCTGAGCAGGATAAACTGCCGGTTCACGCCGCCCTTGTTCAGGTACAGCGGATCCCCCAGATCAGCGCCCACCTCGGGGGAAAAGCCGGACAGGTCGATGTAAAAATCGGTCAGCGTGGTGCGCTTGCCGGTCAGATGCTCCAGCGCACGGTTATAGCGTTCGACCAGCGCGGGGCTGGTGACGGGGTAGAGGTTGCCAAACATGAGGCCGGATTTGATCAGTCGTTCCATGCATCCCCTCCGTAGGGTGGGTTTCCAACCCGCCACCCCCGGCCCGCCCCAAGCGCCACCGCGCCCCGGACCCGATCCGGGGCCTCTCTTTTCCGGCGCCGAGGTCCCGGGTCAAACCCGGGACGGCCTGGTGCCATGATCGCAAGCTCACCCATCACGGCTCCCCCCGCAATATCTTCCCCTTCAACCGCTCCACCCGCTGTGCCAGCCCCAGCCACACGAAGACCAGCATCGGCCCCCAGGCCACCACCGCCCCCAGCGAACTGCGCAGGTACATCCACGCCACGGCTCCCTGCGCGGCAAGGCTCTCGCCGCCCAGCAGGCTGCGCTTGTCGAAGACCGCGAAGACCAGCACGCTCGACGCCATCAACACCAGAGCGGACAGCACCACCGACACCAGCACCCTCCGCTGAGATCGCCAGCGGCGGGCCCGTGTTGATAAGTGTGACCTGATCCTCGTTCATGCGGCCGGCCCGTCCTCGGAAACCTGGAGACTGCGTTCGAAACGAACCACCTGCCATGCCCAGAAAAAACCGGCGAAACCAGCCGCGAACCACGGCACACCCGACAGGTTGTCTTTGAATGCATGGACCTCCGGCCGCGAAATATCACCGGTGACCAAATACAGAAACTGAATATCCGACAATACAGCCTGCCCAAAACGGGCTGCCCAGAAAATCGCGCAGATCGCAACACCGAGAGAGACAACGACGAAGACCGAAAAGCGCGCGCCCTTTGACACCCGCACCCCGATGCACAGGCCCATATACACAATACACGCGCCCAATAGTCCGAGCGCCAATGTGTAGGCGTTAATGATCAGGTCGAAATCTGTCATTCCCGCCCCTCCAAATACCGCTTCTTCGCTTCTTCCTGCCGCCCAAAGTCCCGCACCATCGCGTCAATCGCCACTTCATCCGACTTATCCGCATAACGGAACTCAGAATCCGCATAGCGGTTGATCTCCTGTATCACCATCTCCACCGTAATCGGCTGGCGCAGCTCCGCGATCATGTCCTTCTTGGCGTCATAGCCCTTGAACAGGAACAGTTCGGGGTTTTCCATCCATTCATCCGGCAGCTCGAAATCCATCGCCCGCACCTTGACCGCATCGGTGATGTTCTTGATCGCGCGGCCCGTGAACCGTTCGTCGGCCTCTTGGATGCCCTTCAGGTACGTCCCCAGCTTGGCAATCGTGTCCAGCTCGCCAATCTGGTCGTTCACACGGTCAAACACCTGCATCAACCCCGCCTCATGCGGGCGGCTGTGGCTTTCGAAGGATGCGGCCACCGCCGATTTGATTTCCTGCGCCGAAAACACCTGATGCGCGCCCACCGGAATGTCGTGGTTCTTGCCCATCAGCAGATAGAGAATGTCGATGTAATCCTCGCACGTTTGCGGCCCGTCCACCAGAAACCGCGCCCCCGCCCGCTGGCGCAGGGCGTCGTCCACGTTTTCGGGATAGTTCGAGAACATGCCAAAGGTGCAGTTTCCCCGCACCACGGTGTTGGCGCCGGCAAAGCTTTCCATCAGCACCGCCGTGATCTCCAACTGCCCCGCGCTGGACTGCCGGTCGCCGCGTTTGCCGGCCAGCTGGTCGATGTCGTCGATCGTGCCAAAGCCGATGGCGCCCGGGTCGATAATGGTGTTGATAAACGCCTTGGCGTTCTGTCCCGACTTGCCCTGATAGCTGTCGATGTTGTCCGTGCTCAGGTTCTGATAGCGGAACGGATAGCCCGCAACCGCGCAATAATCGTTGATCAGCCCCGCCATCATCTGGATCAGCGTCGTCTTGCCAGTGCCCGGCTTGCCATCGCCCATGAACGTAAAGATGAACCCGCCCAATTCGGCAAAGGGATTCAGGCGGCGGTCAAAGTCATAGGCCATCAGCATCTTGGCCAGCTTCATCGCCTGGTATTTGGCAATGTGGTTGCCCACGACCTCGTTGGGCTTCTTGAAGGTCATCGTCAGCTTGGTCGACTTCGCCTTGGTCGCGGGAGTAAAGCCCGCGATGGTGAAATCATCCGCCTCGACCCGCCACACGGCGTTGGTAAAACCGGACAGGCGCGGGGCTTCCTGCGCGCGCAGGGCGACCTTTTCCATCAGCGCCTCGGCAAAGGCGGCGACGGTCGCCACCAGCCGCGCGTCGTCGGTGGCGTGGGCGGCGATGTCCTGATCCAGTTCCCACAGCGCACCGTGCAGGGCGGTCTGGCCGTTGTCGGTCAGCATTTCCTGCACATCGCCCACTTCGACGGTCACTTCAGACTGGTGCGAGGACATGAGGTACGCAGTGGCATTGCCAAACACATAAAGCGTGACCAGCGCCTCGCCCGCCAGCAATTCCGAAAACTCGACTTTGCGCGCGTCGGGCAGGTTGCCCTCAAGATTGGCGCGCTTGAGATCTCCCAGACCGGACACATCCGCATAGTTCTCGGCCACTGCCAAGGCGATGGAAATCGCCCGCCGCAGCCCGTTCAGCACAGTCGCCTGCAAGGGCGAGATCAGCGTATCGTCCGCCCCCTCGACCCGCGCGATCAGTTGCACGGCACCGGTTGCCGTGCTGCGCCGTGTCACCAGACCGGGTGTCGTGGTGCGAAACCGGCGCCGTGTGCCGATGCCGGATGACGCCTCTTGCTGCGGCGCCTCGACACCCTTGCCGATCCGCGGCGCGTGGTCGAACCCCTGCAACATCGCCAAGGCCATCGCGTAATGCGCGGTGATCTCTTCCTCGCGCAGCTCCATCTGGTCGGCTGTCTGGCTCATGTCAGTCCCTCAATCTTCATCTTGCTCAATAAACTCCCCCCGGAGGGCCGGATCGCCAAAAGCGCCCCGCTTAGTACCGCAGCACGCGCCCCGCATCGCTGACCACGAACTTGGCCACCGACCGGAACCCCGGCGGGTTCAATTCTTCCAACACCTGATAGGGCCGCTGCGGCAGGATGATGCTGCGTTCAATCCGCGTGGTGCCGGTATCGGCCCCGCGCCCGGCAAAGGGGTCCAGCTTGAAAATCTCGCGCTCGACGGACGAAAACCAGCCTGCCCGCTCTTCAACCACGCGGTCAGATTGCAAATCTTCCTCGGTCCAGACCAACGCCCAGTCCTGCCCGTCCGGCGCACGCGCCTGTGACAGCACCTCGCCAATCGGCCCCGACTGTTTGGTGAACGCATCCGAATACATCGGCCCCACGTGAAACCGCCGCAGGCGCTTGGGGTGCAGGTCGTTGAAATCCTCGTCAAAGCCCTTGGCGATGGTCATCAGCTTCAGCCCGCCCAGCGACTGCGCCATCAGGTGCGCCTGCACCTCGGGCCAGCGGCGCTGGTCCTTGGGCAGGGCGGTGCGGCCTGTGTCCTCAAGTTCCATTACATAGATCACCGGCAGGTTGACCTGGCTGTCATAGACCGCCCAATGCATACGGAACCGCCGCCGTTCGCCCGTGTTGCCCAGCCAGTCAATCTCCGGATCATTGCGCGGCCAGAACAGTTTGCCCTTTAAGAGCTCTTCGTAATACAGCCGTTGCGACAGGGCGAATTGCAGCTTGGTCGGAACCGAACGCTCGCCCAATATCACCTGCACCATCTGCGCCTTCAGCTCGTCCACCGAAGGCATGCCCAACAGGTGTTTCTCGGCCTGTTGCGCGTCCGAGGCCATGGTGATCAGCTCGTCCGACGCCGGAAAGCCGCTTTCGGTGGCGTCGATGGCCAGCGAGCCAAAGAACCGCCCCGTATCGCGCCCGACCAGCAGGTATTTCAGGCTCAGCGCCTTGAAGGTGTAGTTCAGCGCGGCGGCATAGCCGACAAGGATGCTCACCTCGTCACGGGTCAGCGTGCCTTCGGCCTCCATCACGCCCGCGACACGGGTCATGTGGGCCATGATCGCCTCGAACTTGCGGAAATAGCGGCGCGAGGCGAAGAGGTCGGTCAGGCCGATGGTATCATTCAGGGCGGTCATTGCTCAGGCTGTCCTTTTCGCCCGCTCACCCGCCATACGCATTGCTGTCGTGTTTTTTCACGATGGCCTCGAACCGGCGGGCAAAACGTTCGTCTGCCTTGGCCTTTTGCTCCAGCACGTCGCGGGCAAAGACCATGTGGTCCTCGTGCGCTTCCAGCATGTCGGCCATCCGCGCGTTGGTTGCGGCACCGATGCCTGCCATGGCGGTTTGTGCCTCCTGGTCGGTTTTCACGCCGATTTCGTTGATGCGGTGGGCCACGTCCTGCTGCTGCGCGGTTTTCAGCGATTTGGTCAGCGCATCATACAGAACCACACGCTGCTTGGTGTCTGTTTGCAGCTTGTTGATCAGCACCATCTGCGTTGCCGCCTGGTTTTGCAGCGAGTCGATCCAGGTTTTGCCCTTTTCGATATAGCGTTCCAGCGTCTGGCTTTTGGCCAGTTTCACCTGTTCGTCCTGCACCATCTGGTTGTACTGGCTGTTCAGATCGGCCAGTTCGGTTTCCAGCTTGGTCCGCTTTGCCGCATCGGTTTCCGACGCGATCTGGTTTTCCAGCCCGATGATCTTGGGGTCCATCGCCTTGATGTCGTTTTGCAGCGCGGTCAGTTCCTGAACCGTGAATTCACGCTCGTCCAGCGTCTCGGTCAGGTTGCCTTCGACCTTGACCTTTTGCTCTTCCAGCATGGTCAACTGCCCTTGCAGCAACTGCACGATGATGTCCGATTTTGAAATCAGGTCTTGCAGCTTGTCGTCGATCGACGCGGTGCGCACGCGTTCCTGCCGCATGCTGTCGGATTTGGCCCGCGAAAAGATGCCGACAAAGCTTTCCCAGCCCGTCTTGTTGCGCATCTCGTCAAAATCCTTGGAGAAGGCAGATGTCACATCGTCCAGCCCCATGATCAGCTCGGCGATATTGGCATTCATCACGTCGGTGTGGGCATGAACGTCTTCCAATGTGGCGTTTTCAATATCGATCATCGCATCGTCACCCGCCTTCAACTTGGCGCGCGCGGTTTCGATCCGGCTGGTCAGTTCACTGATTTTTGCCTGTGCCTCGGCAACTTGCGACTGAGACTCGCGCACCTGTGCATCAAAGTTCGCCATCAAATTCTCCCTCGTATCAATGTGTTGCCCACTATATAGGCAATGTTATTTGCATTTACATCGGGCCTGAGCCCGATTTTGCAAAAACTCTCGCAAATCCGGCGATCAAAGGAAAGAACCAAGCGTGCCCCACCCAGCAAAACGCAAGGCCATTGCCTGGCCTTGCGGTGTCGGGATCACATGTCGTGAGGGTGGACTAACCGACCACGTTAAAGTCGGGACCATATGGATACCTGGTGATATCCTCGGCCCCTTCTGCGGTGATGATCAAGATATCATGCTCGCGGTATCCCCCGGCCCCCGCAGCCCCCTGCGGCAGGGTCAGCATTGGCTCCATCGAAATCACCATGCCCGGCTCGATCACTGTGTCCACATCCTCGCGCAGCTCCAGTCCCGCCTCGCGGCCATAGTAATGCGACAACACACCAAAGGAATGGCCGTAGCCAAAGGTCCGGTATTGCAGCAGGTCGCGCGCTTCAAAGAAATCATTGATCGCATGGGTCACCTCGGCGCAGGTGGCCCCCGGTTTCAGCAGGCTCATGCCGTATTCATGCGCCGCGACATTCGCCTCCCAGATCGCCAGCGATGCGTCGTCGACTGCGCCCACGAACATGGTGCGTTCCAACGCCGTGTAATAGCCTGAAATCATCGGAAAGGTGTTCAACGACAGGATGTCGCCATGCTCCAATACCCGCGCCGTGACGGGATTGTGCGCGCCGTCGGTGTTCAAGCCCGACTGGAACCAGACCCATGTGTCGCGATATTCGGCATCGGGAAAGCGGCGGGCAATCTCCAGTTCCATCGCGTCGCGGCCCGCCATGGCCACGTCAATCTCGCGCGTCCCCGCACGCACCGCATCACGGATGGCATAGCCCCCAACGTCGGCCACCGCCGCGCCTGCGCGGATCAGGTCCAGTTCGGCGGCGCTTTTGTGCATGCGCTGGCGCATTGTGGCAGGGGCAAGGTCGACTGTTTGCGACGGCGACAGGTACGTCTGCATCTTGCGGTGCTGGTCCAGCGTCATGTGATCGCCTTCAAATCCAATCACTCCGTCCGCTCCCGCGACCGAAGCGACCGCGCGCCAAAAGTTGTCGCGGGTCCAGTCGGTATAGGTGATCGCATCGCCATGGCTGCGCCGCCACGGCTGGCCTGCGTCGATACCCGCCGAAATGGTGACAACCTCGGAAGCCGTGACAACCAGCGCATAGGCACGGCCAAACGAACAATAGGTAAAACCGGAGTAATACGACACGTTATGCATCGACGTCAGAACGGCGGCGGTGACTCCGGTGTCATTCAGAATTGAACGCAGCCCCGCAATACGCGCGTCATATTCGGCACCTGAAAATTGCAGGGGCGCTTTGGGTCCGTTGTGCACACGGTGAAAGTCAGGGCGGCTGGCGGCGGAAATAGTGCTGTGAATGGTCATGTCAGACCCTCCTTCGCAGAAAGATCCCGGCGTTCAGGACATATTTGGGGAAAGACACCGGCGACGCCATCGCACGGTCTGTCTTTCTTATAGCCTGCTCAGCGACACCCCGAAAGTCTGGAACAGACCCAAAGGGTGTCGCAAATGAGTATTTATCCCAGCAGTCGGTTCAACATGACGCTGTCCGCATCGCCCAGCGGGTCAACAACGTCAAAGTGATGTTTGTCCGGTTCAACATGGTGCGCGCAGCCCCATGCCTGGGCCAGCCATTGCGCCTGATCCAGAAACGCAGGACGCTCGGCGCCGCCAACCCAGACGGTCACATCGCATGTGGGCGCGGGCTGGTGGATGGGGCTTTCGGCGCGGGCCATCGCGGCGTCCATCTGGAAATCATCGTTCATCGTGGTCAGCAACAGCGGCTCAAGGTCCGACAGGGGCGAGATTGGCATGACATGACCCACCCGTGCCATCACATCGACGGGCAACATGCCTTCGGAACACATCCGCGCCACCAGATGCCCGCCCGCACTGTGCCCGGCCAGCGCCAGCGGCCCGGTGGTCCGGCCTGCAATCACCTGTACCGCCTGCGCAATCGACCGGGTGATACCGGCAATGCGCACATCGGGGCACAGCTCGTATCCCGGCAAGGCAACGGTCCAGCCCCGCGCAACCGCGCCAGCTGCCAGATGCGACCAGTCGGACGGCGACAACAGACGCCAGAACCCGCCGTGTACAAAGATCAGCGTGCCTTTGGGCGCTCCCTCGGGCTGGAACAGATCAAAGGTCTGGCGCGGGCTGGGACCGTAGCACAAACCCACTTGCGCGCGCGCCCCCAGACCGTTGCGAAAGGCCGACGCATCGCGCGCCCAACGGGCCGGATAGCTGGCTCCGTCGGGAATGTGGGCGCCGTTGGCATAGGCATCGTCGTTAACTGGCATGTTGCTTCCTTCCTGTCTGGAACTGGACATTCATAGCAGGAGTTGGTTTTGCTGCACGAGACCAAATCTGGAGAGATGCAATGCCAAGCGCAAAGACCGACCTGAAGAGCCTGCTGAAAGACCCTTCGCTGCTGGAAACACGTGCCTATGTGAACGGCCAGTGGATCGACGGCGACGATGGCACGTTCGACGTGACCAACCCCGCACGCGGGGATGTGATCGCCCAGGTGGCCGACCTGTCGCGTGCGCAGGTGGGCCAGGCCATCGACGCCGCCGAGGCCGCACAAAAGGAGTGGGCCGGCTGGACCGGCAAGGAACGCGCCGCCGTCATGCGCAAGTGGTTCGACCTGATGATGGAAAACCAGGACGACCTGGGCACCATCCTGACCGCGGAACAAGGCAAGCCGTTGGCCGAGGCCAAGGGCGAGATTGCCTATGGCGCCAGCTTTATCGAATTCTTCGGCGAAGAGGCCAAGCGCAACTATGGCGAAACCATCCCCGGCCACCAGCGCGACAAACGCATCACCGTGATCAAGCAGCCCATCGGTGTGGCTGCGTCGATCACGCCGTGGAACTTTCCCAACGCGATGATCACCCGCAAAGCCGGCCCCGCGCTGGCCGCCGGTTGCGCATTCGTTGCGCGCCCCGCCGCCGAAACCCCGCTGAGCGCGATCGTGATGGGCGTTCTGGCCGAACGCGCGGGCATACCTGCGGGCGTGTTCAACGTGGTGCCGTCGTCGTCGTCCTCTGCCGTGGGCAAGGAGTTTTGCGAGAACCCCAAGGTCCGCAAGCTGACCTTTACAGGGTCGACCGAAGTGGGCCGCATCCTGCTGAAACAAGCTTCGGAACAGGTCATGAAATGCTCGATGGAGCTGGGCGGCAACGCGCCGTTCATCGTCTTTGACGACGCCGATCTGGATGCGGCGGTCGAAGGTGCGATCATGTGCAAGTTCCGCAACAACGGCCAGACCTGTGTATGCGCCAACCGCATCTACGTGCAGGCCGGTGTCTACGACGCCTTTGCCCAAAAGCTGAAGGACCGCGTGTCGAAAATGAAAGTAGGCGACGGCCTTGAGGCTGGCGTGGATCTGGGGCCACTGATCAACCCCGAAGCCGGAGACAAGGTGATCGAACACATCAAGGACGCCAAAGCCAAGGGCGGCACAGTTATTCTGGGCGACGCGCAGGACACGATGACAGGCAACTTCTTTGCCCCCACCATCATTACAGGTGTCACACCCGACATGGCGGTAGCAACCGAAGAAACCTTTGGCCCGCTGGCGCCACTGTTCAAGTTCGAGGATGAGGACGAAGTGATCGCAATGGCCAACGACACGATCTTTGGTCTGGCGTCCTACTTCTACGCCAAGGACCTGAGCCGCGTGTACAAAGTTGCCGAAGCGCTGGAATATGGCATTGTCGGTATCAACACCGGCATCATCAGTACCGAACTGGCCCCCTTTGGCGGCGTCAAACAGTCGGGTCTGGGCCGCGAAGGCAGCCATCACGGCATGGAAGACTATCAAGAGATGAAATACATCTGCATGTCGGTCTGACATGGCTTGCGGGCGGCGGGTTATCCCTGCCGCCCGTATTGTTTCAGCTGTCCAGCGCCTTGCCGATCAGATTGCCCAGACGTTTGATCCCTTCGGAAATCCTGGCCTCATCCGATGTCGCATAGCTCAGACGCAAGGTATTGCGCCCCGACCCGTCTGCGAAAAACGCATGTCCGGGGACAAAGGCAACCCTTTCGCTTTCCAGCGAACGGGCCAGCAGATCGGCCCCGTCCAGACTGTCGGGTAACGTCACCCAAATAAACATCCCGCCCTCGGGCCTGGTCCAGCTTACGCCTTCCGGCATATGCGCCGCGAGCGCATCCAGCATGACATCGCGCCGCGCGCGATAGGCGGTGCGGATGGTTTCGATATGCGCGTCGAAATGCGTTTCGGCCACTTGGGTGATCGCAATCTGGTTCAGCGTTGCGCTGTGCAGGTCGGCGGCTTGTTTCATCAGAACAAGCTGGCGGATCACCGGCATTGCGGCACAGACCCAGCCCACCCGCAGGCCCGGCGACAGTGTCTTGGAAAAACTGCCACAATAGATCGTACGGCATTCTTCGATGTCGCCGCCCCTGCGCGCAGCCTCAAGCGCCAGAATCGGCGGGATCACCTCTCCGTCAAAACGAAGCGCCTGATAGGCCGCATCCTCTATCACTGCGATATCCATCTCCTCGGCCAGATCAATCACCCGTTCGCGCGCGGCGCGGCTGACAGTGGCCCCCGTGGGGTTGGCAAAATCCACCGACAGATAGGCAAACTTGGCCGAGCCACCCGCCGCCTGCGCCGCTGCGCAATAATCCGCACCCGAACGGTTGCTCAGCGGGTCCAGCTTGTCATAGCGCGGCTCGTAAGCGTTGAACGCGCCCAAGGCCCCCAGATAGGTCGGCCAGCCCACCAGCGCCGTGTCACCCGGCGACAGGAACAGCTTGCCAAGATAGTCCAGCGCCTGCTGCGACCCCGAGGTGATCAGGATGTTGTCCGGCGTCGCGGGTATCCCGATCGCCTGCATATGTGTCGCCAGCCAGTCGCGCAGGGGCTTGTGCCCCTCGCTGGTGGAATATTGCAGCGCCTGCCCCGCCAGCGGGCCGTTCAGCACATCGGCAAAGGCCTCCTGAAAGGCTGCCTTGGGAAACAGCGCAGGGTCGGGAATGCCCCCGGCAAATGAAATGATGTCAGGCTGGTCCAGCAGCTTGAGCAGTTCGCGGATTTCGGACGCTTTCATGCGACCGGCGCGTGTGGCGAATATTTCTTGCAACGACATTCCGCAAATCTCCCCCTTTTGGAATCAGGACAAGGTGGCGCGATCTGCCATTTAAGTCAACAAGTGTGACCTAAGTTCCGCAACACAAAAGCCCGCGCGCAGATGCGCACGGGCATGAAACGTCAGTTGTTCAGGTTGGATCAGTTGACCGATTTGGCGTCTACGACATCCTTGCCGATCGACCTGGTGCCACCTGAAATCTCGATCTGACGCGGTTTCAGTGCCTCGGGCACTTCGCGTTGCAGGTCGATGTGCAGCATGCCATCCGCATGTGACGCGCCCGTCACAACCACATGGTCTGCCAGATGGAACCGGCGTTCAAATGCACGGGTCGCGATGCCACGGTGCAAATAGCTGCGCTGGCTGTCTTCGTCTGCCTTGCGGCCGGAAACGATCAACGCCTTTTCGCGCACTTCAACAGACAGATCCTGATCCGAGAATCCCGCGACCGCAATCGAAATACGATAGGCGTCTTCGTCGGTTTTCTCAATGTTATACGGGGGATAGCTGTTCTGCGCATGGTCGTTGGTCAGAACGCGGTCCATCATGTCAGCGATCTGGTCAAAGCCAACAGTCGAACGGTAAAGCGGTGCAAAATCAAAACTACGCATATGTGTCATCCTCTTAGAGTGAGCGATTTCAGGTCAGGCCCTCCATCCTTGGACGGACCCGTTTTGCAGATGTCAGAACCCTGTATAGGCGTTCAGACAAATCAAATGTGGGGATGGATTTTGCAGTTTCAAGACCTGCGCAAACAGCTCTGCACACAGGCCCTCAGGGCTTGACGAATTTCGCGCCGGTGTCGTTGCGCTGCCCGACGCGAATGCGGGTGGCAGAAGGTGCCGCACTTTGCTGAAACCCGCCGCCGGCCAACAATTCCGACCGCAACTCCTCCAAAGGTTCGCCCAGCGATGTGCCCAGTGACACGTTTTTTCCGTCCAGATCAGCCTTGGCCGAAACCACCGACACGATGTTGGCCTCGCCTCCGTCAAAGCTGAAGATCGGCGCGCCGGATGACCCGAAATCGACATTGCACGAGGTGATCAGCACGCCTTCCTGACGCGACAGCACGGTACAGACCTCTTGCAGCGACGGCACTTCTGAACGTGATTTCGCATAGCTGACCACACCCACCCGGTCGCCCGTTGCCGGTCGCACGGCCGTGCCAAAAGGGCGGATCGTGGTGTTGCGAATAGGTTGATCCAGCTCAAGCAGCGCCAGATCGTTGCGCACACGCTCGGATGAAACCTTGCCGTCGTAAACATACTTCGGATGCACCACGGCACGGCGCACATTGCGATAGGCCGATGCCCGCCCGTTGCGCCAACCGGCCAGAAATTCAATCTTTTCGTGGTCAATCGGCTGTTTGCTGCGTTTGTCGAACAGGCAATGCGCCGCTGTCAGCACCAGATTGGGCGCGATCAACGCACCGGTGCAAAAGCCGATTCCATCAAGGTCCAGACGCCCGACAGCCTCCCATTCGCGGCCCGTGTTTGTCGTTTCCAGTCGGCGCAGTTGCGCATCCTGCGCAAAGGCAGTGGACGCGACCACAATGGCCATCAGGGTCAGGGACATCCAACGCCGCATTTATCTCTCCTAGAGGGTTGCGCACGGACTACGCGCGCCATGCGGCGACATTATGGCAAGCACGACATTCAGCGCAACATTGGCACCGCGGGCGCGCCGCCTGTTTTGCGGTCCAAAGCGGGGGGGCGCGGCCCGCCCGTCGCCCAGTCCAGCAGCTCGACCGTGTGCACAACCGGAACCCCCGTGGCGCTGCCGATCTGCATCATGCAACCGATGTTTCCCGCCGCGATGATGTCGGGATTTTTGGCCTCAAGCGTGCGCACCTTGCGCGCCTTCAGCTGCGCCGAAATCTCGGGCTGCATCAGGTTATAGGTGCCCGCAGACCCACAGCACAGATGGCTGTCTGCCGGTTCAACCACACCAAATCCGGCCAGCTTGAGCAGGGTCTTGGGATGGGTTTTGATCTGCTGTCCGTGCTGCAACGAACAGGCGGCGTGATAGGCAACGGTGACAGTGCGCTCCCTGTCTTCGGGCGCTGTGGCGTCGGTGCCCGCAATGCACATCGCGGCCATATTGGCGCTGCGTGTGATGTGTTCTGGCGTCATCAACTGGACCAGCAATTCGCTTATGTCCATTGCCTTGGCGGCCACGCGCCGGGCGTCACCCTCAAGATCGGTGCCCGCGAACATATGGCCGTAATCCTTTACCGTCGTGCCACAGCCCGAGGTGTTGATCACAATCGCATCCAGCCCGTCACCGTCCATTTCGCCAGCCCAGGCGGCAATGTTTCTGGAGGCCGCCGCATGGCTTTCATCGCTTTTGCCCATGTGGTGCGTCAACGCCCCGCAACAGCCCGCCCCCTTGGCCACGACCACCTCGCAACCCAGCCGCGTCAGCAGCCGGATGGTGGCGTCGTTGATGTCGGTGTTCAGCGCCTTTTGCGCACAGCCCGTCATCAGTGCCACGCGCCTTGTGCGCGCCGCCACCGGCGCAAAGCTTTGCGGATCGTCGTTGCGGCTGACAGGGGGCACCTGTTTGGGTGCCATCGCGATCATCGCCCGCAGCCGTGGATCGGGCAGAAACCGCGCAAAGGGCCGCGCCATCTTGGCCCCCAAAAGCGCCACCCGAAACCGTGTCGGATAGGGCAAGATGCGCGCCAGCACCCAGCGCAAGGCGCGGTCGGTAAGGGGACGTTTGTAATTGTCCTCGATGTATTCGCGGGCCTGATCCACCAGATGCATGTAATGCACCCCCGACGGGCAGGTCGTCATACACGCCAGGCACGACAGACAACGGTCGATGTGCCCCACCGTCTTGGCATCCGGCACCCGCTCGTTTTCCAGCATGTCCTTGATCAGATAAATCCGCCCGCGCGGGCTGTCCAATTCGTCACCCAACACCTGATATGTGGGACAGGTCGCTGTGCAAAACCCGCAATGCACGCAAGACCGCAGGATCTGGTTGGCGCGTTGTATCTTCGGGTCCTGCAACTGTTCAGGCGTAAATGTCGTTTGCATTATCTCTCTTTCAACTGCTCATCAGACGGGCCGAAGCCAGACCAAACCACGGCACGGTGGTGCCGATTGCACCCATAATGCCGGTCCACCGGCGCATGGCCCGACCTGAATCAACCTGCCGCAACGCCAAAGCGACCAGCGCCAGCACAGCGATCCATGCGGCCCAGATCAGCCCGATGCCCAGCCATGTCGCCCATATGTTTACCCCCCAGGGGACGGGCGCCAGAAACCGAAGCCACAGGCTCGCAGTGGCGCAGATCACCATGGCCAAAGCCAGCCTGGCAAGAACGCCCGTCGAGGGCGTCAAACGCATCAACCGCAAAAAGACCCAGGGGCCAAGGCCGAAAACCACGGCGAACAAGGTCAGCCATATCCCCATCACGCCGCCTTCATATCACCGGGGCACAGCACCCCGCGCGGATCGAACCGGGCGCGCACGCCATCGGTCAACGCGGCCAGCGCTGCCGGCTCGGGCTGGAACACCCCCAGCCGCGCGCGCGTCTGCGCATCGGCCCGCACCAGCGTCGCATGTCCGGCCAAAGGTGCGATCATCGCCCGCAAATCCGTTCCTTCAGCGCACAGCACCCAGATCAACCCGCCCCCCCAATCCAGCAGATAATCTGCACTCACTGGCAAGGCAGCGACCACAGTCGGCGCATCGCCGGGCTTGACCGACACCCGCCACACATTGCCCGCACGCCCGACAAAGGGCTGCACGTCGCGCACATCACGCCACAGCGTTTTCGATGCCCCCGCGTCCAGCCGCTCAACGCCGCCAAATCCGCCCAAAATCTCCTCAAGCGCCGCCAACCGATAGGCAACCGAGGCGTCGAACCCTTCGACCCGCACCACGGCCCCGCGCTCGGGCAGAAACGCCGCCCCTGTCACCTCGAACGCCGATCCCAACCCGCGTGACAGCGCCGCCACCGCTTGCTCGACCACACCCGTGGCAATGACCAGACTGGCCTCGGTTTCCGGCGCGGGCAGCACTTTCATCGCAACCTCGCTCAACACACCCAAGGTGCCGAACGACCCGCACATCAGCTTGACCAGATCATAGCCGGTGACATTCTTCATCACCCGCCCGCCGTTCTTCACGATCCGCCCGGCACCATCGACAAAGCGCACCCCCAGCGCAAAATCCCGCGCAGCGCCCACCGCAATCCGCCGCGGCCCGCTGACATTGGCGGCCATCACCCCGCCAATGGTCGGTGTGCCAGATGTCCCCAGCAAGGCACGGTGATCCATCGGCTCAAACGCCAGCCGCTGGTTTTCCGCCGCCAGCGCTGCCTCGATCTTGGCCACCGGCGTGCCGGCGCCGGCAACCAGCGTCAAAGCCCCCGGTTCATAAAGGCTAATCCCGCCCAACCCAGCCGTGGACAGCACATCACCCGCCCCCGCAAAACCACGCGTACCACCACCCTGCACGCTCAGCGGCCCCTTGGCCCCGGCTATCATTCCTGCCAGCTCTTCTTCGCTCTGCGGTGTCATCATTTTCTTTTGGCTCCAAATATCCCGGGGGGTCAGGGGGCTGGCCCCCTATTGCGCCGCCACAGCAATTGCGCGCCGCGTCTCGGAAGCATCCAGCGGAAACACTTTTGCGGGGTTCAGCAACCATTGCGGATCGAACACGTCCTTCACCGCCATCTGCGCTTCCAGATCGTCCTTGTTGTACTGCACATGCATCAGATCGCGCTTTTCTATGCCTACGCCATGTTCGCCGGTCAGGCAGCCGCCCGCCTCGACGCACAGTTTCAGCACATCAGCGCCAAAGGCCTCGCACAGCTCCAGATCCCCCGGCTTGTTCGCATCGAACAGGATCAGCGGATGCATGTTGCCATCACCCGCATGGAACACATTGCCCACCCGCAGCCCGTATTCCGCCGACATCTCGCCGATACGCCGCAGCACGAAAGGCAACGACGACACCGGGATCGTCCCGTCCAGACACATGTAATCGTTGATCTGCCCCATCGCGCCGAACGCACTCTTGCGCCCCAGCCAGATGCGGGCACTTTCCTCGGGAGACTTGCTTTCGCGCAACTCGACCGGATTGTGCCGCCGCGCGATTTCCATGATCCGCGACAGCTGGTCATCAATCTCGGCCTCTGACCCTTCCACTTCGACGATCAACAAGGCCTCGCAGTCAGGGTATCCGGCACCGGCAAAAGCTTCGGTCGCCTCGATACAGGGCCGGTCCATGAATTCGATGGCCACCGGCAGAACACCCGCCTTGATGATGTCCGACACGCAGGCCCCCGCGACTTCGTTGTCGTCAAACCCCATCAACACAGGCCGTGCGCCCTCGGGCTTGTGCAGGATGCGCAGGGTCGCCTCGGTCACCACGCCCAACTGTCCTTCCGAGCCGCAGATGACACCCAACAGGTCCAACCCGCCCGCGTCCAGATAGCCGCCTCCGATCTCGACGACAGTGCCATCCATCCGCACCAGAGTGACACCCATAAGGTTGTTGGTTGTCACCCCGTATTTCAGACAATGCGCCCCGCCGCTGTTCATTGCGATATTGCCCGCAATGGCACAGGCCAGCTGGCTGGACGGATCGGGCGCATAGAAAAACCCGTCTTCCTCGACAGCGCCCGTAACGCTCAGATTGGTGCGCCCCGTCTGCACGCGGATGATCCGGTTGGCATAATCCGTCTCGATCACATCGTTCATCCGCGCCACGCCCAGAATCACACAATCCGCTGTGGGCAGTGCGCCACCGGCCAGCGAGGTGCCCGACCCGCGCGGCACAACTGGCACGCCCTCTTCATGGCAAATGCGCAGCACGTCCGAAACTTCCCGGGTCGAGGCCGGCAACACTGCCACCATCGGCGCGCATCTATAGGCGGTCAGCGCGTCGCACTCATAGGCGCGCGTTTCGGACTCGTCGCTGATCACCGCATCGGCGGGCAAGACCTGCAACAGACGCGCGACCACACGGTCCTTGCATGCCAGAATGGCGGGATTGGGGATCGGCATTTCCATGGCTGCTCCTTCTATTGGTAAAATAATATTACCAATTTGACCGCGTGACAAGGGGCCAGACAACACCCTATCACTGTATCATGACATGGACCAATCGCCTTGCCCTGTTTGATACGCTTGATTACACGGCCCTGAGCCTGCTGATTGCTGCGTGGCTGGTGATTGGCTGGCGCGTCGAAAGCACCACGTCCAAGGCCCCGTCAACAGCCCGGATCATGGCGGGATACCGGCGCGAGTGGATGATCCAGATGATCACACGCAACCCGCGCATCTTTGACGCCCATGTGCTCGGCAGCCTGCGCCAAAGCACGGCCTTCTTTGCCTCTACCGCCGCCATCGCCATCGGCGGTGCACTGGCGATGATCGGCAACGCCGAACGCATCACTGACATCGCGAACGATCTGATACTGGTTTCGGAACCGGTTTTTGTCTGGGAGGCAAAGCTGCTGATCATCAGCCTGTTCCTGACCAATGCCTTCCTGAAATTCGTCTGGGCGAACCGTCTGTTCGGCTACGCCGCCGTTGTCATGGCCGCGGTGCCCAACGACCCCAACGACCCGCTGGCCCTGACCCGCGCAAACCAGTCCGCCGAGATCAACATAATCGCCGCCCGCAGCTTCAACCGTGGCTTGCGGGCCGTTTATTTCGGCATCGCAATGACTGCCTGGCTGCTGGGGCCGGTTCCGCTGATGGTCGCCACCGCCTTTACCCTTGCCGTGATCTGGCGGCGTGAATTTGCCTCGCACGCACGCCGTATCCTTCTGGAGGCCGCGGAATGAAATGGCTCGCCGCCTTCGCCCTCACATCCACGGCTGCTCTTGCAGAACCGCCCGTTATTACCGCCGTCAGCGCCACCCAAACCGGTGACACATGGCAATTCAGCGTAACAATCGCCCACCCCGATGCCGGCTGGGACCATTACGCCGACGGCTGGCGGGTGCTGGATATGGACGGAAATGAACTGGGGATGCGTGTGCTGGCGCATCCGCATGTCAACGAACAGCCCTTTACCCGCACACTTTCCGGCGTGGAAATCCCCACAGGCACCCGACAGGTGCAGATACAGGCCCGCGCGCTGCCCGACGGCTGGAACGTAGAGACCACACAAGTGAACCTGCGCCCTTAGGGTCTGGACCCTAGATTCTCTGGTTCAAAAAATCCCGGGGACGCCCGCAGGGCGGGGGCAGAGCCCCAAATCAATCCCGATGATAGGGCGCACCGGCCAGAATAGACGCGGCACGGTACAACTGTTCGGCCAGCATCACCCGCACCAGCATGTGCGGCCAGACCATTGCCCCGAACGACAGCGCAAAATCCGCCTCGGCGCGCAGCGCAGGGTCAATTCCATCCGCCCCGCCGATCACCAGCGCCAGATCAGACCGCCCGCCATCGCGCCATCCGGCCAGACGGCTGGCAAACTTGGGCGACGTTTCCACCCGCCCGCGCTCGTCCATCACCGCCAGAAACGCGCCCTTGGGCACAGCACGACGCAGCAGCTCGGCTTCGGCGGCCATGCCACCGCCCTTGCGGTCCTCCACCTCGACGATCTGCGCCGGACCCAGGCTCAGGGCCCGTCCGGTACGATCGAAACGTGTCAGATAATCGGAAATAAGATCAGCCTCGGGGCCGCCACGCAGGCGCCCCACGGCAATGATATGAACCTTCATAGATGCGTCAGTTGGCGGCGGTCGAACCGTCCGTACCCAGCCACATCTTTTCCAGTTGGTAGAACTCGCGCACTTCGGGCCGGAAGACGTGAACAATCACATCACCGGTGTCGACCAGCACCCAGTCACCTGTGTCCTTGCCCTCGATCCGCACGGGACGACCGAATGCTTCTTTCAGACGCTGCACCAGCTTTTCAGCAATCGCAGCAACCTGGCGTGAGGACCTGCCCGAGCAGACAACCATATAGTCGCCAAAGGCCGTCTTGCCGTGCAGATCGATCTGCACGACTTCTTCGGCTTTGTCATCGGAAAGGGAAGAAAGGATCAGGGCCAGCTGCGCTTCGCTGCCTGCTTCATGTGCGACGGCGCCCATCAGTGCGGCCGTTTGGCCGGCAGCCTGTGCCGACGTTGTATGGATTGACAGGACATTGCCCTCCTAGATGCGCGCCGCCAGATCCCCGGCGCTGGGATGTAGCTCTAAGTTAGCAAGCCCCACAGCAGATTTCAACGCATGCCTGACGACATTGCAGCGCCCTGTGACATGTTGCTGAACTTGCGTGCAATACCCTGCCCTCGTTAAGGTAGGCGGACCTGATAACAAGGACCCGTCCGTTGACGTATTTTTTCCGCATTTTCTGCGCTGTATTGGTTTTGGCCGCCGCCGCTGACAGGGGTCTTGCACAGGAAGTTGCCTTTGAAGAATGGCACTATCACCAGCCCGGCGATCTTTTGTATGCCGAAGGTGTCCATACGGCAGGCGTCATCCTTGAAGACTACAGCTTTGCGATCATGATCCTGGACAGCAAAGGGAAAAACACTGCGATTGGCGCGGTTATCCCTGGAAACGCCTTTCAGGACAGCGTGAAATCCACTCTGACCATGACGGACGGATCGGCGCGCACGGTGACGGTAACGGGCGACGAACTGCGCCGTGAACCGGCCAAGGCTGACGGCATGGTGTCCTACAGCTTTTTCATTTCGCCCGAAGATGTCGAACTGTTTCAGGCCGCCCGCGACTGGACGTTGCAGGCAGGCGAGCAAAGCGCCACATTTCCGCTGGCGGGATCCCGGGTTGCGGTTGACGCGGCGCGCGCCGCCCAACAGATCAGTGAAGGCGGGCCAGAGGTGCGCGCAAAATGGATCGACGCCTGCGACGCCGCCGCCGCCCATCCCTTTGATGGCGAATCAGACGCACCGGGCGTCGCCTGGGACGACATGAATCCCGAAACCGCCACCACCGCCTGCCTGAATGCCTATGCCGCGGGCGATGTCAGCCCCCGCACCCGCTATGAACTGGGCCGCGCCTATGACCGTGCGGGCGATCCGCGCGCGCTGGAGCTGCTGACCAAAGCCGCGCGACAGGATCACTATCCCATCGCATTCAACGGCCTCGCAACGCTTTACTTCGCCGGCACCTACGTCCAGCGCGATCTGGCCGTCGCACGCGACCTTCTGGAACAGGGCGTGGCGTTGGGCGATCTGGTCAGCCGCTATTCCCTTGGGCGGATGCTGATCGAAAACGGCACCGGCGACGCAGATCGGGACAAAGGCCGCGCGCTGCTGCTTGAGGCCGCCAAAGCAGGCTATCCTGCCGCGCAACGCACCTATGGCGCATGGCTGGCCGATGGCACTTTGGGCGATGGTGATCCACAGCAGGCCAAGGCCTTTTTGCAAGACGCCGCAGACAAGGGGGACGCAGATGCGGCCTATGCACTGGCGCAGCTTTATATCGGCGACAATGGCATCGCCCCTGATCCCAAAGCCTATCTGAAATATCTGAAACAAGCGGCCAAGGGCGGCAACGCAGCGGCCCTTGACGCACTGGCGCTGGATTAGCCGAACGAGGTGCTGGGCGTCTTGTCGTCTTTGACAGCGGTCGCCGCGTCCTCTTTCGGGGCCGGCTCTGCCATGCCTTCGTCCTGCATCGGGGCCCCGCCCAGCATGCGCACTTCGCGTTGCGGGAAGGGGATCGACACGCCGTGTTCCTTGAAGATGTCCCACAGCGCCAGATACACATTGCCGCGAATATTGGTCAGCCCCCCGGTGGGGTCCTTGATCCAGAACCGCAGGATGTAATCCACGCTGCTGTCGCCAAATCCCACCACATGACAGACCGGCGGGCGGTGACTTAGCACGCGGTCGGCGCTTTTGGCGGCCTCGATGGCCAGCTTGCGCACCTGATGCGGATCATCGTCGTAAGAGGTGCCAAAATAGATATCCAAACGCACGAAGTCGTTGGAATGCGACCAGTTCACCACCTGCCCGGTAATCAGGTCTTCGTTCGGGATCAGGTATTCCTTGCCATCCCGCGTCACCACAGACGCATAGCGCGCGCCCAGTGTCTGAATCCAGCCAAAGGTATCGCCAAGGCTGATCACGTCCCCCGGCTTGATCGACTTGTCCAGCAGAATGATCACGCCCGAGACAAGATTCGAGATGACCTTTTGCAGACCAAAACCCAGACCCACACCGATGGCACCGGTCAGTACCGCAAGACCGGTCAGGTCGATGCCCACCGCCTTGATCCCCGCGAAAAAGGCAAAGCCATACAGGCCGATCTGTACGGCCTTGACCGCAAGCACCTGCATCGAGGGACTGATGTCCTCGTTCTTGCGGATCGTCGCGGCGGTCGTGTTGCTGACCAGCCGCGCCATCGTAAACAGCACGCCGATGACAACGGCGGCGACGATCAGCGTCAGCAATGACAGCCGGAAATCTCCGACCGAGATCGCCATGCGGTCCAGAAACGCCGAAACTTCATCCGAGATATTGAGGTAGAACAGCGTGACATAGATCCACAGGCCCCACGTCACCACCCGCCGTAAAAACCGGTTGCGCACCAATCGCGCCGAAAATCCGATGAACGCCCAGGCCGTCGCCAGAGTCGCCGCCAGCCCGATCAGATAGGACCGCGACGGCCATGTGATTTCCTGCATCACCAGCCAAAGCGACCAGCCCAGCAGCGCATACCACAGCAATCCCAACCGGCGGCGTATCTGCACAACCATACGCAGCTGCCAGGCCTTCCAGCCTTCACGCGAACGGACCCAATTCTGCAACAAACGCCCCGAGAATTTGTGCAGCCCATAGCACAAAAGCGCGAGCGCCACGATTATCAGAACCTGATAAAGCCGCCAGCCGGGCTGCATCAGACTGACAAGAAACGCATAAATCGTTCCCGCTGATGTCTCGATGGCTGCAAGCAAATCCAGCCCGAACGCTGTCCCGGTCTCGGTGGTCGTCTCCATGCGCACTCCCTGCGTTGGATGGTATGGTTGCACTTAGACTTATACGCGCGCAAGCCAAACGCGTTGTAACGCACCACCTTTTGAAGAAGCGCCTGCGCGCAGAAAGCCGGGCCGCGCGGGGCCATGTCACTTTTCCCACGTCCACCTTGCGCCACAAGGGTCAAAGGCGTATCTCTGCGCGCATGATACGTCTTTTTGACATCGACGACCGCGCACGTCTGCGCGAACGCTTCTTCGGGGCGACCCACGCGGTGCTGGCGCGACTATAAAGTCGCGCGCGCCCGAAACCCCACGACATTTCTGCATTCAAAATACGGGAGAGGTCCCTCATGTCCCCCACAAAATCCGCCAAGACACTCTATGACAAGATCTGGGATGCCCACGTCGCCCACGAGGCCGACGACGGCACCTGCCTGCTTTATATCGACCGCCACCTGGTTCACGAAGTGACCAGCCCGCAGGCCTTTGAAGGTCTGCGCATGACGAACCGCACCGTGCGCAAGCCCGAGCAAACCATCGCTGTGCCTGACCACAACGTGCCCACCACGCTGGACCGTGCCAACGGCGGCATGAACGAAGAAAGCCGCATTCAGGTCGAAGCGCTGGACAAGAACGCCAAGGACTTTGGCATTCATTATTACCCCGTGTCCGACGTGCGTCAGGGCATCGTGCACATCGTCGGCCCCGAACAGGGCTGGACCCTGCCCGGCATGACCGTTGTGTGTGGCGACAGCCACACGGCGACCCACGGTGCATTCGGCGCACTGGCCCACGGCATCGGCACATCCGAAGTTGAACACGTTCTGGCGACGCAAACGCTGATCCAGCAGAAATCGAAAAACATGAAGGTCGAGATCACCGGCAAACTGCGCCCCGGTGTTACGGCCAAGGACATCACCCTGTCGGTCATCGGCGTCACCGGCACCGCCGGCGGCACCGGCTATGTCATCGAATATTGCGGCGAAGCGATCCGTGATCTGTCGATGGAAGGCCGCATGACCGTCTGCAACATGGCGATCGAAGGCGGCGCGCGCGCAGGCATCATCGCGCCCGACGAGAAGACCTATGAATATTGCATGGGCCGCCCTCACGCCCCCAAGGGCGCAGAGTGGGAAGCCGCCGTCGCATGGTGGAAAACCCTGTTCTCGGACGATGATGCGCACTGGGACAAGGTCATCACGCTCAAGGGCGAAGACATCGCCCCCGTCGTCACCTGGGGCACCTCGCCCGAGGATGTGCTGCCGATCACGGCCAACGTGC